>JAFSCG010000020.1 GCA_017436885.1 Clostridia bacterium | reverse complement strand
TTTTGCTCGTCTTGCAAAAAAGAACGGCATCATCATTCTTACCGACAGTGACGGAGCAGGAAACGTTATTCGCAGACATATCGGCAGTGCCATACCGCCCGACAAGATCTATCACCTGCGCATCCCAAGGATCAATGGCAAGGAAAAAAGAAAAAACTCCAGATCCGCCGAGGGCTACTTAGGCGTTGAGGGTATGGAGGCGGATCTCCTTCGAAAGATGCTCACGCCCTATGCAGGAGGAAATCTCCCAACCCGAGCCGGTATCACAAAGGCGTTACTATACGAATACGGCCTTTCCGGCGGCGCAGGCAGTGCTGAACGGCGCAACCGTCTTGCCGCGGTCTTTGAACTTCCAACCGGAATGACTGCCAACGCCTTACTTTCCGCGCTTAACATCCTTACCGACGCAAAAACCTTTGAAAAGGAAGCTGCTGCAATTGCAGAAAAACAGTTATGATAAAGATCAAAGAGCTATTTAATAAATACCGCGAAATTATTATGTATCTCATTTTCGGAGTGCTGACCACCGTTGTGGGAATGGGATCTTATCTTATTATACTTGAGATCGGCAAAGCCATAGGTCTTGCCACCGAATCGGGAGATCCGACATACGCGCTCAGGCTGACCGCGCAGATCCTCCAGTGGGTGCTTTCCGTGCTGTTTGCGTTTTTTACCAACAGAAAATGGGTGTTTAACGCCGAAACCTCGAACAAGCCCTTCATCCGTCAGCTTGCCGAATTTTCCGGTAGCAGAGTGATAACCTTAATTCTTGACACACTTGTAACCTTTGGCACCGTTTGGCTGCTCGGCGTCGCAAATTACATACAGATCAGTATTTTTTCCAAGGATCTTATTGCAAAATGCGTAGCCGCCGTTGTTGTGGTTATCGGAAATTATATTCTTTCGAAGCTTTGGGTGTTTAAAAAGTAGTTTACAAAACAAACAGGTCCGTCTCATACTTGATATGAGACGGACCTGTTGTTATTTTCTTTTCTTTTTAAAGTATGCACGAAGCATTTCGGCGCACTCGTCGCCGAGGACACCGCCCACTATCTCCGCCTTGTGATTCAACGGAAGATCGTTAAGGGAAACAAGAGTACCGAAAGCGCCTGCACGCAGATCCTTTGCTCCGTACACCACTCTGCTTATTCGCGCATTTATAACCGCACCCGCGCACATTGGGCAGGGCTCCAAAGTAACGAACAGCTCGCACTCCGGCAAGCGCCATCCCCCGAGAGTACGGCAAGCCTCGTCGATAGCCATTATCTCGGCATGGCAAAGTGCGTTCTTTTTTGTTTCCCTGGCATTATATCCGCGACCGACGATCAACGCTCCCTTATGCACCACCACAGCACCGACGGGAACCTCGTCCAACGCTTCAGCTTTGGCTGCGAGAGATATAGCTTCTCGCATATACCGTTCATCTCTTTCGTCAAATTCAGCAGCAGTCACGGTCACAGCACCATCCTTATCAAATTCCAGATCACAAGCGCAACGATATACACGATCGGGATCAACACCGTAAGAGTATTCCTGCGTTCGGGTATCTCATCCGTATCTTTTTCCATATTTACCAGTTCATTCTGTTGCCTGTTAAAATTAAGCAAGGTAAAGACGGCAAAAACGATACCCCCAAGAAAAACAACACTCCAAAGAATAGACTCAACCTGAAGATAAGTTACCGCATCAAGCCTGACAGACATATAAGAAAGAAACAACGCGATAGAATTCATTGAAACGTGAAGGATGCAAGGGAGCAGCAATGATCCTGTTGCTATGGCAGCACAGCCGAGAACCAGTCCCGCAGTGAAGGTATAAAGCGTTCCGAATAAATTGAAATGCATCACCGAGAAACAGAGAGCCGAAATAACCACAGCATAAAGACCTCCGCCCAAGGAAGAAAGAAGTGCGTACCTGAAAAAAAGCTCCTCGCAAACGGCAGGCAGAAGCACGTACATAAAAACCAAAAACAAAAAGCCGCCAACGCCGGACATCATTTCCGGGTCGCTTACAGAAAACGATGCACCAAATCTATTGAGCATTTCACACAGTTTGGCGTTAAGGAGCAGAGCTGCACACATTACCGCGAGGGAAACAAAATACATCGGGAACGCAGGCATACAGTTTATGCGCAGTTTGCGCTTAATAGCTCGGCTTCCGCCGCCGTAACGAAAAAGGGCAACGGGAATTATGCAAGCCAAAACCTGCAACACCTTTGAAGCAACGACCCGAATCATAGGATCATCGATTCCGTCAAGCAAAATGCCTTGAAGCATCATAAACACAAAATGCAAACAAAGCAAAAAGGCGATCGGCACGTTAGTGGCGCGTTTACCGTTATAATCAATCAATTTCATAAATGCTCCATAGAAAAACAAAGGGGCATTCCACGGAATAAACCGACGGAATGCCCCGCAAGATCGTATTACGCGGCTAAGCCGCAACAACACAACTCAAATGCAGTTCGGTAAGATTAGTGGCAGATGCACTTTTCGGTATCCTTATCGAAGAAGTGCATTCTGGAAACCTCAAGAGCAACCTTGATGCTGTCGCCTGCTCTTGCCTGAGAGCGAGGAGATACGCGTGCAACGAGGTTCTGCTCCTCAGCAACGAGATACAGATAGATCTCGGCGCCCATAAGCTCGGTAACCTCAACATGGGTATCGATAACAGAATCGGGAAGCTGGGAGAGATACATAGGCTCGTCGTGGATACACTCGGGACGGATACCTGCGATAAGCTCCTTGCCGATGTACTCCTGAAGAGCGGGCTCCTCTGCCTTCTCTTTAGGAAGCTTAAGCTTGTTGTTGCCGAAGCAGAAGAATACGTCGTCGCCCTTCTTCTCGAGAGAACCGTTGATGAAGTTCATCTGAGGAGTGCCGATAAAGCCTGCAACGAAGAGGTTAACAGGAGAATCGTAAAGGTTCTGAGGAGTATCTACCTGCTGGATAAGACCGTCCTTCATAACAACGATACGGGTAGCCATGGTCATAGCCTCTACCTGGTCGTGAGTTACGTAAATAAAGGTGGTCTGAACTCTCTGATGGATCTTGGTAAGCTCGGTTCTCATCGCTGCACGAAGCTTTGCATCCAGGTTGGAGAGAGGCTCGTCGAGAAGGAACACTTTGGGGTAACGTACGATAGCACGTCCGAGAGCAACACGCTGCTTCTGACCACCGGAAAGAGCCTTGGGCTTACGGTCGAGAAGGTGAGCAATATCGAGAACGCGAGCGGCCTCGTCAACGCGGCGCTTGATCTCCTCCTTGGAGGTCTTGCGGAGCTTAAGACCGAATGCCATGTTCTCAAAAACAGTCATATGAGGATAGAGCGCGTAGTTCTGGAACACCATCGCGATATCTCTGTCCTTAGGAGCTACGTCGTTAACGAGCTTATCTCCGATGAAGAGCTCGCCTTCGGTGATCTCCTCAAGACCGGCGATCATACGAAGAGTGGTAGACTTACCGCAACCGGAAGGTCCTACGAGAATAAGGAATTCCTTATCCTTGATTTCGAGACAGAAATCAGAAACAGCAGTAACGCCGCCGGGATACTTTTTGTAAATATGCTTAAGGGACAAGCTTGCCATAGGTTAATTTCCTCCTTGAAACTTGGATCAGGGGTTGCAGTTCAACAGCCGCACCAAGACAATTTTTCTTCTATTATTGTAACAGAATATCTCGCAAATTTAAAGATGCTATTTTCCCGAAATTTCAACCTTGCATTTGTACAACTTGTACAACATTAGCCATCTTTTCGATATTTCGGGGCGTTTTGTTCATAATTTGTTCATATTTTCGTCATTTTTACCATTAATGACTGCGAAGCACGTTCAGCTCCTCCTCGGTAAGGTAACGCCACTCTCCGGCTCCAAGCTCGGGCGAGAGCTCCACCTCCGCAAACCGCACTCTGCACAAGGACGTTATGCGATTATCCATAGCACCGAACATACGCTTGATCTGGTGATACTTCCCTTCTCTCAGCGTTATGATACCGCCGCACCCCTCGGGATCAGCAACTATCTCCGCGGGCAGGCATTCGTATCCGTCGCCGAGAACAAGTCCTTCCTTTGCCCTGTTTATTTCCTCTTCGGTTATTCTTCTTGCGGAAGAATAACGGTACACCTTGTCCACGTGCCTCTTTGGGGAGAGAAGCCTATGGGCAAGCTCACCCTCGTTTGTAAGCAAGATAAGTCCGGTGGTGTCGCCATCCAGCCTTCCGCAAGGAAACAGCCCCTGTTTTTGGAGCCTTTCGGGAAGCAGATCAATAACTGTTTTTTGGCCCTTTGCATCCTCTGTTGCCGATATGACGCCCTGCGGCTTATTCATCATTATCCACACGTATTTCATATACACAAGGGGCTCGCCGCAGTAGACAACGGTATCAGTTTCCTCGTTCACCTTCATATCGGCGGAGGATGCAAGCACTCCGTTTACCGAAACTCCCTTTCGCCTTATTGCAGCAGCCGCCTCCCTTCTGGATGCGACACCGCAATCGGCTATATATTTATCAAGTCTCACTTTTACTCCATTAACTGAAAAAGATAATAAGCGCGCATATCAGCGCTATCAGAATCAAAAATCCCATCCCGCACAAAAAGGCGAGACCAAAAACGCTTTCCGGAAGTCTCATACCATCTCCATAAAATAAATATGAAGATAGTATTTGCGGCGTATTGATAATTATACCTCTTGAGCCGCCTCGCTCATATCACGAACGAGAGAAGGCGCCACGGGGTTATGTATGGGAGAACACCCCTTTGGCACTATAAAAGAGAGCTTACCGGGCTCGACCGAAAGATCGAGGGTGGTATGGTATTCTATCTCTCCGTCAACCGATACCGCAGTTTCGGTTCCGAAATCGATGAACGCAGACCTGCATACCGTATAATCAAGGATGTCTTTGTTTTTATCCACAACGAAGGTACCCTTCTTATAGCTTGCGACCAGCTTTGCGAAATCAAGCCTTGAAACGCGGCTTATGGCATTCAACTGCAGTTTGCCGTCATCAAGGGCGCTAAAGGGTGCACTTTTAAAGCCGCCGCCGTAATAGGAGCCGTTTGCCGCACACACAAGAATGCTGTCCTTATGACTGATAAGCTGTCCGCCGACAAACACCTTCGGATACACGCCGGGCATTTTGATCAACGATTTTGCGATACCCGCAATATAAGCAAGCTTCCCGGGCACTTTGCGCTTAAGCTCAGAGGCATACTTGGCGGCCATACAGTCGAACCCCGCATTCAATGCGTTTACACAGTATCGCTCTCCGTATCGCAACAGATCCACTGTCATTTCAGTGCCGTCGATCTGAGCCTCTATATCCCAAAAGGCTTCTCTATTTGTAAAATTACGGGAAAAATCGTTACCTGTTCCTATGGGAATAACGCCGCAGCTTACACCGTCAATACCCGCGGCTCCGTTTACACCCTCGTTAAGGGTGCCGTCACCTCC
>JAFSCG010000019.1 GCA_017436885.1 Clostridia bacterium | reverse complement strand
CGTTGTGCTGTCGATAGCATTCAGCTTTACGACGTTCAACATGCTTAAATGGCCCGATTTCATCTTCATGGACAACTATATCCGTTTGTTCCTTGATGATGATATCTTCATCACCGCGCTTAAGAACACTCTGATCTTTGCAGTACTTACGGGTCCCGTATCCTACATACTCGCCCTGTTTATTGCATGGTTCATCAACGAGCTGAGCCCCAAGATCCGCTCTCTCGTAACTCTGGTATTCTATGCTCCCTCTATTTCCGGTCAGGTATACCTTGTCTGGAAGATCCTGTTCAGCTCCGATGCTTACGGTCTCGTAAACGCTAAAATGATCGACATGGGACTGATATACGAGCCGATACTATGGTTCGATAACGAGAAATACACGTTACCGCTGTGCGTAGCGGTTGCGTTGTGGACCTCTCTCGGTACCTCGTTCCTCGTATTCATCGCGGGCTTGCAGGGAATCAACCGCTCTCACTACGAGGCGGCTGCCGTGGACGGTATCAGAAACCGTTGGCAGGAGCTTTGGTACATCACCCTCCCCGAAATGGGCCCTCAGCTCATGTTCGGTTCCGTGCTTCAGATAACCAAGGCGTTCGGCTTCGGCGGTATCGTTACCGACCTCTGCGGACTTCCCTCCGTTAACTATTCCGCACACACGATCATGAACCACCTTCAGGACTACGGCGGACAACGTTTTGAGGTTGGTTATTCTTCGACAATCGCAGTTATCCTGTTTATCATGATGGTTGGTTCCAACATCCTGATAAAGAAGATGCTGAGTAAGGTAGGTAAGTAAGATGGCTAAAGATAAAAAGTTAAGAGTCAGCGGCCATAAAGTTATCCTTAACCGCTCCGCCGGCGGTGACTTTGGTATCTTCTTCATGCTTGCAATACTGGGCGTATTCATGTTCATTCCTATGTTCTACGTAATATGCCAGTCCTTCAAGCCCCTTGACGAGATCTTCATGTTCCCCCCTCGTCTTTACGTTATCAGACCAACTCTTGATAACTATTCCGACCTGTTCTCCCTCATGAACGAGAGCTGGGTACCCTTCTCCAGATACATATTCAACACCGTGTTCGTATCTATCACCGGTACCGCAGGAAACCTTATCGTTTCCGCACTTGCAGCTTACGCTCTTGCAAAGATCAAGTTCCCCGGCCGCAAGTTCATGTTCCAGCTCATCGTTTACTCTCTCATGTTCCATGAGACCGTTACCTCGATCGCAAACTTCCTTACCATGAGTACTCTCGGTCTTATCGATACTCTTTGGGCAAGAATAGTTCCCGCGCTCGCAACCTCTCTCGGACTTTACCTCATGAAGCAGTTCATGGAGTCCAACGTTTCCGACGAGATACTTGAATCCGCTCGTCTTGACGGATGCAGCGAGTTCAAGACCTTCCTGCTTATCGCGATGCCCATGGTTAAGCCCGCATCCCTTACCCTTATCATCGAGACCTTCAAGGGACTTTGGAACGCAGGCTCCTCCATTTACATCCACAGTGAGCAGCTCAAATCTTTCAACTATGCAATTGGCCAGATTACCGCAGGCGGTATCGCACGTTCCGGTGCAGGTTCTGCTGCCACGGTTATCATGATGATGGTTCCGATTATCGTATTTATAATCTGCCAGTCCAACATCATTGAGACCATGGGCTCCAGCGGTATGAAGGACTAAGGGGGTATGAAAATGAATAAAATTTCAAGAATTCTTATCCTCGCCATAGCACTCATGATGCTGGTTCCCTCCGTTGCCGTAAACGCGGCAACCCCCTATCAGACCCACACTTACATGGCAACAGGCCGTAACCCTCTCAACTCTCCCGATGCTTACGTACCCGTTCAGAGCGTTGATAACGTGTATATGGGTGCCGATGCCTTCGGCGATATGTCCGACCTGTTCGTGGGTCCCGATAACGAGCTTTACATCGTTGACTCCAACAAGGGTAAGGTCGTTATCCTTGACCGCTACTACAAGCAGGTGGGCGTGATCAAGACCTTTGTTAACGATCAGGGCGTAAGCGACTCTCTTACGGGTCCCAAGGGCGTTTTCGTAAATGAAGAGTACATCTACATTTGCGACACCAACGCAAACCGCATCGTTGTGTTCGAAAAAGAACAGAACGCAACCGGAGGATACGACTTCGTTCGTATCATCCAGAAGCCTAATTCCGACCTGTTCGGTGAGGACGCTATCTACAAGCCGATAGCAATGGTAGTGGATACCTACGGCAGACTGTACGTTGTATCCTCCTCCACTTATCAGGGTATCATCGTTATGAACATGGACGGTCAGTTTACCGGATTCATCGGTGCACAGCAGGTTGCTTACAACATGCTCGACATGATCTGGCGCAGATTCATGACCGAGGAGCAGTTGGCTCAGACCGAGTCCCTGATCCCTACCGAGTTCAATAACATCGCAATTACCGCAGATAACTTTATCTACTGTACCACCAACAACATCGAGGCCGCAGACAGAAGAGCTGCCGTTGCTGCAAAGAACGGTAAGTACTCTCCCGTTAAGCTTCTTAACCCCGCAGGAGACGAGGTTATGACGCGTACCGGCTTCTACGATCCCGGCGGAAACCTTGCCGGTACCTCCCGTATCATCGACGTTGCGGTAGGTCCCGAGGGCACGTGGACCATCATCTCCGAGAACGAGTCCAAGTGCTACACCTACGATTTTAACGGTAACCTTCTCTTCGCCTTCGGTAGCGCGGGCTCTCAGCTCGGTAACCTGAAGAACGTTAAGGCTTGTGCATATCAGGAGGATAAGCTTATCCTGCTTGACTCCAGCCAGAAGAGCTTCACCGTTTACAAGCGCACCGAGTACGGCGACACTCTTATCGCCGCTATCGCAAACACCAATGCTCGTCAGTATGACCAGGCTATCAAGTACTGGGAGGAGATCCTTAAGCGTAACAGTAACTATGACGCCGCCTACATCGGAATGGGTCAGGCTTACTACCGCGACGGTGACTACGAGCAGGCTATCGAGTTCTTCCAGGCAGCTTACGATACCTCCAATTTCTCCGAGGCATACCGTGAGATCCGTAAGGCTTGGCTCTCCAAGTACATCCTCTGGATCCCCGTTGCGGTTATCGCAGTTGCTATCTTTGCAACGAAGTTCTCCAAGTACGCAAAGAAGGTCAACGACCGCACTGCACTTAAGGTTGGTCGCAAGACCTACTGGGAAGAGCTCCTCTACGTTAATCACATCATCTTCCATCCCTTCGACGGTTTCTGGGATCTGAAGCACGAGAAGCGCGGCTCTGTTCGCGCCGCCACTACCATTATTGCAGTGGTCATCCTCAGCTTCTTCTACCAGAGCGTTGGTCAGGGCTACATTCTGAATCCCTTCGGAAGGTACTCTACCATCTTTGCACAGATGATATCCGTTCTCGTTCCTCTGTTCCTCTGGGTAACCGCTAACTGGTGTCTTACCACTCTGTTCGACGGAGAAGGAAGCTACAAGGATATCTACGTTGCAACCGGCTACTCTCTCGCACCTATCCCGATCTTCGTTATCGCATCCACCCTTCTTTCCAACGTTGCCGTAAATTCCGAGAAGGAGTTCTGCACTCTGCTCGTATCCATCGGCTTCGCATGGGCTCTGTTCCTTATCTTCTTCGGAATGCAGGTAACCCATGATTACTCAATCGGAAAGAACGTGCTTATTTCCGTATGTACCGTCCTTGGAATGGCGATCATTATGGCGGTTTGCTTCCTGTTCGTAATGCTCGTTCAGAAGATGGTAGGCTTTGTAACCAACATCATAGTCGAATTGTCATACAGAATGTAGAAAGAGAAAGGAGAAGTAATATGAGATTCAACAGAATTATTGCCGGAATCCTTGCAGCACTTATGTGTGCAGGCAGCTTCGCCCTTCCTACGTTCGCTGACGAGGGTGATGCAATTCTTACCACAGCTCCCGGAGCTACCGAAGGCGAGACCGCTGAGGGCGAGCCCACCGAAGGCGAGACCACTGAAGAGGTCGAAGGCTTCAAGGGCGAGATCTTTGAGGAGTTCCAGGATTATACAAAGCTCGAATTCAAAACCGTTGAGGATAAGCTCAATACCATGAAAAAGATGGTGTGGAACGACAGATACGAGCTTTACGTTGAGCCTTGGACCGGTGAGGTTTTCTGCTACGATACCGTTACCGGACAGGTGCTTTCCACCAACCCCTATGACCTTTACTCCACCGGTACTACCGAGAGAAAGAGAAAGGAACTCCTTTCTCAGATAATCATCAAGTATACCGATACCACCGGCACAAGTAAGGAGTACCTCAGCTATGAGGATGCTGCGGAGATGGAGCAGATCGTTGTTAAGGAGATCAAGGGTGGTGTTCGTATTGAGTACACCATCGGACGTTCCCAGTCCTCCTTCCTCGTTCCCCGTTCCATTAGCGTTGAGCGCTTCGAGACACTTATTATGGCCAACATTCCCGGCGGTCCCGAGTGGCTTGCAAGCGGTGCCACCGCAGCGGAGAGAGATGACTCCCTTCTTGATTTTAAGGCTAAGCAGTTCTACTACAAGTACCTTATTTACGATCCCACCGATCCTACCAACCCCGAGCGTGTACTTGCAGATATGTACTCCAAGTACCCCGTAACCAAGAAGAAGAATCTTCCTATTTACGTTCTTACCTCCGATATCGTTAACCGTGAGCTTCTTGTTATCGAGTCGTACATCAAGGAGTACTGCCCCGAGTACAACTTCGAAGAGCTTGAAAAGGACCATGCTGAGACCGAGTACACCGGTAATGCAGTTGAGCCCGCACTCTTCAAGCTCGCTCTTGAGTATAAGCTTACCGATACCGGTATGACCGTCAGCCTTCCCGCTAACGGTATCCGTTACGACGAGACCAACTATACTCTTGAGGAGCTTCAGGTTCTTCCTTTCCTCGGCGCAGGCGATAACCAGTACACCGGATACAACTTCCTTCCCGACGGTTCCGGAGCGATCACCCGCTTTGAGGATTACGTAGGAAAGAGCGTTAACCTTGCCGGTGATATGTACGGTATCGACTATGCGTACCTTATGATCGAGGGTACCAAGTCCCAGACTATGCGTCTTCCCGTTTTCGGTATCGTTGAGAACACCTCAAAGACCGAGAGAGTTGCAACCGAGGTTGAGATGGAGCGCGTTCTTGAGGACGGCACCATTGAAAAGTACATCAGCACCTCCTACAGCAACGTTACCACCACCACTTCCAAGGGCTTCCTCGCTATCATTGAGGAAGGTGACGCACTCACCTCCATCATGAGCACCAGCGGCGGAACCACCCACAAGTATTACTCCATCATCACCAAGTTTGAGCCTCGTCCCAAGGACCAGTACAACCTTGCAGGCTCTATCAGCGTTGGTTCCTCCTCTATGATCACCGTAGTTTCCGAGAGAAAGTACGTTGGTAAGCTCACCTTCAATCTCATTATGCTCAATGATGAGAAGCTTGCCAAGGATAACGGTCTTGAGAATTACTACGAGGCATCCTGGGTAGGTATGGCCAAGGCTTACCGTGAGTACCTCGAGAAGAAGGGCGTTCTTACCCGTCTTATCGAGGAGACCACAAAGAAGGATATTCCTCTTTACATCGAGAGCTTCGGTGTAATTCCCACCACAGAGAAGATACTCTCCATGCCCGTTGAGGTCGACGTTGCTCTTACTTCCTTCGAGGATATCAAGACTATGTACGACGAGCTGGCAGCAGAGGGAATCACCAACATCAACTTCAAGCTTTCCGGCTATGCAAACGGCAATATGTACGGCAGGCATATGCCCGGTAAGCTTAAGTGGGAGAAGGCAGTTGGCGGTAACGACGGATTTGCCGATCTCGTTGCTTATGCAAAAGAGAAGGGCTTCGGAATTTACCCCGACTTCAGCTTCACCTCCGTTGTAGTGGACGAGATGTTCGATGGCTTCTCTCTCAAGAAGCACGCCGCAAAGACCATCGATGACCGTTACGTTTACAAGGTAGTATTTACCGGAACCAGCGACGTACCTCAGTACGACGGTATTCTGGTATCTCCTTCCGCGTACAGCGAGTTCTACGATAAGTTCACCGTAAATTACGCTGAGTACGGCCTTAACAGCATCGCTCTTTCCACTATGGGTACCGACCTTAACTCCGACTTTGATACCGACGAGCCTTTTAACCGCGAGGATACAAAGCTTCTGGTAACTCAGTTCCTTGATAAGGTTAAGTCCGAGTACTCCAGCATCCTCGGCGAGGGCGGTAACGCATACACCCTCAAGTATTTTGATCACCTCCTCAACGTTTCCCTTGACAGTAGCCGTTACGCACTTACCAGTGCTGCCGTTCCTTTTGTTGGTCTTGTTCTGCACGGTTATATCAACTTTGCAGGTACTCCCATCAACATGGAGGGTGATATCGACTACGCTCTTCTCAAGGCAATCGAGAGCGGTTCTTCCATCTACTTCATTCTTAACTACGACAACACCGAGCTCCTTAAGGAGAGCACCATGCTGTCCCGTTACTTCGCTGTAAGATATGACATTACCAAGAGCGAGGTAATCGAGCAGTATAACAAGCTGAACGCAGCTATCGGTGATCTTCAGACTACTCTTATCACCGATCACCAGTTTATGCGCGGCGAGCGCGTAGCCGATCCCGACGAGGTTGAGGCTGACCTGCTTGCAGCACAGCAGGCTGCTGACGAGCTTTACGAGAAGTCTAAGCTCAACGCCTACAAGAACGCAGTTCTTGAGTACCGTAAAAAGTACGAGGCAGGCGAGATCCCCGCAGGTACCGAGATCGTATATGAGGTTCCCGAGAAGCAGGCACCCGTTGTTCTTGTCGGCGGACCCAAGAGAGATGAGAGCGGAAACATTCTCACCAACTCTACTACCGGCGAGTTCGAGTACACAACCACTAAGTACACTTCCGATGACGGTTCTATAGTTAAGGTCACTTACGGCGATTCCGTAAGCTTCATCATCAACTACAATAACTTCAAGGTTACTGTATGGGATGACGACGGCAAGGAATACACCGTTGACAGCTATAGCTTCATCAAGATCAACTGAAAGGAGGACCGATAATGACTAATGCAAAAGCCGTAAAGGCACCCGTAAGGCGCAAAAAGGTATCCCTTGATTCCAAAAAGGCTCGCGCCGGTTGGTTCTTCTGCTTACCTTTCATTCTTGGCTTCCTTCTGGTTTACCTTCCTATAATTATCGACTCTATCACCTATAGCTTCTCTCATATCGTTCAGGAAAGAAACCAGACCTACCACCTGGAGTTCGTTGGACTTGCCAACTATCAGGAGGCGCTGTTCACCAACCCCGATTTCGTTAAGACTCTTACCAAGGGAATCACTTCTCTGGTAGTCGACATTCCCGCAATCGTTATCTTCTCTCTGTTCGTAGCAATTCTGCTCAACCAGAAGATGTTCGGACGTGCCGCATTCCGTGCTATATTCTTCATTCCCGTTATTCTTTCCACCGGTCTTATCGCAGAGATCGATGCAAGTAACGCAATGCTGGATTACATGAGCGACCCCGAGGCATCTATAGATACCGGTGTGCAGGAATCCACCACCTCGCAGATAGTGTCCGCAATAGAAATTGAGGCACTGTTCGCAAATATGAAGATAGGTGAAGGCCTTACGGAAACCGTTGTTAAGATCGTTAACAACATCTTCAACATCGTTAACCGTTCCGGCGTTCAGATGCTTATCTTCCTTGCTGCTCTTCAGTCTATCAGCCCTGCTATTTACGAGTCCTGTAAGATGGACGGCGCGACCGGTTGGGAGACCTTCTGGAAGATCACCTTCCCGATGATAAGCCCCATGATCCTGGTTAACGCCATTTACACCATTATCGACTCCTTCACCTCCGAGTCCAATCAGGTAATGAACCTGATAGCAAGGACTTCCTCCGAGGGTAAGGACGGAAACGTTGTTTCCTCCGCGATGGCGTGGATGTATTTCTTGATAGTATTGCTGATAATCGGTATTTTCGCGCTGCTGGCGAAGGCATTCGTCTTCTACCAGCGCAGAGACTAAGGAGGTGTACAAATGAATAACGAACAGACAACTCCTCAGGTAAAGCGTGAGACAAAGAATACTATCAGAGTCGAGTTCGACCGTACTCCTCTCCTTGAGCGACTCAAGGCAAAGTTCGCAACAACGTTCTTCCTTCAGAAGGTCGTGTTCTACATCTTCCGCCTTGTACTGCTTCTTGGTATCTCTTACGTAATTCTTTACCCCTTCTTTGCTAAGATCGCAGGATCTTTCATGGGTATGGAGGACTTTATCGACGTTACCGTTCTTCTTATCCCCAAGCACTGGACCCTCGATACTTACAAGGCGATCTTCGTGGAAAACGAGTATATGACCGCATTTGCAAACACTCTGCTCCTCTCCCTTTCCACCGCTATTGCTCAGACTATCGTTTGCGCACTCGTTGGTTACGGACTTGCTAAGTTCAAGTTTAAGGGAAATGCGGCAACTATGTTTGCGGTTATTATCTCCATGATCGTTCCTCACGGAACTATTCAGCTTTCTATGTACATGCAGTTCCGTTATTTCGATATCCTCGAAATATTCAATATCCTCAACGACGCAGGCATTACTGCCAAGCCCTACATTGCAAACCTGACCAACTCCTACTGGCCTCTTATCATCCTGTCTATCACAGGTCTTGCATTCAAGAACGGACTTTACATCTTTATGATGCGTCAGTTCTACCGCGGCGTGCCCGACGAGCTTGAGGAGTCTGCGTACATCGACGGATCCGGTACCTTCCGTACCTTCTGGCAGATCATCGTTCCCCTGTCCGTTCCTATGATGGTAACCATCTTCCTGTTTGCCTTCTGCTGGCAGTGGACCGACAACTTCTACACAGAGGTATTCTTTACAAACAACAAGACTATCCTGATGCCCGATATAGTAGATATTCCGGAATCTCTGGTTACTACTTATCAGGGACAGAACCTGTTCTACTCTGCTATTTATAATACCTGCGGAATTATGATCATAGCTCCGTTGGTTATCCTCTATCTCTTCTGCCAGAACTTCCTGGTACAGGGAATTGAGCGAAGCGGTATTACCGGTTAAGGTCTTATTGCAAAACTTAAAATCGGGCTGTCTCAAATGCAAATTTGAGACAGCCCCTTTTTTTGTTGCGTTATTGACAATAATAGTATCAAATGATAAAATAAACTGAAAGAGTATTGATAAAGGGGAGACCTCTTTATCGGACAGGAGAAGATATGGACATAATTATTCACTCCGCAGAAAGCACCCTCCTACCCATTACGTTGGCGTTTTCCTTACTCGCCCTCTGGATAATAGGATGGGGATTGATACTTGGATTATTCCGCGGTATTCACCGATCTGCGATACGCCTGATTTCGGTGGTAGCCGCCGCGGTCATCTCGTTTTTTATTGCGAGGCCGTCGGCTCCGTCGTTTAATCTGATATTCAAGCTTGCAAGCTTGGTTGATATCGATCTCCTTACTTTTCCCGTTGCACTTCGCAACAGCATCGTAGGATATATCAGCGCCATCACGGCTCCGTTTGTTTTTCTCGGAATCTTCATATTGCTGAATATCCTTTTCTATATAGTTTATTTGATAGTTGCTTTTTGCGCTTTCCCTCGCAAAAAGTATAAGCCGAAGGACGGCAGTAAAGGGTTAAAGCGTCACCGCCTTGCAGGAATGCTTGTCAGCGCTGTTGCGGGCGTGCTTATGATAGCGTGCTTCAACCTTCCTTTTTACGGGTACTCCAATCTTGTTACCAACGAGTTCAGCGAGATCCTTGAGCCATTCAGCGACACCGTTGAATTTGAGGATACAAACGGAGTACATGACGTTATAAGTAGGTACACTCTCGGCGAGCTTGCGTTCAATAATCTTACCACCGTTAAAATAAACGGGTCTCGTGTAAGTGTTGCACGGGATATGGGTGATATGGCTGATGCGGCTGTAAACGTAATGGCGGTCTCCTCCGTTCCGGTAAACGAATGGGGTGAGGACGAGCGTGAGTCTGTGGAGCGGGTGTTTGAGGTCGTGAAGGAATCCGAAACCTTGACAGATCTGGTCTGCTCGGGGGCCGAGTTTGCCGTAGCCGTCATTAAAGTTCCCGAAGAATATGAGGATGCGCTGAGTGTTCCCGAGATCCCCGAGAGATTTGAGGAGCCGCTTATCGGTCTGTTTACAAATCTTTCGGACAAGGAATCGGGTGCATTTGAACGGATAATTGACGTTACTTCTGACATCGTTCTTGCACTCGCCGACGGTATGAAACGCACCGGAAGCGCAGAGCTTTCCCCTGAATTGTTGGTAGAGGACGAGGCTATGCTTTACGATCTGCTAAACACGATCCTTTGTTCTCCCGATCTTGACGGTATTACGGTTGCCGCAGTGGATATGGGACTTGAGGCTATGGCTAAGGAGCTTGCCGTTGCAGGCGAAATGAAGGTGGATGGCGAGGCGTGGAGTTCTTGTACTGTCGATGAGCGTGCCGCCGAGGCCAAGCTTTTATCCGAGGTTGTCCCCGAACTTTTGTCTGTTGCCGAGGGTGAAGATGGCGATAGCAAAATGACCTTCAACGCTGCCGGCACGATGGTAAAGCTTAAGGACAGTAAGCTTGTGGGTCCCCTTGCAAACAGGGTGGTCGTTGCAGTTGCGGGCAGCTATCTTACTGATATGATAAAGAACAGCGGCATATCGAGCGAAGGCGGCGAAGGAAACGTTGGCGAGATCACAGAGGAGCTTCCCGGATTGCTGGAAGACGGAGAAATAGGCAGCGGTATGATGGATGCTCTTCCTGAGATCGTTGAAAATGCAGAGCTTGACGACGAGGACGTTGAGGCTCTCAGGGAGGTAGTGGACGGCCTTGATTTCGATGAGGAGCAGGTCGACGCGATCCCTGATTACCTTAAGGATTTCCTTAAGGACCACGGCATTGAGATAAAGGCGAATAAAGATTGAAGACTAAATGAAAGATAACTGAAGCTCTTGATAGGAGAAGCTATGAAAAGATCTGTTTGCTATCTGCTGATATTAGTTACATTGATTTGCGCCGTTGGGTCGCTCTCCTTCGGTATTTCCGCATCCGAGGTGACCGAGGAGTTTGAAACGGCAGTAAGGATACACAACGGCGGCACTTATCCCCGTCTTACGTCTCTTTCCAACGGAGCTATTGAGGCGTATTACGAGACCGGCTTCCGCCATTCCTTTGATTCCGGAAACACCTTTTCCGCGAACGTTTCCATCAACAAACACGCCGCTGCTCAGTACGTATCCAAAAACGGCGTGACCCATACGCTTTCCCGAGCCAATCACCACGCCTTGGAGCTTTCCGACGGATCTATGATGGTTGCATATCGCTCCCACAGCAACGAGGTAACGAGCGGCGAGTTCTATACCTCGATCCGAGTTATGACACGCGGTAATTACACCGGCACCTACGCAAACGAGGTGGTGGTTACCGAACAGCTTACGGATTCCTTTAACGGATATTGGGAGCCCTTCCTCGTTCAGCTTGACGAGGATACAGTTGCAATGTACTATGCGGATGATCTCAGCCCTGCAAAGAGCCCCGCACAGCAGTACATTATGGTAGTCCTGTACGATATGAACAAGCAGACCTGGGGTACACCCAAGGCTGTGGTAAACGCAGGTGAGACCAACGGACGCGACGGTATGCCTATGGTGGCAAGGCTTACAGACGGCAATTACGTGATGGCGATCGAGTCTCAGGCCTGGAAGAGCACGGGACACGTATTTGTCGTTCAGCTTTGGTTCTCTGCCGATGGTATGGTTTGGGACGGAGGCGTTATTGTTGCCGCCGCAGGAACAAGATACGGCTTGAATAAGTATCGCTGTGCCGCTCCTTGTGTCACGGTCCTTCCCGATGGCAGAATAGCTGTATCGTATCAGGACAATTATTCCGACAGAACCTCAAGGACCTACGAAAATACCGAAGCGATCTATAACAGCATTCCGGTGGTTATCCTTTCCAAGGAGGCTGTTACTTACGATCCCGACAAAAAGACATCTAATCTCGTTGCCGCAAAAAACAGCGGAATATCCTCCTCCTTTGAAAACAAGCCGCTTAAGTTTGGTGCGAACGCGGATATAGAGGACTATGCCGCGGATATGTACGGTATTTGGAATTCCGTATTTTACGGAAACGGATACCTGTATTGCGTTTCCTCGGTGGGTTACAATACCTCCACTACAACACGCAAGAATCTGGGCGTTTATCTTTGCCGTATGAAGGTGGATGGGAACCTGGTTCCTAATGCGGCAACGGTAGAAAAGGATTATGCTGAAGTAAAGATAATAAAAGCTGATCAGCTTCTTCATTTGATGAACGATCCCTCCGTATGGAGCTCCGATTATATCCTTATGAACGATATCGACCTTGGCGATTACAAGGGAAGTATGAAGCAAACTACCATTGGATTTGCTACCGGCTCCGATACCTTCAAAAAATACTTCGACGGTACGTTTGACGGTGACCTTCATGCTATCAAGGGTATAAATATAAATAACACCTCCGCAGATAGATTCACCGGTCTTTTCGGATGCACGGCAAACGGTGCCGTCATCAAGGATCTTACTATCTACGGAACCGTTTCCTCAAGCTCAAAGTATTGCGGAGCGTTTGTCGGATATTCGGAGAATACAGTGCTTTCCGGCCTTGTAAGTTACGTAAAGGTCAGCGGTGTAAACAACGTTGGCGGTATAGCGGGACGCGTATACGTGGGAGGCATTGGCTCTAAAGTGGAGAATTGTACCAATTACGGAACGGTAACCGCAACAGCAGAGAATGCGGGTGGCATCATCGGTTCTCTCGAGACCAAGGGCACGACCTGCAAAAGTGATACCTACGTTAAGGGATGTGTTAATAATTCCGCTGTAAGCGGAACGAAGAACGTTGGCGGAATTGCGGGCGCTCTGTCGCATTTTGCAAACGATGCGGTACTCCTTTCCGTGGAGTCATGCAAAAATCACGGCAGCGTTACCGCCACCTCTGCCGATGGCTGTGCAGGCGGAATTGCCGGGCTGCTCCAAACAGTGGGCGACCTTACAACCCCCAGAAAGGCAAGCGCATCCGTAAAGGCTTGCGTGAACGACGCAACCGTGAAGGGGCAAAAGTATACCGCAGGCATCATTGGTTCCGTTATATATGACGGCAGCAAAAAGGACGGAAACAACGTAAGTCAGATAACCGCCCTTGGTTCTTGCACCATTGCGGAATGCATAAACAGCGGCGAAGTGGGCGCAGGCGAGGCACTGTGCTACGTTGGCGGCATTGTCGGACGTGCGCTCGGTAATAACGAATATAAAGTTCAGATAGAAAGATGCCGAAGCCTTGGCAACGTAACCGGTGCGAAAAAAAGCTACGATATGGGTGGTATTGCCGGAGTAGCAATGCGTGTGGACATCGCGGATTGTGAGGTCAGGGCAAACGTTGTTGCTTCGTCCGATGCGGTCAAGAACATTGGCGGTATAGCGGGCAGAATGGAAAAGCCTGCCTCTGTGAAGAATTGCTACTTCCACGGCACAAGCTCCTTTAATGCCATTGCGGGCGCTTTGAAGAGCGGCTGTGCGGAGGAAAATAACTACTATTCGGTTGAGTGTGGAACCACCGACACCTTGGGAACTGCAGTACGGCTTGCAAGCAACAAGGATTCCTATTCCGGTCTCGGCTTCTACACTGTTTGGGTAGATACGCCCAACGGCCCTAAGCTGGTATTTGACACTACTCTTAAGTGCGGTGACAACAACGGCGACGGAAGAGTCAATTCCTTGGATGCGGCCATAATGTCCCGTTATCTTGCGGAATGGTCCGGATATTCGGATAAGCTGAGCTATTACAGTGCCGATATTGACAGAAACGGAGTAATAAACTCCAAGGATGCGGCCATCCTTGCGCGCCATATAGCAGGCTGGAGTGAATACGCTGTTCTTCCGGTAGAATAAGGAGAATGGGGCTGTCTCGTTTCGGGATGGCCCCATATTGATAACAGTCTGATTAATAGCCGGCAAAACTATAGAATGTGTCTACGTATTCAACCAAGAGCTTATATAAAATAACGGAGAAGTATATGACTTCCTCAAATACAGAAATTGCCATCCTTATTGCAAAGCGGGTGGCGGCAGAGGGCGGCAGGGCCTATTTTGTCGGCGGCTTCGTGCGCGACCGATTGCTTGGAACAGAAAACAAGGATATAGACGTTGAGGTGCACGGCATCTCTCCCGCAAGCCTTGAAAAAATACTCGATTCCGTGGGCGAGCGTATCTCCATGGGCGAGAGCTTCGGTATTTACGGCTTGAAGGGCGCGGACGTTGACGTTGCAATGCCACGCAAGGAAAAGGTGCGCGGAAAGGGGCACAGGGACTTTGAGGTGTTTGTGGACCCGTTTATAGGCACGGAGAAGGCGTCGGCAAGACGCGACTTTACCGTTAATGCCATGATGCAGGACGTGCTCACAGGGGAAATAATCGACCATCACGGCGGCAGGGAGGATCTGTGTCGCGGCGTGCTGCGCCACGTCAGCGACGAAAGCTTCGGCGAGGATCCGCTGCGTGTTCTGCGGCTATGTCAGTTTGCGGCTCGCTTTGGGTTTTCCGCCCATCCATCCACCGTGGAAATATGCAAAAAAATGGACGTCAGCACTCTTTCCCGCGAAAGGGTGGACGGCGAGCTGAAAAAAGCGTTGCTTAAATCGGAGCGCCCCTCCGTTTTCTTCGAGCTTCTGCGGGAAACGGAGCAGCTTGCGCCTTGGTTTGCGGAGCTTTTGCCCCTTATAGGGCTTCGGCAGGATCCCAAATACCATGCGGAGGGCGACGTCTGGACCCACACCATGCTGGTCCTCGACGAAGCAGCAAAGCTCCGTCATAAGGCGGAAGACCCCTACGGCTTTATGCTTGCGGCTCTCACCCACGATATGGGCAAAGCGCTGTGTACCGAAAAGGTGGGCGACAGGATACATTCCTACGGGCATGAGGTAAAGGGGCTTCCCGTGATCAGACAGTTTTTGAGCCGACTTACCGCCGAAAAAAGGCTGATAAGGTACGTTCTCAGTCTGGCGGAATACCACATGAAGCCGAATACCCTTGCGGGCGCGGGCTCGTCGGTGAAGTCCACAAATAAAATGTTTGATGCCGTTGCAGATCCCGAGGCACTTATCTGCCTTGCACTTGCGGATTCCCGCGGCAGGGAAAAGGCAGGCGATAATGGCGATAATTCCGAGTTCCTTTACGGCAGGCTGGAGATATATCGCGAGTATATGTCCCGCCCATACGTTACGGGCAAGGATCTCTTCGAGGCAGGTCTGCACACGGGGGAGCAATTCTCCGAGCTGCTCTCATTTGCGCACAAGCTTCGCCTTGCGGGCGTGGATAAGGAAAGCGCATTGAAGCAGACTATCGCAATGGCAAAAGATAACAAGCGCTAACAAGAGAAAACGGTTCAAATGGCAACAGCCGTTTGAACCGTTTTTTTTGCTTATTCACTTGCGTGCTTCAAGGTCTTTTCGATCATATCTGCTATTTTTACAGTGCCAACGCCGAAAATGGACGTATGCAGTATTCCGTTTATGGGATCTGTCCAGCATTTGTCGATGCAGTCTATGCCCCTTGCCATACCGATAACGGAGCCTACGGTCGCGCCGTTGCAATCGGTGTCAAATCCTGTTTGCACGGCCATGCAGATAGATCTTCCGTAATCACCGTTTCCATACAGAAGTGCGGCGGCAACGATCATTGCGTTGGGAATGGTGTGGCACCAGCCGTGTGCGGTGTTTTCGTCATATTTCGAGTGTATGTATTCAAAGCATTCCTTTTCGGATGTGCCCGCTTTATGCAGGGATAGTATAGTGCTTATTGCTTCGTAAAGGCGGCTGGTGCGGGGAACGTAGTCAAGACCACCGAGCACTATCTCTCTCATATCGTTACGTACTGCGGCAACCGCAAGCATGGCAGAAACGAACATCTCGCCGTATATTCCGTTTTTTGTATGGGAGATGGAGGCGTCGCGCCACGCCATTTCCGCCGCTTTTTCGGGGTTGCCGGGGTTTATATAGCCAAAGTAATCGCCGCGTATCTGCGCGCCTATCCATTCGCGATACGGGTTTTTATATACAGCTGAGGCGGGCGGGGCGTAGCCCTTGACAAAATTGCAAAACGCAACTCGCTCCGCCGTGCAATATGCGTCCTTTTTCTGTCGGTCAAGCCATGCTCTTGACACATCAAAGGGGGAAAAATCCCGTCCGTAGCGTTCGATTATCAACTGCGCAAGCACAAGGTAATTGGTGTCGTCGTCCACGGGCATACCGTTTATCTTGTCCGCAAAGGCACGGCTTGCAAAGCCGTATTTGTATTTCGAAAGATCGGTCTTTTCCATATCGGTGCTGTATATGTATCTGTGCATTGGATAGTTTTCGCTGTCCTTCAGAAAGGGAATAAGCTCATGTGTTCTTACTCCCTCCACGGTCTTGCCAAGCATGCAACCGCATATCCTGCCGTACCATGCGCCCGTTATTTTGTCTGCATCGGGAGCGGTTTTTCCGATATTATCTTTATGCTTACTGCACAGCGCAAGTATTCCGTTAAGGTCGGAGGGCTCGTTATAGCTGTATCCTTCCTTTTGCCTTGCATTTGCTACAAGCTCGAACAAAACGTCGCCAAGCTTCTTTTTGATCTCGTCTTTCGGAAGCTGTGCTACGGACAGAAATACGTCCTTGTATCTTTCTATGTCAAGTCCTTCTTCCGTGGATTGGGTATATTCGGTTATAAGATTCGAGGAGTAAAACTCCCAGTTGTGGATGCTTTCGTATTGCGGTCTTATGGTGGCGGTGTTTTTCATCTCCTCAACCATTCGGTTATCGTTACCCATTATGAGCGCGTCAAGGGAAACGCCAAAGTGCTTTGATATCTTTACAAGCTTGGAAAGCTCCGGAACTGCACTTCCGTTCTCCCACTTTTGCACCGATTGTTGAGATACGTCAAAAAGTGCCGCAAAGTTCTCTTGCGACAGCTTTGCATCTGTGCGTATTTTTTTGATGCTTTCATTAAGCTCCATGTATACTCCTCCAAGCATTTTTTTATATTCTATCACCTTTGTATTATTTTCGCAACTAATATTAAAGTGTAATTAATACAATCAAGGGTTGTTAAAAAATATTATGTTTATGATTGATTACTTTATGCGATTGTGATAAGATATATATGGAAAGAGAGGTACAAGATGAAGCTTCTTATAAACGGTCTTATCAAATTTGTTTGCGGGCTTTTACTTGTTGCATTGCTTGTTTTTTTGCCCGCGGGAACTATCGAATATTTCGGTGGACTGCTTTTTGTGGGAGTGCTGTTCGTGCCAATACTCATATTGGGCGCGGTGCTGTTTTTCAAGGCGCCCGATCTGCTTGCAAAGCGTCTGGATTCAAAGGAAAAGCAGGGCGCGCAAAAGGCGGTGGTCGCATTATCAGCACTCGGATTTATTGCAGGCTTCGTTGTGGCGGGGCTTGACTTCCGCTTTGGGTGGAGCAGTCTTCCCGTGTGGGTGAGCGTTGTTGCATCTGTGCTGTTTCTTATCTCTTACGGGCTGTATGCCGAGGTAATGCGCGAGAATGCTTATCTTTCCCGCACCGTGAAGGTGGAGGAGGGGCAGCAGGTGGTGTCTACGGGGCTTTACGGCATCGTGCGCCATCCCATGTACGCGGCAACGGTTCTGATGTTTATGATGATACCGCTTATTCTCGGCTCTCTTCCGTCATTCGTTATATTTCTTCATTATCCCGTTTTGATATCCGTTCGGATCAAAAACGAGGAAAAGCTCCTTGTGCGTGAGCTTGCAGGCTACGAGGAGTACAGAAATAAGGTAAAATACAGGCTTATCCCTTTTGTGTGGTAATATTAGGAGCGTGATATAAATGGCAGTTGCCGTAAAGAGCAACGATTTTTCCAAGGGACCCGTTTGGCGTTGTATCGTGGATCAGGGCATTCCCTTAATGATCGCACAGCTGGTCCACCTGCTTTATAACGTGGTAGACCGTATATATCTCGGACATCTCGAGGAAGGCGACAGCCTTGCCCTCACGGGTGTGGGGCTTACCTTCCCAATAATAACTCTTATCCTCGCCTTCACCGCCCTTTTCGGTAACGGCGGTGTTCCGCTGTTTTCCATGGCAAGGGGCGAAGGAAACACGAAAAAAGCAGGTCTTATTCTTGGAAACTCCTTTTGCCTGCTCGCAGTTACCTCCGTGGTGTTGACTGTCCTTGGCTACGTATTCAAGCGCCCCGTGCTGTTTGCCTTCGGCGCAAGCGAGGAGAGCTATACTTACGCCGCCGAGTATCTGAACATATATCTTGCGGGTACGATCTTTTCCGTGCTTACTACGGGTCTGAACGGATATATAAACGCACAGGGCTTTCCCCGCATCGGCATGCTTTCCATTTCTCTCGGTGCGATAGTGAATATAGTCCTTGACCCAATTTTCATTTTCGCTTTCGATATGGGCGTCAGCGGCGCAGCCCTTGCCACGGTAATAAGTCAGGTGGTCTCCGCTGTCTGGGTGCTTTCCTTCCTTTTTGGGGAGAGGGCAATTATCCCGCTGAAAAGGGAATACCTTTGCATACAGGGCGAGATAGTGCGCGGCATCGTGAAGCTCGGCACCGTGAATTTCATAATGCAGGGCACCAACTTTTTGGTTCAGGCGGCATCCAATTCCACCCTGCAGCGCTTCGACGGCGACCTGTACGTGGGAATAATGACGGTAACTACCTCCGTGAGGGAGATATTTATGCTTCCCGTAAGCGGTATAGTTGGCGGCGCACAGCCCGTTATCAGCTTTAATTACGGCGCAAAGGAATACAAAAGAGTTTTAAAGGGAATTGATTTCAATACCTTCACGGGCACAGCCTATACCTTGGTGGCGTGGCTTGCCGTGATTGCATTTCCCGCGTTTTTCTTCGGCATATTTAACGACAAGCCCGAGATGCTTACGGCAGGAGTTGAGATGCTGAAGATATACTTCTTCGGCTTCGTTTTTATGGCATTGCAGTTTGCGGGGCAGACCACGTTTCAGGCGCTGGGCGACGCAAAGCATGCAATATTCTTCTCCCTGCTCAGGAAGGCGATAATCGTCGTACCGCTTACGCTTATACTTCCGTATATGGGCTTTGGCGTGGCGGGCGTGTTTATGGCAGAGCCCATTTCCAATATCATCGGCGGCACCGCAAGCTACCTTACAATGCGACTAACGGTCTACCGCAGGCTGAAAAGGGAGACGATAAATTAAAAGCGGCTGTTTCATTGGAGATGTTTTGTACAAATAACAAAAAGAAAGTCTCCCTTGTGCAAACAACATCATTAAGTTAAGCCAACCGCTTGTCATCCAAGCGTATCTCGCGCAAGCGAGATAGACGCGACCGCAGGGAGCCGACACCGAAGGTGTCGATGATCCGAGTGAAGAGTCCGCAAAAAGATTCTTCGCTTCGCTCGAGAATGACATTTGCGGACTCGTAGCGAAGGATCTTGCGGTTGGATTTTTAGCTTAATGGTATTGCTTACACAGGGGAGGCGTTTTTGTGTACTTTGTTATTTGATTACGGCTTCTTTAAACTGAATGTAAGCTTCATCTTCTCCGAAAAACGTATCATATTTTTTCAATGCTTTTTCGGGATAGATGTTAGACATGTATTCCTCTCCGACCTCCTCGGATATATTTGAAAAATATATTGCATTTCGAACGGCGATATTGAGATCTTTGCTTTGTGCAACGAGCTTGACTTGTTCGGCAAGGGTAAAGAAACGCTTTAATGCCGCAAGGCATTTTTCCTTATCTCCCATTTTCATATACATTTGAGCCTTTTTTTCGCAAGCGATCGTTTTGTCGGTAGCGCAGAAGTCGGAACAGCCACTATCGAAAATCGAAAGCAGCTTTTCGTGAGCATCAAAGAAAGCAATAGCCTTTTCATAGTCCTTGTTGGCTGTATAGGAATGAGTCATATGCTCAAGCAAATGGCTCATTGTCCAGTACAGATCCCAAAGCTGATCCTGTGCAAAACGTTCTTGCTCGACGTAGCATTTCTTTCTGCCAAGCAGGCCTGCCATACCTACGATCCGATCTTTGTAACGATCTGCGCTTATTTTAGAGATCGCTTCTTCTGCCTTGTCGTAGTTACCGGTTTCGTTATAAATGCGAGCCAGCATATTAAGAGCGCTGTCCACCTGCTTAATGTCTCCGCAAGTGTCAATTACTTCCGTACAAAGCTTAACGGCTTTTTTGATGACTTCCTTTTTTTCATTCTCGTCTTTTGACATGCGATTGACCATTGAAAGAGAAAAGGCGAGATAGATTTTGAGATCCGGGCTGTTTGGATATTTTTTCAAGCCTTCACTCACAATGTCGATTTCTTTATAGGTATCCATGCTGTCGTCGGCGGCTTTCATTATAGCTTTGACTTCTTCCGCATAGCTGCTCATGTGATATCCGAAAAGGCGGTCGATAGAAACACCGAAAAAGTCAGCAATAACAGGAAAAAGGCTTACGTCCGGAGCGCATTGGTTATTTTCCCATTTTGAGATCGCCTGCTCCGATACTCCAAGCTTTTCGGCAAGCTGTGCTTGTGTGAGTTCCTTTTCTTTGCGGAGGGTATATATATTTGTTCCGATATTCATAAGGTTATCTCCTTGAAATTGTATTTCAGTGATCACTGTATCAATTATATCGCAATATAATGATTGATCCAATATATCAAAAGGATATTTTATATCTATAAAAGTCAACCTTGGGTTGGATTTTAAAAATGGGATATCGTATTTCTACGCTATCCCATTTACTTGCTATATCGCAGGATCCGGTTTTTCTTGCTCTGTGTTATTCGTTTAAATAAAACTCCTTCATATCATCAAGCCGCAGGAGGGCAGGGACATTGCCGTAGGGAACGCCGACGTCAACGTCGATCCACGTTCTTGTATGCAGTATCCGTCCCTTGTGCTCCTTGCCAAAGGAGATGGTGGGCGTGTGCCCGAAAACGGTGGTAACGTCATCAAAATATTCATCTTCAAGTGATGGCCAAGCCCACAGCAGATCGTCAGGTGCATAATCGCACAGCTTTTTTCCTTTTTTGAAGTTGTCAATGCCCGAATGGCAGAGCAAAAACTCTCTGCCGCCTGCGGATACCGATTCATAAAGAGGTGCGTCGCGCAGGTAGTCGAGAATATCCTCGACCGTATCGGGGTCTGTATGCATAAGGGCGCGCAGGGTTCGCAGGGTAACGTCGCCGCCGTTCTGCATATAGTTCATCACAAGCTCCATCTTTTTCTTGTCAAGAGCCTCAATATTATCGTCGGTTATTTCGCTGAACAGAAAATCGCAGGACAGTAGCATTGCCTCGTGGTTTCCGAGGATAAGCTGTGCGTTAGGCTGCAGCAGTAACCACTTCAGCATCTCGACGCCGCCGTCGTTTTCGCGGTCTATTACGTCCCCGAGTATATAAAGCCAATCCTCGTCGCAAAATCCCGCAAGCTTTAAAAGCTCCTCCAATCTGTTCGGATACAGACCGTGCAGATCGGACGTAACGTATACAGCCATGTTATCACCCCCTATATATAATATATACCACATTTTCGGCAAAAAGTAAATCTTCCACGTCCAAATAGAGTAAAAACCGCGCAAGTTCCACGGCTCGTATTGCTTTTTTTCTTTTTGTGCGGTAAAATGGCAGTAATAAAACTCGGTATTTATTCGGAGGGCGTATGGCACATAAGCTTGGTTTGGTTTCCATATCCTTTCGCGGCTTGAAGCCGCGCGAGATACTTGCGGCGGTGAAGGCCGCAGGACTTTCCTGCGTGGAGTGGGGAAGCGACGTGCACGCCCCGAAGGACGACGAGCGGGCAATTATGGATATCGCTGCCATGCAAAGGGAGCTTGGGATAGAGTGCTGCTCCTACGGCACGTATTTTCGCTTGGGAGAGACGCCCCTATCGGAGCTTGATGGCTATATCAAGGCGGCAAAGCTCCTTGGAACGAACGTGCTTCGCTTATGGTGCGGAACGAAAAACTCGGAGGACTATACCGCCGATGAGCGGGACAAGCTGTTTTCTGTGTGCCGCGAGGCGGCAAGCATTGCGGAGGCAAACGGCGTCCTTCTTTGCATGGAATGCCACAATTCCACCTACACAAATCGCATAGACGGAGCATTGGAGCTGATGCGGTGCGTGGATTCGCCCGCGTTCCGAATGTATTGGCAGCCGAACCAATTACGCTCCATCGAGGAGAATATAACGTACGCCCGAAAAATAGGCCCGTATACTTATCACGCCCACGTTTTTAACTGGTCGGGCAAGGAAAAATATCCCCTTTCCGATGCCGTGGATATTTGGCGCGTATATCTGGACGCTCTCGGCGGCGAGCGGACCTTGCTTTTGGAGTTCATGCCCGACGGAAGAATAGAAAGTCTTGCAGGCGAAGCCGATGCGCTGCGCGCCATAGCAGATAAATGATAGGAGAGCAACATGGAAATTATCTATTTGTGCGAAAGACCCGCAAACGTGAAAAACGTTTTCGGTTGGGGGCTTGATGACGGTGCCGCCTGCGGTATTGATGCGGAACAGAGGGTATATACCCGTGCCGAGCTTTTAAGCGAGCCCGAAAAATTTGCAGACGTAAAATACGTTTTTTCCACTTGGGGCATGCCCGTTTTGACGGAGGAGGAGATAGCTCTGTGCCTCCCGAAGCTTGAGGCGGTGTTCTACGGTGCGGGATCTGTGCAGGCATTTGCACGTCCCTTCCTTTCCCGTGGAATAAAGGTGTTCAGCGCGTGGGCGGCAAATGCCGTACCCGTTGCGGAATATACCGTTGCGCAGATCGTTCTGGCAAACAAGGGCTTTTTCCGCTCCTCGCGTCTTTTCAGCGCGGGCGATCATCCGGGGGCACGCAAGGCGTTTAAGTGCTATTGGGGAAATTACGGTGCCTGCGTTGGCATTATCGGCGCAGGAATGATAGGCAAGCTGGTAATAAATATGCTGAAGGCATATAAGCTGAAGGTCCTTGTGTTCGACCCCTTCCTGCCCGACGAAAAGGCCGCAGAGCTTGGGGTAGAAAAATGCTCTCTTGCAGAGCTGTTTGCCCGTTCTGCCGTCGTTTCCAACCACCTTGCAAATAACGAGCAAACAAAGGGCATGCTTAACGGCGCGCTGTTTAACAGTATGCTGCCAAACGCCGTGTTCCTGAACACAGGCAGAGGCGCGCAGGTGGTGGAAGCCGATCTTATTGCTACCTTGAAGGCAAGACCCGACCTTACCGCGGTCCTCGACGTAACCTTCCCCGAGCCTCCCGTGGAGGGAAGCGAGCTTTACGGGCTTGATAATTGCATTCTCACCCCTCATATCGCGGGAAGCGCGGGCGACGAGGTGCGCCGCATGGGCGAATATATGCAAAAGGAATATGAAAAGTATATCAACGGCAAGCCCTGCGAATACGAAGTAAGCATGAAGATGCTTGAAACCATGGCGTGAACGCAGACAGAAAAGGGACTGTCATTGGAGATAATTTGTAAAAATAATAGCCTCCCCTTACACAGGGGAGGCAGTTTTTTTGGAATTTACATGTCTCTGAAATTCTCTATTCTATGGAACGTTGAATAATTCGAGTCGTGGTAATTGTGCGGTTCGTTTATGGCAGTGCGGCAGAGGTAGATGATGTCGTTGCCCTCTATTTCAAAATCAACGTATTGGAAGCCCGTTTTGTCCACGCTATCGTATCTTCGGTCAATAAGGTCGCATACCACGCTCCAATGGAGCAGGTCGTCGGATGCAAGCAGGGAAAGCAGATTGCGCCGTGTGGCGGGCTCGTCTATCCTGCGTGTTGCAACGGAGTAATACCTGCCCGTTTCCTCGTCCTTCTTTATCGTGAATTTGGAAAGATTGGCGGGAAAATCTATGGGGTGCGAATAGGCGAGAGGCGCGTCTGCATCCTCGGTGTTTACGGCGTAGGCAAGTATCTTCTTTTCCGCCGTCTGATAACGCATCAGATTATAAAGCCCGCCATTGGGTGCAACGCACAGCGTGCCCTCGATATTTCCCTTAAAGCCGTCGGGTGCAACTCCCGTCCAGGCGGGGTCGTATTTTACGGGCTCGGAAAAGCTCCAGCTTTCGGGGGATAGCAGGTCGTCCTCCACATTGCAGGACATTACCATTGCCGCGTGGTAGTATTCGGTGTTCTTCCACGCGCCCCATTCGAGAGTGTTGTACAGCCTGCCGTTGTAAACGAGAACGTTTTGGGGATTTTTGTGTACGCCGCAGTTGCCGTTTTTGCCGTTTGAGCCGCGCAAAAGGGTAACGGGAGCGGAAAAGCTCTTGCCGCCGTCCGTGGACTTGCCGATAAGCAGGTCTCCGTACTCGGTGGAGCAGGCAAGCATATACAGCTCTCCCTTGTGGATAAACAGCTTGCCCCAGAAGCAGGGCATAAGCTCACTAACGTAATGCCAAGTTTCGCCGTTGTCGTCAGAGCGGAATATAAGCGTCAGATTCTGGGGATGCGCACCTGCGTAAAGATCCATGGACGCAAGCAGATATCCGTCGGGATGGCGCACAAGGGAGGGCGAGCACAAATATCTGCCCGAAAAGGAGTAAGCCTCGTCATCGGGATGCAGGTAATTTACTACCGTGCCAACGCTCTCGCCCGTGCGGGCAAGACGCACGCGGCTCTGCTTCTCTCCGACCTTGACGTAGAATTCATAGTCGCAATCCGCGTCAAGCTCCGTAATATCAAATTCCGTTCCCGCAGTGCTTCCGCAAAGGCAAAAGTCCTCCGCTCCGCGCTTGCGGCAAAAAACGGAATACTCCGCGGCACCGATATCAAGCCACTCAAAATGTATTGCGTCTTTGCTTGGCGCGATTCGGCAAATATATATATCACCAACGTTGAACAAAAGCGGTCGGTATGGAGCGTAGCTCCAAGTATCAGTGCCCTTCATTTTCCCATTCCTCCAGCTTGTTTTCCATAAGGTCGGTTGCCAGCTTCATTTGCCGCATACAGCTTTTTGCGTATTCGGTCAGCTCCTCGGAGCGGCGGCTCCTGCCAACGTTTTTCGTTGGAATACCGCAGAGATCCATGTGGTATTTTGCGGTAAGGGGGTAGGGAAGTCCCGCCTCCGTAAAGCCAAAGGTGCCGATAAATGCCTGAATTGCATCGGCTTTTTCGCTTTCGTAATGCTTTCCAAGCCAAGCGTACAGCTTTGGGTGGAAGTTGCACATTATGCCGCAGTAGCCGTCCGCACCCATGCGCATGCTTTCAAGCAGGGTCTGGCAGTTGGCGTTAAGCAGCTTAAAGCTGCTGCCACGGAGCTGCTTCACCCTCTCGGCTATTATGCTTGCATCACAGCAGGTGTCCTTCATGTAGTAAAAGCGTCCCGTGGAAAGGCACCAATCAAGTATTTTGGGTGTTACCAGTCTTTTATAGGGATAGGGACATTCGTAAAAGCCCAGCTTTGCCTCGGGAGGAAGCATGGCGATAAGCTTTTTTGCATTTTCGATAAACACGTCGTCGCCTTCATTGTTTATATCAAGGCGGTTGGTGATAAGGATAAGAGCATCGGTGCCCGATTCGTATATTGCGTTAAGCTCCCTTGCCTGCTCCTCGATGGTGTCGGAAATATGCCCCGAAGAAACGACCAGAAGATCTTTATCCAGCGTTTTTGCGCGTTCATAAACTCGGCGGTTCAATTCCACGCGCTCCTCAAGAGTAAGATAAAAGATCTCGCTGGATTGGCAAACGGCAAAGATACCGTCAATTCCACTCTCGTGATAAAAATCAACGTATTTGCATGCGGTGTCGTAATCAACGCTTCCGTCGGCATTGAACGGGGTTATCATCGTTGTGAAAATATGCATTGCGTTCCTCCTTGAAATCTCCGAGATCCGAGCTTGACCCCTCGGCAATAACGATATAATTATATACTTCTTTGACGGTAAAGGCAATACAAAACGGCAAAATTAAGGAAGAAGTGAATTTTCAGATCAATTCCACTGCAAGTGGAATTGATCTGAAAACGGGTAAAGTAGGCTTTTTCAGACTCTCCGTGCTCTTTTTCTGTATATATGAAAGCAACCGGCATTGTACGCCGAATAGTGGCTTGTGTTATAATAGGGCAAACTGCTTGAAACACGCATAAACACTAGGGTTTTCGCTGGTTTGCCCTATTGAACACAAGCCCCTAATTTTATGGTTTTGGGCGGTTTTTACATAACAAGAGAGAACTTTCGTATAAATGAAAAAAGGCCGGGTGAGCTTCGATGCTCATCCGGTTTTCTGTTTATTAAGATCAAAGAATAATTAAATTTACTATAAAATTCAAATAAATAGTTTACATCATGATAAAAATATGATATTATACATATAAAATCATGGTAAGAATTGGAGGGAAGCAAATGGAATCCACTAAATCTCGTGGTGGACGCCCCGCCGGCAGAAAAAAGACGGCTAAAATTGAAGTTCTTATTGAGCCAGAGGTCAAAGAAGAGTTTATGCGGTTTATAGAAATTGATGGAAAAACAGCTTCCGTCGAAATTTATAGTTGGATTAGACAATACATAAACAAGAGAAAAGTTGAGGAAAAATAAAATCTTATAATTACAGATTTATTGAAAACTACCAAAATTGGAGGAATAAAAATGTCTGAACAAACAATACAGGATAGCTTGTTTTCTAACGACGTAAGCATTCTTGATAAATACACTTGCCTTAGTCTTGGCGCTACTACTATTAACGATTTAATGAAATCAGGAAAATTAAAAACAGTAAAAGTTTCTAAAAATCTAAGCAAAAAGCCGGATGTTCTTATCATAAACAAAAATAAGGAAGTTATTGTATTTTTGGAGTTCAAAACTCCAGACGAACTAAATACACAAACAAAAATAAATAAAGCGATCAAACAAGAAATCGGTGTTGCGAAAGAAATCGGAGCTAAAATATACATTGTCACAGATGGGGATAAATATATATGGCTAAATCCTATAACAGGAAATCTTATCGTAGATGAAAACGGCAATCAAATTACTCGAAAAATTGACCCTAAAGCAGAACCCAAAAAAGTTGCAGAGTTTATTGATTTGGTATCACTTTCTGTTTCTGCTGAAAATGACACTATACTGAAATTAGAAGATATTGATCCCACTGATTTAGCAAAGAAGATTGCTCGCATTTTGAAGCGAATGACTTTCGCCTCTTCTAAAATGTCCCTATACACTTTTGTGGAAGTGTTTCTTTTTAAATATTTAAGTGATATAAATGTGTTAAAGGATAATAACTCGTTTAGTTACATTTATAGCTTGTACTCTGTTGATGAAGCTACTCGGCTTACAAATGCGGACATACTTGGCACATATCTCGAAGGTCCGAGAGCTCAAATGAAAATGTTGTTTCCTGATGGCGGTGATGGTACTACTATCGTTAATGGGCAAATTTTTCATGTTAAAAAAGGCGTTGATGGTCACTATATTGAAGAGGACTCTCATGCTATCTGCTTTAAAAATATCATGGATGAATTCTATAATTATGAAAAAAGCAATGGCAAATTTATTAACATTAGTAAAGATTTCAAATCTAGGCTGTTTGAAACTTTCATGAAGAATAGCGATGATAAGTCCGATATGGGACAGTTCTTTACACCACTCAAAATAGTGAGAGAAATGGTGAATATGGTCACTATCACTAATGGAATGAAAATATGTGATCCAGCATCAGGAGTTGGAAAATTTCTTTTGGAGGCAGCATCCAATGTTCCATTTGAAGTAAAGAATGGAAAACTAGTTGCGGGTGTAGAATTATATGGATTTGAAAAGCAAATGTCTGGCAAGGATGATATTACAACTATTCTAGCCAAGGCAAATATGCTGATTTACTTTTCAAAACTTTTTAAGGATAATAACAATATTGATGAAGTACAATACTTAGCAAAAGAACTTTTGAACAAAGCATTTTATTCCAGTAAAAAAGCCCTTGGTACACTTGATAAATTAGAAGAAAACAAGTATGATCTTATTCTCGCTAATCCGCCATACTATCAGGATGCTACTATTACCAAATTGGCATCGGATACAGGTTTTTATACTGCCAAGGGAAATGGTGTTGAAGCTCTTTTCTTAGAGTGGATAATTCGATCTCTAAAATATGGTGGGACAGCAAATGTTGTGTTGCCTGATGGTATTTTCACCAATTTAGGCAATACAAACTTAAAAGAGTTGATTTTAAAAACCTGTTATATAGAAAGTATCATTTCACTTCCTATCAATAGTTTCTTCAACACCCCTAAGAAAACATATATTCTTACACTTAGAAAGAAAACTGAAGATGAAATAGATAATGAAGCAAAACAGAATTATAAAATTTTCTGCTATATATGTAAAAGTGTCGGAGAAACTTTAGACACGTATCGTTTTGACACTCCTGATGATAATGAT
>JAFSCG010000018.1 GCA_017436885.1 Clostridia bacterium | reverse complement strand
CCTTCCCCCACTGGGGAAGGCAATTTTCAAGTAATTGCCACATCTGTGGCGGTGGGGCAACTACCGCAAGTGGCGGATTGCTCGACGAGCCTATAGGCTCTGCGTGTGGAATGCCCCAAGGGGGCTTGTGCAAGCCACCGGCACGGCCGGTGGTTATGACTGCACGCAAAGTCGTAGGGGCGGCTATCAGCCGTCCGCCTTTGCGCGGTTTCGGTTATCGGTCACGCTTGCTGTGAGTTTGGCGGTTTTTTTACAAGCAGCAGTATAAGCGGGATAAGCAGGGAAAGATCGGGCTTGCGGTCGGAGGACAGGGTGCATATCAGCAGTATCACACCGCCGATAAGGATAATATCGGAAAGCTCGGAGGGGTGCGATATTGCGCAGACAAGCTCATTTTTGTGCTGCACTGCCTCGGGTATTTGCCGAGCCTTACATTCGGTTTTTTCAGCCTCTTTGGGAACGTCGGCCGCCCAACCGCAATAATCGTTCGGCAGGGAAGGGCGTTGTGGATCGAATCTTTTTCTGTACATAGTCTCTCCTTATTTGATCAGCGAAACAAGCTCAATAAGCTCCGTAAGGCGAATGATGTGGTCAACGGTCTCCGCCCTTTCGGGGGAAAGATAGGGCTTAAGGGCAAGAAGCAGGGCGCTTCTTTTGGCTTGCTCGCTTCTTTCGCGGGTGGGGATGGGAAGGGAGGCGGGAGCTTGGGTGACCGTTACCGCTTTGCCGTTTAATGCGCCGTTCAGCATAGGCGCAACCGTTGAAAGGAGCTCGGGCATCTTTTTCATAAATTCGGGGTCCTTCAGCACGGCGGAGAGCATATCCTGAGGCGCGGTCTCCGCCGTGGCTGTGCTTGCGGCTTTCGGTTCTGTCTCACCTTGGCTGCCGCCATCGCCGTTCTGCATCAGCTTGCCCGCAAGCTCCGCCGCCGCCTTTGCGGCGGCGGGGTCTGATAGGAATTTTCCAATAAGCTCGGAAATATCGTTCATTTTCCGCCGCCGTAGTTAATGCCCATGTTTTTCAGGTATTCCGTTGCCTGCTCTGCCGTTATGCCACTGTTTGCCGCACCGAGGATGGCGGTTCGCAGGGTTTTCATCTCCTCGTGGCTCACACTGCTCGGCAGCTCTATCCCCGAGGATGCCGCCACCATTTGTATGAACTGCCACAGCTGTGTATCCCCGCTTGAAAGCAGCTTATTTACCGCATTCTTATCAAGTTCCATATTGCCTCCGTAAATAGCTTTTTGTTACAGTATACGCGCTGTGGAAGTGAATGTTAAAAAATTGAATTTTTTTTGTTCAACATCTTGTGTATCCGCAAAAATAGTATTATACTAATAAATAAGCTACAGTGAGAAGTGTTTTTTGTTCTCAAAATTGCTATCTATACATTCTATGGAGGATTTTATGAACCCCAACGTACGTCCCGATGATATGAAAAGAATCGTTAATTCAGAGCTTGCCAACGCCTTTATCGACGAGCAGGTAGCCGCCGTCCGCGCACAGGTCGGCAACAAAAGGGTGCTCCTTGCCCTTTCCGGCGGAGTTGATTCCTCCGTTGTTGCCGCGCTCCTTATCAAGGCGATCGGCAAGCAGCTTGTTTGTGTTCACGTTAACCACGGCCTTATGCGCAAGGGCGAGAGCGAGCAGGTTATAGAGGTGTTCGGTAAGGCACTCGACGCTAACCTCGTTTACGTCGATGCGACTGACCGCTTCCTTGATCTTCTTGCAGGCGTAGCGGACCCCGAAAGAAAGCGTAAGATCATCGGCGGCGAGTTTATAAAGGTGTTCGACGAGGAGGCCTCCAAGCTGGAGGGCATCTCCTACCTTGCACAGGGAACCATATATCCCGACATTCTGGAAAGCATCAAGCAGGCAGAGGGAAAGAAGGCTGTTAAGAGCCATCACAACGTTGGCGGTCTCCCCGAGGAAATGCAGTTCGAGCTGGTTGAGCCCATAAAGCTGCTCTTTAAGGACGAGGTCCGCGTTGTGGGCGAGGCGCTCGGTCTGCCTCACGCAATGGTATACCGTCAGCCCTTCCCGGGTCCCGGTCTCGGCGTAAGATGCCTCGGTGCCATCACCCGCGACCGTCTGCACGCGCTCCGCGAGGCAGACGCAATACTCCGCGAGGAGTTCGATAACGCAGGTCTTGCGGAAAAGGTATGGCAGTATTTCATTGCCATTCCGTATATCAAGAGCGTTGGCGTAAAGGACGAGAGCCGCTACGAGGGCTGGCCCGCCATTATCCGCGCCATCAACACCAAAGACGCCATGTCTGCCACTATCGAGGAGATCCCCTATGCGGTCCTCCACAAGATCACCGCACGCATCACCTCTGAGGTCCCCGGCATCAACCGCGTCCTCTACGACCTCACACCCAAGCCTACGGGAACGATCGAGTGGGAATAAAACGAAAAATCCGAAAAAGCCAGTAATACCAACGGTTTTCGGACTTCGCCCACTTCTTCTGATAAGGTTTTGATAAGATTCCGCTTCAATGCAATTATTCTGCGTTGCGAGTGGCTTGTGAGTAAAGAATAATTTCAACTATCTCACGAAATACCCATATTAACATTTAAGCCCGTACTGATCGGATGTCAGTACGGGCTTTTTGTCGTTCTTTTTTGTGGTTTTCTGTAAAGGGAAACGAAAATTAGGGTGCAAAAACTGCTTAAAGGCGGCGATAAGTAGAGGGAATATTATTTCTCCTCTTTCAATGCCTCACTCAGCATATCGCTGAGTGCCTGGGACGGAACTTTCGCCCAAATCTGGGTGGGGTCCTCTGCCGGGAATGTATAACGCCAACGGTCATACTGATCTTTGCTGATCTCGCCCTTTCTGAGCTTTTCAGATTGGTCAGCCCATGCGGAAAGCATTTTGAAAACGGACTCGTCCATTGTGCGCTTGCTG
>JAFSCG010000017.1 GCA_017436885.1 Clostridia bacterium | reverse complement strand
TGAAATTTCCACCTTTTTGTTCATCTATTTACACCTATCGTTTTTGCCGATTACTGACAAATGAAAATGTTTGTGCAAGCTGTACAACGCAAACGGATTCAAGTACTGCATTTCTACAAATATTTGGCAAAATGTTGACTTTTAATTAACTAAAAAGTATAATATAATCATTAGTTATATACGATGGCATTGTTATGCTTTGTCAGCGTCAGCAATTCTTTTATGAAAGGAACGCAGTATGAAAAAAGAGATCTACGCACCTCCGGTAATCAATTTTATTGAGTTTACCGAAGAGGTAACTACACTTAGCAACACCAACGGCCAGAGAAACGGAACAAACGTTCTCGCAAGCTGGCTTATTGGCGAATGAGAAGGGAGAATGATCATGAAAAAGGTATATAAGCTTCTTTCCGTTTTGCTTTGCGCTGTAATGATCATCGGCATAGCTCCCGTTATGCTTCCTTCCGGCAATGCCGTAACAGCAGCCGACGAGGATAAGGGAGTTGTTCAGGGGGCTAATGACGCTGTTGTTATTTATAACGGCGGCAGCTTCAGAGGCTTTTTGGGATTGCTTGTTGGTGGAAAGGTTAACGGAATTGGCAAGGACGGCACATCGAACGGTGCTCGCTTTGACAGGATCATCGTTGTTCTTGCTGTAAGTAAGGACCTTGGCACCGGTGCTTTTGCATTTGCGCCCAACGGTTCTAAAGTCTTCGACAACAAGGAAAATATAGTTTTTACCCACAAGTGTACCGTAACAAACGATAACGCTTGGACTGTTAACAGTGAACTTGGCGTTTCAAAATATGGACAAAAGAACGTTCTTATCAACTATTACGATTCCGAATCCGACGACGATTACCGCCGTTTGGTTTTTGCTAAGGTTGATACTTGTGTCCATTATCTAAGATGTGCTGTAACGTTTGATTATTTAAACGTTCATTTTGGTAATACAAATCCTCTTATTTATTGCCAAGGGTTTGATTTTACGGTCACAGAGAATGTAAAATTTACTTACGGCGGAACGGCAGTATCCTATAAGCCGATAGTTATCAACGGCAATGGCAGCAGCGCAGCATCCTCCGCTGCCTCTACTCAGACTATCACTCTTAATGGTGGAGAGTATCAGTACATATCCCCCCGAAGCAGAGGCCGCGGAATAGATGTTGAGAACAAAACCATCAATATTTTCTTGGGCAACGTTCACTTTGTCGGCGGTCCTGCTACTCAGATGGCAAGAAACGCGGTTATGGCTGACGATAACTACGTTGGAACCACTATCAACGTAGAGGTTGACGGTGCTATATTTGATAATGCGTTTTGGCTCCTTGGTGCAACCGAGTTTAATGCGGCTTCTGCACCTACGGTTGAGGATTCCACGATCAATCTTCACATCAAGAGCGGTACCTTCCGTAAAGGTATCAAATCCACCGTGGTTCCCTCTAATGCTTCCTATAAGCAGTATGATACCACCGGTGGGCTTAAGATAAACATTACCGTTGATTCTATCATCCTTAACGATAATATCATAGAGGTTGAGCATAGTGATGATGCGGATAATATTACCTCTGCCTTCTATTACTCTCCCTGTTTCGAATCGGAGCTTATGTGGGAAGTTGAGGGAGTTGACAGTATTTGGGCTCTTTCCGAGGAAGATTGTGTTCGAACTACCTGTGGTTTAGGTGCAAGTAAGCTCGTTTATAAAAACGTTTTTGATGAAGACCAAAAGGTAGAGGTACAGCGCAATTGCGGCCACAACTACGCTCCTTACACCGATCTTGATACTTGGGCACCTCATCACAAGTGCACCTATTGTCTTGCGGATGACGAAAGCTTTGCGCTCCTGAATGATCAGCCTGTGCTGTACGTTACCGGAACTGCCGGTGATCAGTTCAATTCCGGCTTGACCGAGCAGGACGGCGTTGATACCATAGAGCGTGCTTCAGAGCTGCTTTCCGGATGGGACTGCGGCGGAACGATAGTAAACTGCTCAACCTTCTTGAAGGTGCAGGATGGAGAGGTTTGGCAAAACGTTGGAGGTTGGATCAACCTTACCTCCAAGGATGAGACCTGCAAGGTTCAGTTCCTTGGAACTGTTAATTTTGAGTCCCACGTTGAGTTTTACGGACTTCATCTGGCAGGAACCGGCTCTCCCAAGACCCTCTTCCTCAACTATAACAGCTTTATAGTTCATTCCGATTGTACTCAGGAGGCGCCTCTTTCTCCCGGATACAAGCTTGCTGTCGTATCCGGTGCTCGCGCAGCTTCCTCTGCTTCCATCGAAAAGCATGCCACGGGCGCACATTATATCGATCAGCATATTGAGCTCAATGCTCTTAACTGGGATGCGGTTATGGCAGGCACCAAGCAGGCGTCTGTTGAGAGTGAGTACTATGCCTCCAATACCGACAAATCCGTTGATTGCGCAGGAATCGTTAAGATCTACGTTTCCGGTGATGCAAAAGTTAACAACGTTGACCTTGTTACTCTTCCCGAGATCCATGCAAGCGTTATTTTTGACGAGGATAAGTCCTTTAACATAAATAACAATCACGATTCCTCCAAGATCATCTTTGACGGCGGCGTGAACAACGTTATTGAGGTTTACGGAAACTTTACGGAAACCGAGGGTGACGTTGACGGTTCCGAGGAGCACGTTTACATTCACGCTCCCGAAGCATTTGAGCAGAAGGGACTTTCCCTCAGGGAAAAGACAGCCGATGGAATCATTGGTATCCGCGCCACTTACGGCATAGACAGAGACGTTGACGAAAACTCCGTTGTTGAATTTGGTACTCTCGTTGTCAGCGATTTCTATTACAGCAATACCCGCTATTTCCGCGGAAGCACCTACTACGGCGGAAACAGCACTGTGGACGCTCTCCACAACGGTGCGTACGTGGCTAAGTCCGTTGCTTACCTTATGAATTCTCAAGGCAAGGCCGCCATCGCAAATTATGAGCTTGGTGCAAACGACACTAAGGCGACCTTCAGAGCCACCGTTGAGTTCAGCGACGATGATATCATGGATTACGAAGGAGTAGGCGTTAACTTCACTCCTTACGCGGTTGTGAAGAACAATGCCGGTTGGTATACGGTAATTGGTGACGTTGATGGCAGTGCTCCTTTCGTGCTTGCAAACGATATCCTCAGCGACGACGAGGCTTCCGTCGCTGACAAGGAAAAGGCCGCTGCAGTAATCGAATACCTCGATGCGCTTGATAACTGATACCGGTAATACCCTAGATATTATATCCATACAACAAAACAGCCCGCAGCTTTTGCTGCGGGCTGTTTTGTTATAAATGGAGTCAGAGAAAACAGGAATATAAGGTTGCTTTCTCGCGCAATGGATTTTTGTAGGGCGGGGGTTTATCTCCCGCAGATTTTTGTTTTTTATTTGCTTTCGGCGGCAGCAAGCCGCCGCCCTACGTTCTTGTTGAAAACGCAAGTTAATACATGCCACAGGGATAGTTTTTGCACGGTTTAGGGAAGGGGGATCACGCTGTCAAATATCGTCCTCCGACAAAACGGTCATACCGTTTTCCCGAAGGAGGGAAGCGGTGATGCCGCTTTCGCGTATGAGGGTGCGTGTGAAGGTTCCGTCGTATCGACTATGTACGCCGCAGGACGGGCTTTTTTCCTTAAGGACGGCAAGGGCGCAACCGTGTTCCTTGGCAATATGCAGGGTCTTATTAGCGCCGTTACGGTATTCTGCGGTAACGTCTGCGCCATCGGAATTGATAAAGCGGCCGTCAGCTTGCATTTCGGACGGAGGGCGCGGCGTGGTAAGTCCACCAAGCTGTTCGGGACAGACGGGAATTATCTCGTAATCTTCTCCAAGACGAATGACCTTTTCGCAGGGCTTGCTTTTTCCGTCATATCTGCAGGGAGTGCCGAGGAGGCAGGCGCTGACCAGAATTTTTTTCTTCAAAACCATTTTCTCCTTTTAAATATGATTATCAGCACTATTACTATAATTCCGCAAATTGCGGCAAATGCGGGATAGGCGAAAGGTGAATCAAGCTCCGGCATATGGCTGAAGTTCATACCGTACCATCCCACAAGCAGCGTCAGCGGCAGGAATACGGCGGTAATAACGGTAAAAACGCGCATCAGCTTGTTTTGCTCGATGTCGATCTGCGCCTGGTAAGCTTCTCTTGCTTGAGAAACGTAATCCCGCAAGCTTACCGTGCGGTCAAGCAATCTGCTTGCGCGGTTCACAAGTACGGAAAAATATCTTACTCCGTTTTCCGTGAACAGTTCATTGTCGTTTTCCTCGCAGTTTTCAAAAATGGAAAGCAACTGTTGATAGTATCTTTTCAGGTCAAATAGCTCGTATCGGAAATCAAGTATCTCCATAAGGCAGTCGCTGTCGGAGTATTTCATCAACCGTTCCTCCGTGGCATTTATGCGGCACTCTACGTTTTCAAGATACGCCATATCCGCTTTAAGTAAGCGGCTGAAAAATCCGTAAAGTGCACGTTCCGTGCTTTGAGCACCAACAAGACAGGCGCTTGCCGCCTTGTATGAGCGCTCGTCCTCGCAAAAAACTATCAGATTGCACTTGTCAACGCACAGCGTCATCTTTGCTTGAGGCGTGCAAGGTGCATCGGTGTCGTACCAATCAAATGCAATTACGTTCATCGCTACGTGGCTTTCAAAGGTCTCGCATTCCTCGCTGCATAGGTAGTTGTACACCTCGTCTCCCAAGGCCTCGCGTGCAAACGCGGCATCCTCTCGTTTCAGTACCTTTTGCATAAGCCCTCCCGCTCTTTTTTCTATATTTCCACAGCTTTTAGTTTATATTCATATTATAGACTAAATTACGGCGTTTTTCAATACAAAAAGAAGGCTTCCCTGCGTGGCAGGGAAGCCAAATATATTATTCCGGATCGCGCTCGGATATGTGCACGTAGGGGTTGGGGGTGGCGATGCACTTGTAGCCGGGACGGATGATCTTGTTGTTGCCAACGGCTTCCTCGATGCGGTGTCCGCACCAACCGGCAACACGGGCAATGGCGAAAAGGGGCGTGAACATCTCTGTGGGAATGCCCAGCATACGGTAAACGAGACCGGAGTAGAGGTCAACGTTTGCGCATATGGGCTTTGTGGTTTTCTTAACATCGCAGAAGACCTCGGGGGAGAGGCGTTCAACCGCTTCAAGCAGACGGAAATCGTCTCCGTATCCCTTCTCCTCTGCAAGGTGTTGTGCGTATTTTTTGAGCATTACCGCACGGGGATCGGACATAGTGTATACGGCGTGGCCCATACCGTAAATAAGGCCGCTTCCGTCACCGGCT
>JAFSCG010000016.1 GCA_017436885.1 Clostridia bacterium | reverse complement strand
GCCGCTACTATCCGCGACATCGTTGAGAATCCCTACAACATCACCTTCAAGGAGACCGAGGCCGCACAGCTGCCCCGCGTGCTTCAGGACGTTGACTACGCAGTTATCAACTCCAACTACGCTATTGCCGCAGGCATCAACCCCGTTGAAAAGTCTCTCGCATCCGAGGGTGCCGCTTCCGCTTACTCCAACATCGTTGCAGTTAAGGAAGGAAACGAGAATACCGATAAGGTAAAGGCTCTCGTTGCCGCTCTCTCCTCCAAGGAGGTTGCCGACTTTATCACCACCAAGTACGGCGGAGCAGTTGTTTCCGTTGTTGAGAATCCCGGCGACGGCTACGATACCACCGTTGATTACGCGGCTCTGAACGGCACCAAGATCACCGTTGCCGCTTCTCCCGCTCCTCACGCAGAGATCCTTGCGGTTGCAAAGGAGATCCTCGCAAAGAAGGGAATTACCCTTGAAGTTAGGGAGTTCTCCGACTACGTTATCCCCAACAACGTTGTAAACGACGGCGAGATCGACGCCAACTACTTCCAGCACCTGCCTTACCTTGAGGACTTCAATAAGGAAAACGGCACCAAGCTGGTATCTGCGGGCGCTATTCACGTTGAGCCTCTCGGCATCTACGGCGGCAAGCAGACCACCCTTGACGCTCTCAAGACCAAATGATCGAAATTAAAAATCTCACAAAGACCTTCAAAGGAGCCGATGGCTCCTTTGAAGCTTTAAAAAACGTAAGTCTTACCGTTAACGACGGGGACATATACGGAATAATCGGCATGAGCGGCGCAGGTAAGAGCACGCTTGTGCGTTGCATCAATATGCTGGAGCGTCCCACCGAGGGCAAGGTCCTCATTGACGGTGTGGACATGGGTGCCCTTTCGGAAAAGGAGCTGCGTTCCGTGCGCCGCAACGTTACCATGATCTTTCAGGGCTTCAATCTGCTTATGCAGCGTACCTGCCTTGGTAACATAATGTTCCCGCTGGAGCTTGCGGGCGTTAAGCGTGCGGAAGCCAAAAAGCGCGCTCTGGAGCTGCTTGATACCGTAGGTCTTCCCGATAAGGCAGAGGCGTATCCCGCACAGCTTTCGGGCGGTCAGCAACAGAGGATAGCCATTGCCCGTGCATTGGCAACGGACCCCAAGGTCCTTCTGTGCGACGAGGCAACCAGCGCACTTGACCCAAAGACCACTCATTCCATTCTGGAGCTTATCCGCGATATCAATCGCAAGCTTGGTATCACCGTTATAATAATCACCCACCAGATGAGCGTTGTGGAGGAGATATGCAACCACGTTGCCATCCTCGATAATGGTACCGTGGTGGAGGAGGGCGACGTTGCCACCGTGTTCTCCACGCCGAAAAGCAAGGCGGCAAAGCGACTTGTTTTCCCCGACGGCAACGACGGGCTTGTTTACACCCCCAAGGAGGACGAGCATATACTCCGTGTCGTGTTCCACGGCTCCGAGGCGGCAAGTGCTCCCCTTATCACTCAAATGGCTCTTGATATCAGCATCACCCCAAACATCCTTTCCGCCTCCACCCGTACCATCGGTGGCAAGGTGTTCGGCAATATGCTGCTGGGTATCCCCGGCGGCGAGGAAAGCCTCAGGCGCGCTGTGGACTATCTTGAGCGTGTGGACGACGTTATTACAGAGGAGGTGACCTCGGATGTTAAATGATCTGTTCACCTCCGAAACGGTCCGTGAGGCTTGGGAGATATTTATCTCCGAGTTCCCTATGGCGCTGTGGGAGACGTTTTACGTTACCGTGGTGTCCACGCTGCTTGCCATTATAATCGGTATGCCCTTGGGCGTACTGCTCGTTGCAGGCGAAAAAAACGGTGTTCTGCCTCTGCCTGCGTGGTTGATGCAGACCCTCGGCGTTATCATCAATCTCCTTCGCTCCGTTCCTTTCCTTATATTGATGATACTTGTTTTCCCCATTTCACGTCTTATCGTGGGAACTACGGTAGGTACCGTAGCACTTATCGTGCCTCTTACCATTGCCGCATTCCCCTTTGTTGCCCGTCTGGTGGAAAGCAGCCTCCGCGAGCTTAACCCCAATATTATCGAGGCGGCACAAAGCATGGGCGCTTCTCCCATGCAGATAATCGTGAAGGTCATGATACCCGAGTGCGTGCCCTCCCTTATCTCCAATGCTACCATCGCGGTTACCACCATTCTCGGCTATTCGGCAATGAGCGGTATCATCGGCGGCGGCGGACTTGGCAGCATTGCCATCAATTACGGCTATTACAGATATAAGACCCTTATAATGATCCTTGCCGTAATACTTCTTATCCTGCTCGTTCAGCTTTTCCAGACCCTCGGAACCAAGCTGACCGTTAAGTGCGATAAGAGGCTTAAAAAGTAATACCGCGTTATTTTTACGACACAGGGCGTGCAATTCCTTGCACGCCCTGCTTTTTTGTTGGGAAAATAAAACAAAAAACATACAGCGTAATTGTGCGGTTTTTACGAAAATGCAATTTTTTGAAAAAAGTTTTGAAAAAAGCGTGTCATTTTTGGTTTTTTTTGCGTTATATATAATATAGGGGTGTTTTATTGGCCGCTTTTGAATAAAACGAGGAGAATAACAAGAGGAGGACAAATGCGACTTTTAGGATTTGAGCTCAAGAAGATCTTTATGAATCGGATATTGGCGTTTAGCTTGCTGCTGCTTACGTTGGTGTCCTCCTGCCTGTATTTTTTGGAGGCCAAGGCAGACGAGGACAAGCTGCTGCCGTATCTCGAGGCGTATATGGAATACTATCTCCAGGATCCTGCAAAGGCACGCTCGGAGGCCGAGGCATATAACAAGGCTTACAAGGAGGCCGAGGCTGCCGCAGGCTTTTACATACCCAATTATCCCGATTCCGTCCACTTGCCGAGCGAGTTGGGGAGAGATTACTACCTTTACCGCAGATTCTACGGAGTGGTGGATTATGAAGACGTCCACAAGGAAAGGCTTGACCGCATCATTACCTCTGCGTATCGCAGGATCGATGAATATAAGGTCCTTGGCTATTCCTATAATTCTTACCCCTATATGCTCCAAAGGCAGGCCATAATCTATTATAATAAGCTGTACGGAACGGAGTTTCCCGTATCCTTTTCCACCTTGCAGGAAAAACCACTTGAATTCGGAGGCGAGATACCTTTTCTTTTGTGCGTATTTCTCCTGATGGGATCGTCACTGCTGGCGGCTGAACGTGCCAACGGTGCCGTTGCTTTGATCAAGACCACAAAAAAAGGCAGGCTTCATACAGCTATTGCAAAGATTGGTGCCGTACCCTTTGCGGTAGCGGCGGCGGTGCTGTGTGCGCGGCTTCCGATAATTATTCTGACGGTGATAATGATAGGTGCAGACGTGTATTCGATGCCGGTACAGTTTGCCACGGATTATCTTAACTGTCCCTATCCGATCACCGTTTTCGGTGCGGAGCTTATACGTATGGGAATGTATTTCCTCTGCGGATTGGTTATGGTATACTCTATGCTTGCGGTATCTGCATTGATCCGCGGCTACGCACCGCCCTTTGTGTTCGGCGCCGCTATGGTCCTCGGCTCTTATTTTGCAAGCTCCCTTCACTATCTTAACCCCGGCACGATACCGCAGTATTTGAATTTTGTAACCCTTATGGGGTGCGAAAAGCTGTTCACCTCTCTTGCAGGTGTAAAAATACCCATATTTTCCTGCCTTCCCTGCGAGCTTGCGGCGCTTGCGCTGTATTTGCCCATAATAATTATGGCGATGCTGTGCTTTGCGGTAGCCTACGTGCGGATGCCGTCGCTCCCCTCGGAAAAAAAGCGTCGCTTCATATCCCTTGCTCGGCCGGTGGAAAGGATACGCAGCCTTGTGGCTGCAAGGATAAGGAGGCGCACCGTTTCCGTCGTTGCGTGGGAGTTTAAAAAGCTTTACACAAATCCCGCGTTTATTATCTGCTTGCTTGGACTCGTGCTTGTCAAAGGGATGTACAGCTACGAATATCGCTATATCTTTCCTAAGGAGGACGACAAGGTGTGGCAGATGTTTATGGAGGAATACGCGGGCGAGTATACGGATGAGAAATATGAGTCCGTCGTTGCACTGCGCAGGGAGCTTTCCGCCATAATGGGCAAAAAGGATGAAATGGATGCTGCCATTGATAACGGGCTTATTACACCTAAGGAATACAGCGAATACGTATCTGATTATTATATGGCGGAAAGAAAGCTCGATAGCTACATTCGTCTGCGCAATTACGCGGACAGATTGAAGGAGCTTCACGGGCAGGGTGTTAACGTAAGCTTCGTTTACGATACGGGATGGAAGAACCTGTTCATCTATTGCAACGATGCCTTCCTCCTTGCTGTTTGTGCCGTAATTCCGATCTTTGCGTTCCAAACGGATCGCCAGAACGGCTTCTACCCATTGCTGCGCACTCAGAAGCACGGCAGAGGGCGCACGTATCTCGGCAAATGCCTGTCCACCCTCCTTGCCGTTACGGTTGCCGCACTCCTTTGCTCCGGCATCGAGCTATGGCGCATTGCCTTCAATTTTGATCTTTTGCATGGTTCTTATGCCGCCGCCAGCCTTGAGTTTTACGATATCACGGAGGCTACAATAATAAGCGAGGCGATCAAGCTGCTGCTACTGCGTCTGCTTTCCGCGAATTTTACGGCACTTACGGTGCTTGCCATATCCTCCGTTCTTCACTCGGTCTCTTTGACGGGAGTTATTTCCGCAGTGCTTATCCTTATCCCCGAGGTATTAAGGGGGCTGGGATACAGCCTGGAGCTGCCATTTAGCTTCAACGGTGCGGTAACGCCCCTTACGTACAAAGGGGCATCCGCATATTTGCCCTCGGTAATATTTACGGTTGTGTGCGGCACGGTGCTTGCCGCCGCGGGGGCATACACGTTCTGCCATTCGGCCAAAAGCCGCGAAAGGAGTAAATAATGATACTTCAACTTGAAAGCATAACCAAATATTACGGCAAGCTGCGTGCTCTTAACGGCTTTACCCACACTCTCGAGCCCGGCATTTATGCTCTCCTCGGACCAAACGGAAGCGGAAAAAGCACTCTGATGAATATTATCGCGGGCAATCTGGGCGGATACAGCGGAAGGATACTGCTTTCAAATGACGGGGAGGAGCCGCGGGAGACCTGCAAAATGGGAGCCGCATTTCGCGATGCCCTTGGGTATATGCCCCAGTATACCACTCTGTATCCAACTTTTACCGTGTACGATTTTATGTGGTATATGGCCGCCCTTAAGGGGATAGGAAAAAAGGACGCCGAAGTGCAGATAGAGGAGATACTTAATTCCGTTGAGCTTTGGGACGTCCGCACAAAGCAAATACGCGCCCTTTCCGGCGGTATGAGACAGCGACTTGCTCTTGCACAGGCTGTATTGGGCGATCCGTCCATATTACTTCTGGACGAGCCCACTGCGGGTCTTGATCCCATACAGCGCGTTACCATCAAAAATTACATAGCAAAAATTGCTTTTAATAAGATCGTTCTCATCGCCACCCATATAGTGCCGGAGGTGGAGTATATTGCGCGTGAAGCAATACTTCTGAAAAAGGGCGATATTATCGCCTGCGGCTCTCCCGGCAAGCTTTCCGAAGAAATAGAGGGCAAGGTATGGCTTGTGGAAACGGACGAGAGCGAGGTTGCGGGACTTTACGGCAAATGGAATATAGTATCCATAGCCAAGGCAGGTGATAAGGTAAGGCTGCGCGTTATAAGCGACGAAAAGCCCTCCGATAACGCCGTTCCAACCGCGCCCGGTCTGGAAGACAGGTACCTTTATACCTTCTCTTAATAAGGAATAGAGCAGTATAAGGGGGTGTAAAGAAACGTGAGTTTCTTTACACCCCCTAAAAACATCGCAGGGAAAAACGGAAAAAGGTTCCGCCGTCGGTAAAATACAGCGGAACCTATGTTTATTGCTTGTCGGCCCAAACGAGAGTGCCGTTCTTTTCCACCACGGGAACGAAGATGGGCGTTTCCTTGCGGCCCGCTTTTTCGGAGTTGGGGGAATGCACGGCAAGGTAGGTCTGTCCGTTCAGCGCCTTGAAAAGCATTCCGTGTCCTCCGTCGTAATCGCCGGTATATTCCTTGGAGAACAGGAGCTTTTCATCGTGGGTCCACTTGCCGTCAAGGCGTCCGTTTGAGGAGCGTGAGATGCCGACGCAATAGCCCCATTTGCTTGTGTTTGACCAAAGCATCAAAAGCTGGCCGTCCTCGGTGGTATACATCCAACAGCCGTCGGTTACGTTACCCGTTGCCCAGCTCGGCTCATTGGCGGCGAACAATTCAAAGGGCTCGGAAATAAAGTGAGTCAGATCGTCGGAGAGCTTTGCGGCGGCAAAGGTGCCGATGTTTCCGGGGGCAGATACCCATTCGTGAACAAATACCATCCACGGCTGTCCCGTTTCATCCACGTAGAGTGTGCCGTCGATACAATCCCATTCGTGGGGAGTTACGATGCCGTCGGTGATCTCAACGAAGGGACCGGTGGGATCATCCGCCTTCAGGATGGTACAGCCGCGTTTGTTGGTTTCGGATGATTTGTAGGTCGTGAACATATAGAAGGCGCCGTTATATTTATGTACCTCCGGTGCCCATTTGTCGCCGAGGCAGGTCTCGGGAACCGTAACGCAAACGCCGAGGTCGCTCCATTTGCCCGAAAGCTCGCCCGAGGTGTTTTTGTAGCAATGCCAGCCGGTACCGTAGGCGTAATATACTCCGTTTTCCACCACTATACAGGGGTCGCGGAGCTTTTCAATAGATGAAATAACAGTCATGGTGGATACGTCGACCTCACCTTTAATATCGTAGTTCATAGGTATTTCCACTTTATCTCCCTCAGATTCAAAAAATTCGTTGCAAAGAAAGATTGCCGCCTTGTAAGCTGCGTAGTCGCTTCCGCCCGCAACCACAAGCTTTTTGCCGATGACGGTAATGCGGTACTCCGTCTCTTTAAGTCCCTCTGCGGCTTTATCGGATTCGGGACGGCCCGTATCGCCGATGAGGATCTCGCAATCGGTATTTTTAAAAGTATTACTGCGCTTGACCCAAAGATGCTTTGAGGTCTTTGCATAGCAGGCACCCTTTATATCGCCTGCAATTATGCTTAAATACGATTCGCAATCGTCGCTGATAACTATAACGTAATCGGTGCCGTCCGCTGTGGCAATAGTGAGCTTTTCTGCCGCGGGGGCTTCGGTTACGGGCGTTGTAAGCTCGTCGGTTTCGATGCTTGCGGGTGGCTTTTCGGCACACGCAGCAAGGGCGAGAACAAAGGAAAAGATAAGCAATAAAGCGGGGATCCTCTTCATAATACCTCCTTTGGGAAAATATTAAACGTATTCGATCACAATGGAGCCGAGCTCGTTTTCGCCGTTGATGATAAGGGTCTTTCCCGTGCCGTCGCTGTCGCCGACCGTTCTCACGGAGCCGAGGCTGTTTGAGATGTGCTCGGTTACGGTCCATTCTCTTGGAACGTAGATCTGCATGGAGCCAAGCTCGTTATTTACGGTAAGCACGCCGTTGCCCGTGTAGCTTTCCACGTTGGAAAAATGTATCTCGCAGGAGCCAAGCTCGTTTTCCACGGTCATGTGGTTAAAGCAGGTGCAATCAATGTTTTTTACAGAGCTGCCGGCTATCTTGTGCTTTTTGTTATCGGAGTTGTATTCAAAGGAAAAGCTGCGCTTTTTGCCGAAAAGCAGGTAGCAGCCCACGGTAAGCAGCAGGGCGACCACAAGAACGAGCCAGTTGGAGATAATATTGGAGCTTTCAAGTGAGAGCCACTTTGCGATCTGTGCCTCGTATATCATAAATGCCGCGGCAAGAGGGAAGAACACACCGCCGAAATCCCGCTTGATAAGCTGCTCCACGGCAACGCTTACAAGGAGCAGGACGATTATACTTCTGAATACGGGTATGCCGTTTAAAAATCCCATTTCCGCACCGACGGCGTCAAGGACGATAAGCACGGCGGAGAGGATGAATATTACACCCCAAAAAAGCTTGCTTGCACTTAATCTTTTCATTTTATTACCTCATTTCCTTAAGTCGTTCTTTAAGTACCTTAAAATATATGCGCGAAACGAATACCTTCTTTTTTGTGTTCTCAAAGCCCACCTCGCTTGCGCCCGTCAGATTGCGGTTAACGTAGCCGATTCGCGAGACGTTCAGTATACAGGATTTTGAAACCCGTATAAAGGTGGACGGAAGCATCCGCTCAAGCTCGTAGAGCTTTTTTTGCGTGTAGTACATTCCGTTTGCCGTGTGGGCGGCTACGTGGCTTTCCTCGGTCTCGAAAAACAGTATCTCGCTTTGCGCTATGAAATGCTCGCTTCCGTTCAGGGTCAGACACAGCCGTCTGTCGTTGAGCATTTCGGATATTCGGCTGTAGATGCCGTCGGCGTGTTCGTTATTTTCCTTCAGGCGGAGGATTATCTCCTCTTCCTCGCCGTCAGAAACGTATTCCGTTCTCACCCTCACGGTGCATCCTCCCTTCATTTTGTTGTTTCGGGTTCAGAATTTGGGAATAAAGCAGATATCCTTTATTTCGTGATCCTTTACTGTGTCGGATATTCTGGTATAAGTTTTCTCCCACTCCCGAGCTCTTTTGTTGCCTCGCAGGGTCCTTGCTTGCGCGTTGCAATCGGGACAGTAATTTTTCTTTGGTATCATTTGTGTGCTCCTTTCGTTTGCTACGCTTATAGTTTAATCAAAAGCCGCAAAAAAGTAAATACCTTTTTGCTCACAGGTATAAAAAATGTGCCCAAGTGGTAAAGCCGCGGCAAAGAATCGCGGGCATTCCTTGACAAAACGGGTTTTGTCTGTTATAATATGCGCTGAATGTACAATGCCTAATTGTGCATATCTATTATTACAAGGAGTTGGTTTTTTAATGGACGCTCTTCCCCGAAGTACGCAGGGAATGAGAAATGAGGCATGGAACGCCTTCCACCGCCTCGCCGATCTCAGTGCTGATACCCTTTATTTTTGCAGGCATGTTTTTTTCAGACGGTTTTGGCTCCGTCGCTGATAAATAGCGATATTTATTAAGAAAAAACATACTTACATTTTGGAGGATATTATGCCTGATCTGGCACAACAGCTTTTATTACAGCTTATACTTATTTTACTTAACGCTTTTTTTGCCGCTACAGAGATAGCGATCATCTCGCTGAACGCCACAAAGGTGCGTGCGCGCGCCGAGGAGGGCGATAAAAAGGCAGTAAGGATGCTTAAGATGATAGAGGAGCCCACAGGCTTCCTTTCCACCATTCAGGTGGGCATCACCCTTGCGGGCTTCCTTGGCTCCGCTTTTGCGGCGGATAACTTTGCCGAGAAGCTGACCGACCTGCTCGTTCGCTCCTTCAGCATTGCGCCCGCTCACGTTTCTGCCATCGACAGCGTTTCCGTCGTTATCATTACGCTCATCCTTTCCTATTTCACTCTCGTTCTCGGAGAGCTTGTTCCCAAGCGTATCGCAATGCGCTATCAGGACAAATTTGCCGAGAAGGTCTGCGGCTTTATTTCCGTGCTTGCGGTAATACTTAAGCCTATCATCTGGTTCCTTACCGTGTCTACAAACGGTGTTCTCCGTCTTTTCGGTATCGACCCTCACGCAAACGAGGAGTCCGTTTCCGAGGAGGATATCGTGCTTATGCTTGATGCGGGTGCCGAGGACGGCACCATCAGCGAGGACGATATCGAGTACATCAAAAACGTGTTCAAGCTGGACAGACAGAACGCCGCGGATATAATGACACCCCGCAACGCCATCGAGATGGTGCCCGAGGATATCGAGGAGGATGCGCTTCTCGAGTTTATTGCAAACAGCGGTTATTCCCGCATTCCCGTGTACAGCGAGACCGTTGACAACGTTGTGGGCATCCTTCACGTCAGGGATTACCTTATGAAGCGTGCAAGCGGCTCTGCTTCCATTGCCGATGCGATCTTCAAGCCCACCTACGTGCCCGAGACCGTGCGCCTTGACGCGCTGTTCCGCGATATGCAGAAGGACCACGACCACATCGTTATCGTTGTGGACGAATACGGTGCCACCGCAGGTCTTGTTACCATGGAGGACGTGCTTGAGCAGATAGTCGGCGAGATATGGGACGAGCAGGACGAGGCTGTATCCAATATCGAGCAGCTTCCCGACGGCAGCTACAAGGTGCTTACCACCACGGCTATCGACGAATTTTTCGACCGCTTCGAGCTGGATCGGGACGAGAATATCGAGTCCGCCACCGTGAACGGGTGGGTTACCGAGCAATGCGGCACGATACCCGAGGTGGGATTTGCCTTTACCTACGGCAATCTGGAGATAAAGGTAACTCAGGCAGACGAGCTTCGCAGCCATGAGGTATCCGTTCGCGTCATCGAGCCCGCCGAAAAAGCAGAAGAATAATTGATATAAATAAAAAACTTGGATGATGTACGGTCATCCAAGTTTTTTTATTAACAGTCTTGCACCTGTTTTTTGACTCTTTGGCATGCTTACGGAGCTGTAAACAGATCCTTCACCTCCACACCAAGGGCCGAGGCAACCTCGTCAAGTATCAGCAGGTCGGGACAGCAGCAACCCCTTTCCCACTTTGACACGGCCTGTGCGGAAACGTTACATATTCGGGCGATATCGCGCTGTGTCAGATTCGCTTTTCGCCTCAGCTCTGCAAGCCTTTTGCCGAATGCCGCTATGTCTAACAATCCAAACTCTCCTTTGTATGTAATAAGAGCGGGTAGGGTCATACCGTCTCTGTAACTAAAGTAAAGGGGTGCACTCGCGTTGGCGGATGCACCCCTCGGGGAGTTTTATCTGCTCCATAGGGCTTTTCCCGAGAACCGTTCGGCTGTAACAGCTCTCTTATCTGGAAAGGGTTACCTGTGAGGCAAGATAAAAGCATCCGTTTGTGTTCTTCGTCATTTTACTGCCTCCTTTCATCAGAATTGGCAAACGGTCGTACGCTCCGTTCGTCCTTTTCAGTTTATCATAAGATATGCGGTTTGTCAATCAACCTGTGGTTCAGTTATGTCGGGGACGTAGCGCACGTTCTCCAGGCAGTCGGTGCGGAAGGGCATGAGGGGCAGACCCGCCTCGTTTACCACATAGCCCGGCTCCGGATAGGGGGTAAAGCAGTAGCGCACGTATTTCGGTGCCTTAACTCGCGGTGCGCGTACCCGTATCTCCGTGTCGCTTACCAGTGCTGCACGGCAGGGGTAGAAAACGCCGTCCTCTCCTGCCATCCAGAAGTCGCGTATGCCGCTGGCGTAAAGCTTTTTTGCGTTTTTCACCTTAATTATCGCCGCCGTGTCCTCAAGGAAGCGGTGGCTTTCGTATTCGGGGGCGTCGGCACAGACGTCAAGCCCGTAGAGATTTTTTGCGGCGTGAAGCCACAGGCGGTGGGCAGGGGTCTTTTTATCCTGCGGGTGGATGTCAAATTCATCGCCGCAGTCGATGGTCGTGGCAAGATAGTTATTTTCCAGCTCGCGGGTGCATCTTTGCTGTACCTCGCGCAGGGTATGGAAGCCGGGGATATTTACCGTCTGCTCCTCGTACTTTCCGTCGCGGCGGAAGGGCGCAAGCTCCACGGCAAAGAAGGGCAGCTCGGGGTCAAGGAACTCCCTGCGCCACGAATTCATGAAGGTGCGGTATTTTTCAAAGTAGTTTACCGTGCGGCTGTCGGATTCGCCCTGATACCACAGCACTCCGCCAAGGGAGAGGGGGCAGATGTGGCGCACCATGGTCTCCCAAAGACCGCCGGGTCTGTCGGGCGACCATTTGCCGTAGGGTACGGGCTTTACGGGCGTTGCCTTTGCGGAGTAGGCATAGGCAAACAGATGTCCGCAGCGCCTTGTTACCTCAAAGGTGTCGGAAAGCTCCTCGCACTGGACGGCAAGGCCCTTTATGTATTCGTCAAATATCTTTTCGTATTCCTCGTCGTTTGCATTTGCGATAGCCTTCTTGTAGTTTGCCATCTCGCCTGCAAGGGCGGGCTCGCTTTCGCAATCCTCGTAGGGAATAAACGTACGGATAACTCTGCCGCCCCAGTTGCAGCTTATTATGCCCACGGGAACGTTAAGTCCGCGGCGCAGCTCCTTTGCAAAATAGTATCCGATGGCGGAAAAATGAAGTGCCGTTTCCTTGGTGCACTTCTCCCATGTTTTGTCCGCGGACAAAACGGGCTCAAAGTGGCGGTTCATACACACAAAACCGTCCTTGAAGCGTTTTGGAACGGTGAAAAAGCGGATAAGCTCGTCCTCTGCGTTCTCTGCCTCGTCAAAGGCGCGCTGTGTGCGGAAAAGGGGCATTTCCATATTGGACTGACCCGATGCAACGAACACCTCGCCTATATAAACGTCGCAAAGCTCTGTTTTTTCGCCGTTAAGGTCAAGGGTAATAGTGTGGGGGCCGCCTGCCTCCATGGGAGGCAGGGTAATAAGCCAGCCCTGCTTGATTTTCTCGGAGCTTGCGGTGTTGCCGCAAAGGGTTGCCGTTGCCGTTCCTTCGCCCGTGCCGAATATGCGCATGGGCTTGTTTCTTTGGAATACCATTCCGCTTTGGAAGATGGCTTCAAGTTTCATGTTATTGTCCTTTCGTAAAAGTCTTACAGGCACATCGCCATATATGCGGGAAGGCATACGGTGTCTTCCCTCTGCGATAGGTTCTTCGGATGTATTATATACGATTCACCTATGCGGCTTTTATATATATCTTTGAATTTATTGAGAGATTCGGTTTTGTAACGCTTGCAGGATTTAACCTCAATGGGAACGATCTTTGGCTTGGTAAGGCTTCCGTTTGAAATAATGAAGTCTATTTCAATATCATTGCGGTGCTTTTCCTCGCTGTAGCGAGTGTAGAAAAACAGCTTATGTCCGTTCGCAACAAGGCATTGTGCTATTGCATTTTCAAACAGCATTCCCTCGTTCAGGGAAAGCTTATCGTGAAGTATTTGCTTGTAAAGCTCGCCCTCCAAGATCTCGTTTTCCGTAAATGCGTGGCTGACAAGCAGACCCGTATCGCCCATATAGCATTTGATAAACGCTCTGTCCTCGTTCAGCGAAAGACCTATATTGGGGTCGTTGCAGTTGAAGCATTCGTTGGTTATCATCGAGTTGCCGAGCCAAAAGAAAGTGTCCTGATATGAGGGATAGCTTGCGTTGCTTTCTATATTTGAAAGTCTGACGCGTTTTTCGTGCATTGAAAGAAATGCGGGTATCTGCTCGAAAACGGAGGCTATCCTTGTGCGGTAACGAACGTCCGCCTTGCCGATATCATTTCGGTAGAGGGAGAGGATATCGCGCTTTTCGGAATCGGAGGCATAAAAGCTGCGCCCGTTTTCAAGATAGGCACGCAGGCTTTGCGGCATTCCGCCAACAAGCATATACTGCTTGAAAAGAAGCATTGCCTTGTGGTGCAGATCCTGCTCGAGAGGTTTTAGCTCGCGGAAACAGTTTTTTATATATTCAACCAGCATTTCCTCATTCATAGCCCAACAGAATTCCTCAAAATCCAACGGATACATTTTTAGCATCCGTTCCTCTGAGGGGATAGTTATGTCAGCCACGTTTTCCTGTATGGAAATAAGCGAGCCCGTTTCTATATAATCGAATCTGCCGTCCTTGACGAGCCTTTTGATGGACTGCCTTGCCTTCGGAAAACGCTGAACCTCGTCGAAGATTATAAGCGATTCGCCGGGATACAGCACCTTACCGTATTCAGTCGACAGTATCATAAAAAAGGTGTCAAGATCTCCGAGGTATTTGTTGAAGGCATCGAAAACCACGTTGCTCGCATCGTTGAAATCAATAAGCAGATAGCTTTTGTATTCAGCTTTTGCAAATTCCTCGGCAACCGTGGATTTGCCTATTCGGCGCGCTCCCTCTATCAGGATGGCTTTTTCCTTGCTTGCAGTACGCTTCCATTCAAGTAATTTTGAATATATCTTTCTCTTAAAAAGCATAATATACCTCCTCACAGCTTAAATATATCATACCCAAAGAAAAAACGCAATATTAAAATGCTCAATTTTTAGAAAAAACGCAATGAAAAATTGCAATACTTTATGGAAAAACGCAATGAAAAAAGAAAATGCTCCCCATATCATCCGAAAAAGAGAGTGATATGGGGAGCTTGAGGTTCTGATCAGATCGCGGCTATCGGTGCGCGGCGCAGATACAGACCGTATCTTTCGCCGTTGTTGTTGCCGCACTGGGCACAGCAAAGCAAATAGCCGCCGTGGACGTGCATTGCGGGCCAGATGGCAAAGCTTTCCTCACCCATATGGAGGGGAAATTCGGTGGCGCGCTCAAAGTCCGCCTCGGTAATGCTTGAGCAGTTTTCAAGAGTTACGGGCTTTTTGGATACGATAACGTTCATGGTACTGTTGAACACGGCGTTTTTACCCTTTACGGAGCCGCTGTTTTCGTTTGCCTGACAGGAAACTGCCAGTCTGCCGTCGGGAAGCAGACAAACGAAGGGCGCACCTGCGTAAAGTCCGTTCTCGCGTGGTTTGAACACGGTTACGGGCTCGCTCCATTTGATGCCGTCCTCTGAGAACAGCATCTGCGTAATAAAGCGGTAGCGCTTGTCGTGATTTGCCTCGATGACCATTGCCATTCCGCCGCCCTGCAGGTGGCAGACAACGGGCATACCGTCACGGCTTTGGTGCTTTACTCCGTCGCACGCCACTATGGGTGCGCCAAAGCGCTTTTGTGCGTTATCAAAAACGTGCACCATAATGTATTGGCTTTTAAGGCTCGGAACGTAGGGAAAATCCGCGTTCTCGGGTCCAACGCAGTCGTTTGCGTAGTAAATTGCCACTCTGCCGTCGGGCAAAAACTCCATATGGGGTTCCCAAAAGCCGCTGAAGCTGTTATCGTCGCGTTGAAGCTCGCAAAGTATGATGGGTTCGCCGAAGGTCTTTCCCCCATCCTCGCTTAACTGATAGCGAATAGAGGTGTAGAACCTTTCCTCCGTGTTAAAGCTGTGTGCGCGGTAAGCTACCATAAGGCAGTTTTCCGCGTATTCGAAAACGTTTGCGTTGGCGATGCACAGCTTATCTCCAAGGGGTCCGTACTGCGTTGCGGTTGCCTTTGCAAAGTGCGTCCAGGTCAGACCGCAATCGCCGCTTACGGAAAGCTCAACGGCGTTGGCGCAGTCGTTTGCCGCAAGCAGCCTGCCGTTTTTCAGGGTAATGATGCGCCCGTAGCCGCCGCCTGCGATCTTTATTTGTTTTTTATCCCAAGTAAGCACGGTGCTGTCTCCTTATTTTATGGAATCAATACTTGCGCGCCTCATATAAAGTCCCGTGATACCGCCGGAACCATTGCTTCCTATTTCCGCGGCACACAAAAGCCACCCGTTATGAACGTGCATTGCCGGCCATATGGAGCGAGTCTCTATTCCCATGGAAAGTGGGTTTTCCAAAACCTTGACAAAGCTTGCCTCGTTTACGTCTCCGCAGTTTGCCATAGTTATGGGCTCCTTGGAGATATATACGTTCATCTGGCTGTTTGCTACGTTGGTGTCGCCTGCAGTGGCTCCCGAATACTGAGTTGCCTGGCAGGATACAGCCAGCCTTCCGTCGGGAAGGAGTGTAACGAAGGGGGCGCCGCAATAGTGCTTTGCTTTTGTGGGCTTGCAAACGGTAACGGGGTCACTCCAGGTGATGCCGTCCTTGGAGAACAGCATCTGCACTATGAAGGAGTAGTCCTTGTCCCAATTTGCTTCGATCACCATTACCATACCGCCATCGGAGAGGGAGCATACCACGGGCATACCGTCGCGGCTTTTGTGCTCCACGCCGTTGGAGGCGATCATTCCTTTGCCGAAGGTCTCGGTCTCGTAATCAAAAACGTGCACCATAATATGCTGGTAAGAGCCGGAGGGCACGTAGGGATAATCGGCGTTTTGAGGGCCTACGCAATCGTTGGCGTAATACATTGCAAGCTTACCGTCGGGCAGGATGACCATATGTGGCTCCCAAAAGCCCTTGAAATCGGTGTCATTGCGCTGATATTCCGCAACGATCACGGGATCGCCGAAGGTTCTTCCGCCGTCCTTGCTTATCTGGTAGCGTATGGAGGTGTAAAAATTCTTTTTGCTGTTTGTGGGGGTGTGAGCGCGGTAGGCTACCATAATGTCGCCGTTACCGTACTGTATCGCGTTTGCATTAGCAAATGTCAGATTGTCCCCAAGGGGAGTTTTTGCGGGTTTGGTTACGGACACTGCCGGCTGCCACGTTTTACCGTCGTCGGTGCTTTTTGCGATCTTTATTCCGCTTGTGGAATAAGCTGCAAGCAGCTCGCCCGTTTGCAGGGTGGTAAGCCGAACGTATCCTCCGCTTCCGATGTGGATCTTATTCTTTTCCCATTCAAGGACGGGGGTAAGCTCCTCTCCGGAATCGAACATAAGATCGGCGGCAACTGTGCATTCTCCCTGAACGGAGCCTGCTATATTGGCAATGAAGTATTCCACCGCCGCGCGGGTCTCCTCCTCTCCTTTTCCCACAAGGTAGAGGGCGCTTTCACTTGCCGCAATAACGAATTCTCCGGTCTTGATCGATTTTCGGAGGCTTTTGGAGGCCTCGCGGTTCGTTTTGCCGATTACGATCTCAAATTCCTCTGCCTTTTCGGCAGGGCGGTCGGAGTCATCTATAAAATCAATGTTCACCTTAAGATGCTCGCGGAAAAATCTGTGCAGATAGAAGGCGGTATTGTGCCCGTATTCCTCCGAGCCCGAATATACGATAGTGTATTGGCTCTTTCCGTCCTTGGCTATGGTAAGCTCGGTTGGTGCAGGCGGCTCGGTTATGGGTGCCTCCGTTGTCACCGGATCCGTGGCGGGCGGCACCTTCGTTCCACCGCAGGCGGATGCGGAGGCAAGCATGGTTGCCGCCAGTGCTATTGCGGAAAGTCTTTTAAGCACCGTTTTCATATCAGTCCTCGATAGCGGCCTTGCGCTCGTTTATCTCTTTTATGCGGGAAACGTCCAGCTTGGGTCTTCTGTCGTAGGTGTAGATGCCGTTCTTTTCCTGCTCTACGTCGTAAAGCTGGGTGTAGCAGAAGCCGAATATTGCGCTGTTATCAAGCATTGCGTCGGTAAGGTCGCGGTAACGGTCAACGTACTCGGCAATGCAGGTAGCCGCCTTGCCGTAGCTCCACGTGGTGGTCTTGTTGGCGGTTGCGGCATATTCGTCGGTGCAGCCCTCGGCAAGACCTATTCCGCCGTATTCGCTCATAAATACGGGCTCGCCGCGGTAGACCTGACGCTTTGCGTGGTTGTCGATAAGCTTGCCCTCGGTCTCAAGGGGCAGGTAGGTCTCCTTGAATGCCTTGGGATCCTGATTGTAGTTATGTACGTCGAAAATATCGGTAACAACGTGGAAGTTTCCGCTGGTGTCGATGCAGGGACGGGTGGGGTCCACAGCCTTGGTGGTATAGTAAATTGCGGCAAGCAGGGCGTTACGCTGGCGCTTGTGTCCCTCGTAATCCCACGTTTCGTTAAAGGGACACCAGCCGATAAGTGCAGGGTGGCTGCGGTCGCGCTCCACAAGCTCAAGCCACTCGGGGAGAACGGTATCGGTAACTGCGGGATCGGAGTAGTTAAGACCCCAGTTTGCATACTCGCCCCATACAAGGTAGCCCATCTTGTCCGCGTGATAGAGGAAAAGGGGCTCGAACGCCTTTTCGTGCAGTCTTGCGCCGTTAAATCCGCAATCAAGGGATATCTGAATATCTTTTATAAGAGCCTCCTCTGTGGGAGCGGTGTAGATGCCGTCGGGGTAGAAGCCCTGGTCAAGCACCAAACGCTGGAAAACGGACTTGCCGTTAAGGAGGAACTTCATACCGTCAAAGCCAACGGTACGCATGCCGAAGTAGCTCTGTACTGCGTCGTCGCCAAAGGTGAGCTTCAGATCGTACAGTCTGCCGCAGCCGATCTCCCAGAGGTGCAGCTCGGAAAGGGGAAGGGATATAACGAAGTTGCCGTGGGAGGTGGTGCAAGCGCTTCCAACCTCCTTGCCCTCGTAAAGGGCGGTGGCGCATACCTTGCCGCAGCCAACGGTGGTACCCGTTATAACCGCAATGCTGTTATCCGTATCTGCGGTAACGTAGAAGCTCTTTATGTAGTCGCGGGGAACGAACTCAAGCCAAACGGTCTGCCAGATGCCCGTGGTACGGGTGTAGAAGCAGCCGTGGCTTGCGTGCCACATGCTTTGTTTTCCGGAAGCCTGAAGACCGCTGCGGGTATCGTCCTCGGCATAAATAACGAGGGTGTTCTCGCCCTCTGTGAGCTTATCGGTTATGTCAAAGCGGAAGGAGCTGTATCCGCCCTTGTGTACTCCGCAGGATGCGCCGTTAACGTATACCTCGCAAAGCCAATCGCAGGCACCGACGTTAAGCAGAACTCTGCCCGTCAGATCCGTTGCGCTGATCTCGATTTTTCTGGAGTACCATACTGCGGGCATAAAATCCTTTACACCAACGCCGGACAGGTCGCTTTCGGGACAGAAGGGAACGATGATCTTTCTGTCGTATCCCTCGGTGCCGAGCTTCAGATCTCTCCATCTGCCGCTCTTGGCCATATCGATGGTAAAGTCCCACTCGCCGTTGAGATTTTCCCAACGCTCGCGCACGCTTTGGGGATTGGGATGTTCGGGTCTTGGAATATTCATATTGTTCTCCTTTTCATCGGATAGTTTTCAAAAATAAAATATAAGTATATTTTACATTATATACTTAGAAAAAGCAATACGTAAAAGACAAAAGAGACCGACCCAAATGTCTGTTTGTGTCATTTGAGTCGGCCTCTTTCTCAATCATTTTTTCATATCGCCAACGTAGGCGCGAACAAGGGAGATGCAACCGCCTGCGGGGTCGTTTGTGCTGGTGTAAAGGTAGAGGTAATCGTTGTGTATAAACATTCCGGGCCAGTTAGCAAACTTGCCGGGGGTGGTGTTGAAGGGATCGTAGCTTTCGTTCCAATCCCAGGAGTGAGCCTTGGTAATATCCACGCCGTCCTTTAAAACGACTATTTTCGTTACCTTACAGCTATCGTCGCCCGTGTCGAACATTGTGCCCTCAACGTCCTCGTCGGTCTGGAATGCCACAACGATGCGTCCGTCGGGAAGCTCGACCCAGAAGGGTGATCCGCCGCTTGCGGTATTATCGGGGAAAAAGCATCCGGTAACGCCCTTCCAGTCCACTCCGTCTTCAGAGTATAGCAGGTAGGGAAGCAGGGTGCTTCCGCGGGATGCGTAAAAGCGCTTCGTTTCCACGGACATAAGGTATCCGCCCGTGGAAAGCTTGTCAACTATGGGCATACCGTTGCGGTCGGTCTTGTCCGTGTCGTTGGAGGTGTAGTGGGACTGTACCCACTTCTTTTCCGCCTCGTTCCATTCAAAGATGTCGGTGCTGGGGATAACGGGCTTCTCATATACAGTCTTTCCGATGGCAAAGAAGCAGGTAAGCTTGCCGTTAACGTAGCAGAAGTCCGGTTCCCAAAGACCCCAGGAAACGCCGTCCTTAAGTCCTGTTTGCTGCATCTCGCACACGATGGAATGGGGGTAGAAGGTCTCGCAGTTATCGTCGCTTGCGTGGATGCGGATGGAGGAGTAGCCCTGGGATGCGTTCCTGTCATTTGAACGATAGGCCATAAGCACCTGTCCGCTCTCAAGCTGGATGATGTCCACGTTTGCAAGGGTCTTGGTCTGATCCTCACCGTAGAAAAGCACGCGGATCTTTGACCAGGTCTTTCCGTCGTCCTCGCTGAATACCGCCTTCATACAGCGCTTTCCTCCGTCGCTTGAGGGCCAGGCGCAAATAAGCCTGCCGTCCTTAAGCGGATACATACGGGAATATGCGCTTCCGTTTCCGCCGTAAGCGGCAACGATAATGGGTCTTTCAAACTCAAGTCCGTAGTAGCCCTTTTCCTTTTCGCCGCTATCATCCGGCTCCGTGGTGGCTGCGTCGGTGGTAACGCTGTCGGTTACGGGCTCCGTGGTGTCTGCGGGGTCGACGGTGCCGTTGCACGCGCAAAGGCCCGCGGTAATGGACAGCACGGACATCATAAGTGCGATCGTTTTTATGATTTTCATAAACACTCCATTGTGGAAACGGGCGTGATGTTCACGCCCGTTTTTAATTATTCGTACTGCTCTTTAAGCTTTTCTATGCTCTTGTTGAGATTCTTTACGGTAAGCTCTGCGCTTCTCAGCTTGCCCTGTACGAGGGAAGCAAAGGAACCGAACTTTCCGTTATATACGTAGTTGTACATATCGGTGTTAAGACCTGCAATCTTGTAGTAGTGTCCTACGTCAACGAACTTGTTGCCAAAGATGATGTCAAGGCAGAACTTGCTTTCCTCGTCGCGGATCTTCTCACCCTCAAGGGTCTTGGTGTAGTAAGCGGGAACGGTGGTCTTGGAGGAGTAGTAGCCCATCAGCTCCATTATAGCACCGGTGCGCTCCGCATCCTCCTGAACGAAGGGCATTGCGGTGAAGTTTGCAAGGCCTGCGGAGAAGGTGCTGTACCACTCGGTCTGGTTCTCGTCGTAGCGGGGGTTGGGAAGGATACCGTAGTTGGAGTCCATATCGCGGAAACGGGATATCTCGTTAAAGAGGGACATAAAGAACATTGCCTGACCGTTGGAGAACACGTTGGGCCAAGTCACGCCGCCTGTCATAGTCTGGAAGTTGATGCACCAGTCGCTCTGCTCAATGGTGCTGAACTTATCGACGATGGCGTAAACGCGCTCGTTCTGAAGGGTGAACTCAACAAAGCCCTCGTCGTTTACCTTTGCAACGCGCTCGCCTGCCGCCTGAATGGAGGCGTAAAGCTCGTCGCACCAGGTCATAAGACCGTAGAGGTCGTTGGAGTCCATAACGTCGTCGGCGTTAAGGTCCTCTTTTACCTGAGAGCAGAGGCGGGAGAGCTCGTCAAGGGTCCATTTACCCTCCTCAACAAGCTTGTAAACGTCGGTGCCGTCGGTAATTCTGGTCTTGTAGAGATCCTTGTTGAAGATCACGCAGTACATATAGTCGTTAACGTGGAGGCTGATATCACCGGAGGTGAAGAAGATGGAATCGGCAATTCTTACACCGTCGTTGAAGGTCTTGTCCCACCAAGGGTTCTCAAAATTGATGGAGTCGAGGGATTCCATATCGTAAAGATAGCCTGCGGTAACGTAGGGAGCAATGGAGTATGCGTGGCACACGGTCATATCGTGCAGGGGCTCGTTGCTTATGTACATCTGCTGGATGATAGCCGCGTTTGCTGCATAGTTTTTGCTGTCGATGTGCTGAGTAGCTTCGATAATAACGCCGTTGTTTTCCTCAAGCTTGGTGTTTCTCTCGTAAACGGCCTTGTCAAGAATGGTGCCGTTATCCTCGAAGACCAGATCCTTGGGAGGGCGGGTGGAACGGCTTACAAGCAGGATCTTGAAGGTGTAGTCGTCAAACTTCTGTTCGATGGAAGCGGGGAGGATCTCGGTAACGGGAGCCTCGGTGGTATCTACGGCCGCAGGAGTGGTATCACCCACCACGGGAGTTGTCGTATCCGCGGGATCCTTTTCGCCGCAGGATGCAAACAGAGTTGCGGAGCCAAGAAGCATGATCATGGACAACGCAAACGATAAGATCTTAAAGCTTTTTTTCATATCTTCCTCCTGAAAAAAACAAGCACGGTTGCTTTACCTTCATTTTACATAGTAAAGTATTTTATGTCAAGCAAAAAAATATAGTGAATAGTACGAAAAATGTTGATGTATGCGCGCACCTGCTTTTGCGCAAAAAGAGGCGTTTTCCACTTTTTTCTTTATTCTGTTTTGCAATTTATGTAAGAAAAACATTGATTTTGTTACTTTTATATTGTATACTGTAACCGAGGAAAGGACAAAAGCGCGATCGCGTTTTTTGGGGTGCGTATGCAATGAGGGATTGTATCAAGGCGGATAATGCAAAAATATATTACTTTAACCCGAGTCCGCAGAATTCCAACAACGGCCTTTACTTTATCAGAATGGGCGAGAATATGCCGGATAAAAACTACTACGTGGAGCGCTACGGCGATACTCGCCGCAAGCTTGGCGGCATATACGTGCTGGAGTACGTTATCTCCGGCGAGGGCTATATAGAATGCGACGGCAAGGTGTACCACGTCAAGGGCGGGGATTTTTACTTTTTGAATCGCGGCTACGCCCACAGGTATTATTCCGATAAGGAAAATCCCATGAACAAGATATGGCTTAACTGCGCCGGACCGTACGTTGGTGCCGTGGTTTCGTCCCTTGGGATCACCGAGGGAGTGTATTGCTCACATTTTGACGCGGAATCTCTGTTCAAGCGTTTGCGGGATCTGCTTGTGTCCGTGGATTACAAAAATATGGACAGGGTCTACGACAGAGCTGCGCTGGTCGTAACGGAGATACTGCTTTCCGCCGCCACCGCAAACCGCATCAAGCATTATGAGAACGAGGACGTAATATACGAGGTAAAGCGCTTTGTGGATTCCGAGTCGGGTCTTTGCGCCTCCCTTGACGATATATGTACGAAGTTTTATCAAAACAAATCGTACCTCATCTTTCGCTTCAGGAAGGAGTTTGGCATAACGCCCCATAAATACATCCTGCAAAGAAAGATGGAGGCGGCAAAGGAGATGCTTGCCTCGGGAAATATGCAGATCAAGGAGATATCAAATCTTCTGGGCTTTGCAAGCTCCCAGTATTTTTCCTCCGCTTTCCGCACACATTTCGGAAAAACACCCGTAGAATACCGTGACGAGATGCATTCGCCAAATAAGGAAGGATATTTGATATGAACGGAAACAGAAACAGCCAATACGGCAACGGAAACAGAAGAAGGATAAACCGCAGGAACAGGGATGCGGCCCTTAAGGGCGCAATACTCGGTCTGCTGGCATTTACCCTTATTGCGGTTGCTGTTTTCGGCTTTATGCTTGCCTCCCGCGTTTCCTGGGAGGGTAACACCCCCGTGACCACCGACGGAGATACGCCTCCTTCAACGGTCGTTACCGACCCCCCTCAGACAAGCGGCGGAGATACTACCGACGTGACGCCCGGTACCGACCCCGTAACGGCCCCTCCGTCCACCGAGCCGCCGGTAACTCAGCCGCCAGCTACAGAGCCTCCTGTCACCGAGCCGCCCGCGCCTCAGGTGCCGGGTGAGAAGAGGGTCTCCTTCCTTGCCTGCGGCGATAACATCGTGCACGATGCGGTACGAGAGGATGCAAAAAAACGCGCAAACGCCGCCAATCCCGGTTTTAACTTCTACGATATGTATGCAGGTGTTGCCGAGGAGATCGGCAGTGCCGATATTTCGTTCGTGAATATGGAGGGATGTGTTGGCGGTGCCGCCCTCGGATATCTCGGCTACCCCAATTTCAACGCGCCGAACGAAATAGGCGAGGCCTTCGTTAAGCTTGGCTTTGACGTGGTAAATCTGTTAAACAACCACACCCTTGACTACGGTGAGGTCGGGTACGCCAATACTATCAAGTTTTTCGATACCTTGCCCGTTACGGTGATCGGCGGTTATACCAAGGAAAATTACGATAACATCCGAGTTATTGATAAAAACGGTATCAGGATAGCGTTTTTATCCTATACCAACATAATGAACTACGATCCTTCTACATGGCTTCCGAGGCAGCTTCCCTCAGATTCGCCTTATCTTATCTCCAACGCCACCGATGCT
>JAFSCG010000249.1 GCA_017436885.1 Clostridia bacterium | reverse complement strand
GGTCAGTTCCGCAACAGCGGCGATCCCTATATAACACACCCCATCGCGGTGGCGGAGATACTTGCAAGCCTGGAGCTTGATTCGGACTCCATTTGTGCCGCCCTGCTTCACGATACGGTGGAGGATTGCTCCTCAAAGACCAGCCTTGACCATATTCGCGCTCAGTTCGGCGACGACGTTGCTCTGCTTGTGGACGGCGTTACCAAGATAGTCGATCTGAACGTGGAAAATAAGGAGGAGGCGCACATAGAGAACATACGCAAGATGCTCCTTGCTATGTCCAAGGACATACGCGTTATATTCATCAAGCTGTGCGACCGCCTTCATAATATGCGCACCCTTTCCGCCAAAAAGGACGGCAAGCGCCGCTCCATTGCGCTGGAGACTATGTACGTTTACGCGCCTCTTGCCCACCGTCTCGGTATGCAGAGGATCAAGCAGGAGCTGGAGAATATCAGCCTCCAGTACCTTGATCCCATAGGCTACCGCGAGGTGGAAAAGGAAATAGAGGCAAAATACGGTCAAAGCATCAACTTCATTGAGAATGCAAGAAGCAAGGTGGATGCAAAGCTCCGTCAGAACGGTCTTAAGTTTACCCTTGAGGGACGTATAAAATCCATATACAGCCTTTATAACAAAATGTACTCCCAGAATAAGAGCTTCGATGAGATCTACGATTTTTACGCTCTGCGCATAATCGTGGAAAACGAGCTGGAGTGCTATACGGCTCTCGGTATGATACACGAGCTGTTCAACTCCGTTCCCGGACGCTTCAAGGACTACATCTCTACTCCAAAGCCTAATATGTACCGCTCGCTTCACACCACCGTTATAGGAAGGGGCGGTATACCCTTTGAGGTGCAGATAAGGACCTACGAGATGCATCACGTGGCGGAATACGGTATTGCCGCTCACTGGAAATACAAATCCGGCGATAAATCGAAGGACGAGGATCTTGCAAAGCGCCTTGAGTGGGTAGCAAAGCTTGTGGAGACCGAAAGCGATGCTTCTGACCCCGATGAATTTATGCACGCGCTGAAAACGGACATCTTCAATGACGAGACCTTCGTTTTCACCCCCAAGGGCGACGTTATCGCCCTGCCTCTGGGGTCAACGGTCATCGACTTTGCTTATGCGATCCATTCCCAGGTGGGCAACAGAATGGTTGGTGCAAAGATCAACGGAATGATAGTGCCCATCGACCGTATACCTCAAAACGGCGAGATAATCGAGATACTCACCTCCTCTGCCTCCAAGGGACCGAGCCGCGATTGGCTTAAGATAGTAAAGACGAGCGAGGCCCGCAACAAGATCAGACAGTGGTTCAAAAAGGAGGGCCGTGCCGATAATATCGTAGTCGGCAAAAACGATATCGAAAAGGAGCTTCGCCGTACCTGCGGAGCTTTTACCGAGGCACAGCTTAAGGAGATCGTTACCAACGTCGCCAAAAAGATGGGCATTCAGGAGGCGGACGACCTTTACAATACCATCGGTTACGGCGGACTTGCGGTATCCAAGATCGCCGCGCGTCTCCACGACGAGTACGAGCGCGTGGTAGAGCCGGAAGCCGAGGAGATCCCCGTTGTTGCCGAGCAGGTCAAGACCACCAAACCCAAGAATATCAAAAGCAACGGCGGTATCGTTGTGGACGGCGAGAGCGATTGCCTCGTTAAGTTTGCTAAATGCTGTAATCCCCTGCCGGGTGATGCCGTTATCGGCTTTGTTACCCGCGGATACGGAGTTTCCATCCATAAGGCCGACTGCCCCAACGTTATCAACGGAAGGCAGATACCCGAAAACCGCGACAGATGGCTGGAGGCCCATTGGGAGAACGAGTTCCCCACAAGTGCGGATGCGGGAGTGTACGAATCGCTCATCCAGCTCAAGGCGGAAAACAATCTTACCCTTCTTGCGGATATCACAGCCGTGCTTGCGGATATGAAGGTCGCCTTGATGCAGATAAATACCAACCAGAGAACCGAGCACACCATTACCGTAAATCTTACGGTGGCGTGCAAGAACGTCAGTCATTTCCATTCCATCGTTTCCCGCCTGCGCTCCATCAAGGGCGTTGACAGTGTAACGAGAGGATTTGTGTGATGAGGATAAGAGGAACGTAAAATGAAGATAAACGCCGGAGAAGGCATAAACGAATATTACGCCCAGACTCTTGCAATGCTGTTTTTCCCCGGGGCAAAATTTCCAAAGCAGCACGAGGAGGACCCCGATCCCTCTGAGCTCACCGTGTCCTGCGTTGACGAGAACGGAGGATACCACGCTTATGCCCGTATGAAGCGGGAGGACGGCAAGGAGGCAAGCGGAGAGGGGATCTTCGTTCCCGATGACGGCAGCATATCTCACCAAAGAGGGAAAAAGCTTGCGGTAGGGCGTGCCGTATTTGCGGCAGGCAAGGAGCTTTTCGGCGTTCAGCCGCCGTGGGGAGTGCTTACGGGCGTTCGCCCTGCTAAGGTAGCTGCGGAATTTCTTGCAGCCGGAGGCGGAATACAAAAGACGCGTCAGTATCTTAAAACGGAGTATTTTCTCAGCCAGAAGAAGGCTGCTCTTTGTGCCGCTGTGGCAGCATCGGAGCTGAAGCTTAAAAAGCAGCTTGAGCCGGATATGTGCAGCGTGTACATTTCCATTCCGTTTTGTCCCACCCGCTGTGCCTATTGTTCCTTCGTTTCCTACACTACGCCCCGTCTTCTTTCTATGATAGACGAGTACCTTGACAGGTTGATAGTTGAGGTAACCGCCGTGTTCAACCACGTGCGCCGCACGGGTCAGCGCGTTGCGTGTATTTATATCGGCGGCGGTACTCCCACTATCCTTTCTGCCGAACAGCTTAACAAGCTGCTGTCGGTTATAACTAAGCTTACGGACGTGGATGCTCTGCTTGAGTTTACCGTGGAGGCGGGCAGACCGGACACCATAACCGAGGAAAAGCTTGCAGTATGCAAGAGCTGCGGTGTTACGCGTATAAGCGTGAATCCCCAAAGCCTTTCCGATGCGGTGCTGGAGAATATCGGCCGAAAGCATACGGCAATGGACTTTTTCCGCGCCTACGGTATTGCCAAGGAGTCGGGAATACGGGATATCAACGTGGACCTTATCGCCGGTCTTCCCGGGGACAATTTCACGCGCTTTTCCCGCACCCTTGACCGCATTTGCGAGCTTGATCCCGGTAATATTACCGTTCATTCCTTCTGCGTGAAAAAATCCTCGGAATTTTTGCGCCAGAGCACGGATATTTATAAGCACTCCGGAAGCGACGCCGTAAAATGCGTTGACTATTCTCAGCTTAAGCTGAGAAATACGGGATATAAGCCGTACTATCTCTATCGCCAAAAGAATACCGTTGGCAATCTTGAAAACGTGGGCTTTGCACGCGAGGGGCGCGAGGGTATATATAACGTTATTATGATGGAGGAATTCCATTCCGTTTACGGTGCAGGCGCAGGTGCGGTTACACGTCTTGTGCATTGGGGGGACGATCCTACCCGTGCGGAAAAAATAAAGCGAATAATCAATCCCAAATATCCATACGAATATTTGAGAGATGATGTAAGCGGCGCCGATATGGAGGCAAAGCTTTTTGAGGCCGAGCAGGAGCTTGCCGAAGGAAAGGAAGCCGCCAAGATCACGGAGAATCTGTGAGATCGGAGGATCTATGAAGCAAGGTATTGCAAAATTTGTATCAGAAGAAGAAAAGCGCAGCTTTGTTGCTGCGGAGGATAAGGCCTTTGAAAGCCGTCTTGACGAGGCGATAAAGGCCTTTGCCGACGATGGCGAGGTGCGGGTGGTCCTTCTTTCCGGCCCATCGGGAAGCGGAAAGACTACCGCATCGGAGAAGATTTCCCGCAAATTTGCGGGTATGGGCAAAAGGCTCGTATTTGCATCCATCGACGATTTCTACCTCGACAAGGAGGAAAATGCCCGCCGTGCCCGTTTGGAGGGCAGGGAGCCGGAGTTTGAAAGCGCAAAGTCCATTGACCTTGACGAACTGGCAGAATTTGCCCGCCGGATAGAAATGGGCAGGGAGGGCAGTGTGCCTCGCTTCAGCTTTGCGGAGGGGAAACGCATCGGCAAGCGCCCTGTGGACCTTTCGGGAGAGCCTGTGGTGCTTTTGGAAGGTATACAGGCCGTGTATCCCGAGGTGGAAAGACTTTTTGAGGGAATGGGATGTGCCGAGCTGTTCATTCGCCCAATGGGGACCCTTAGATGCGGTAACTCGGAATTTGACGGTAACGAGCTCAGGCTTTTCCGCCGTATCGTTCGCAACTGTCTGCAAAGAGGCTCAAGCGCCGAGACGGAGCTTGATATGTGGAGCACCGTCCGCGAAAACGAGGAAAAGAACATTTTCCCCAACGTAAGCGAGAAGATATTGTGTGTTGATTCGATGCTTGCATACGGCGTGAATATGATAAAGCCTATGCTTTTGGAAAGACTTGCCGCCGTACCGTGCGACAGTGTCCATAGGGAATATGCCGCGCAGGTGATCGAACGGCTTGAGGGAATAGATGAGATAAGCAGGGATTATCTGGAGCTTGGCTCTCTGTTCTGTGAATTTGTTTATTAAGGTAAGGTGTTATGGCTGAAAAGGGAGTTAGCAGCGGAGAGATAAAGGCAAGAGGCAGGGGACTTGTGGTCTCGGGCGTGCTTGTGTACGGCATCTCCAATATACTCACCAAGGTAATAGGTCTGTTCTTCAAAATTCCGATGAACGACCTCCTTGGCGACACGGGAATGGCCTATTTTAATGCGGCCTACACCGTGTACGTGCTGTTTTATATGATATCCACGGCGGGACTTCCCGTTGCGGTATCTCGCCTTGTGGCGGAAAGCCGCGCACAGGGGCGCTTCAAGCAGGTAAAAAAGATATACCGCCTTACCTTGCTTTTGTTTTTTGTGATCGGAGCACTGGGCACCGTTATAATGGTGGCATTTTCCCGTCAGCTGGCGGGGGCGGTGGACGTTAAGGCTCAGCTTTGTGTGGTTGCCTTGGCTCCCACTTTGTTTCTTGTCTGCCTTTCCAGTGCCTTCAGGGGGTATTTTCAGGGCTTCCGAATGCTGGTGCCCACGGGTATCTCCCAGGTTCTTGAATCCCTTGGCAAGCTTGCCGTGGGTATGCTCCTTGCGGGCTACGCCATCGAGCAGGGCAAACCCATCGAGCAGGTTGCGGCTTACGGCATTTTCGGTATCACCGTCGGCGTTTTTGCGGGACTTATGTATCTTTGGGTCACAAAGCTCTGCTTCAAGCCGCAGGTATACGACGTGGAGTACTACAAGGAATTCGGCGACGGCGTTGAGGATTGCGACAGCGGCCTTAACATCGTAAAGCGCCTGGCGGCGGTTGCCATTCCCATTACGATCAGCTCCTCGGTAATGAGTCTTGCGTCTCTTATCGACACTCTGGTCATGCGCTCCCGGCTTGAGAGCGCGGGAATACCGAAGGATACGGCCGTGGAGCTTTACGGTGCGTATTCCACGCAGTGCGTGTCGCTGTTCAACCTTCCGCCCGTGCTTATATATCCCGTGGCGTATATAATCGTTCCATTGGTTGCCGAATGTATTGCCAGACGTGAGAAAAAGCGGATGGATACCATACTTGATTCCTCCTTCCGCCTTACGGCAATGATCGCTTTGCCCTGCGCCTTCGGTATGTCGGCTATCGCGCGCTACATTTTGCCCACCCTCTTTAACAGCGAAAGCTCCCTCACTATGGCGCCCCTTCTTTCCGTGCTTTCCTTTGCGGTGTTCTTTATGGGAGTGCTTGCAACCTCAAACTGTGCTCTTCAAGCAGCAGGCAAGGAGCAGCTTCCCATCGTTTCAATGCTTGCGGGTGCGGCGGTTAAGCTTATTGCCAGCTTTGTGCTGTGCGGTATTCCGGCTGTAAATATATACGGTACGCCGATCAGCACAGTGCTTTGCTATGCGGTGGCTATGGGCTTTAATCTTTATTTCGTCGGCAAGCACGTGGGCTTTGTTCCCTCGGTGAAAGTTTCTTTCCTGCGTCCCACTCTTTCTGCGGCTGCCTGCGGTGCCGTGGCATTTGCTGTGTCGCGGGTAACGGAAAGGCTGTTGTTTGACGGAGCCGCCTCGGGCAGAACGGAAAACGCCCTTATTACCGCCGTTGCAGTGGTGGCCGCGGTGCTTGTATACGCGGTGCTTATATTCCGCCTTCGCGCCGTTACTGCAGAGGATATCGAAATGCTCCCTAAGGGAAGAAGGATCGCATCCCTGTGCCGCAAGCTCCGGTTGCTTCCCAAAGAGGCAAAATAAGCTCAAAAAGTGTAAATAATACGCCTTTTTCCTTAAAAAAAACGCAAAAATATTTTAAATGCTCTTGATAAATTCTTACTTGAATGGTATAATCGTACTGTTAAAGCAGAATCAATAAAAAAGAGAATCGAAAGGAAAAAGAAAATGAACAAGACCGAGCTTATTGAGATCGTTGCCAAGAAGGGCGACTTTACTAAGAAAGAGGCAGAGAAGGCAGTTAACGCTTTCACCGACGCAGTTATCGAGGCTCTCGCAAACGGCGAGAAGATCCAGATCGTTAACTTCGGTACCTTCGAGGTAAAGAGCCGTGCCGCAAGAACCGGCAGAAATCCCAAGACCGGCGAGACTATGGAGATCGCCGCTTCCAAGACCCCTGCATTCACTGCAGGTAAGGGCCTCAAGGACGCTGTTAAGTAATCCAAGGAAATAGGAATGGGGCTGAGCTGATAATATTGCGCAGCCCCATAAATTTTTAACTATGAGAATTGATAAATTTCTTAAGGTAGCGCGCCTTATTCGCCGCCGTACAGTGGCAAACGATGCTTGCGGAGCCGAGCACGTTTCCGTAAACGGCAGGGTGGTAAAGCCGTCCTACGACGTCAAGCCCGGCGATATTATCGAGATAGCCTTTGGAGGCAGAACTCTTAAGGTTCGCGTCACCGAGATCAAGGACAGCACCAAAAAAGCCGATGCAGGCACAATGTACGAGGTAATAGAGTAGTTCTGTTCTTCCGCCTTTTTGCATAAAATTATGTAAAAACGAAAAGGCGGGAGCTTATGAACGGTGATAAATATCCCGAAAAGGGGAAGGAAAGCAGGTCTGAAGCCCACGGTCTGCATCTGGACGGCAGAAACAGTCTGGAGATATGGGGCGTTAGCGAGGTAGTGGCCTTTGACGAGAACTGCGTGTGCCTTGATACGGTATGCGGAGCGCTTGATATCGAGGGCAGCGGACTTTCGGTGCGGGATATTTCGCTTTCCGAGGGAAGGGTCAGCGTTACCGGCAAGGTGGGCGGCCTTTGGTACACGGAAAAAAAGCAAAAAAGCGAAAAGCGCGGAGCGTTTTTCTTTGGTAAGCGCTGATGTACGTTAGAATAGAAGAGCAGCTTTTGCTGTTTTTCGCCTCTCTTGTCTGCGGTGCGTTGCTTTCCGTTTTCTACGATCTTATAAGAATGAGTCGGATGGCGGCGGGTGTGCATTACGGCGGGCTGAGCCTTCCGTGCAGAAGCGATATCCGATTGCCTCTGCTTCCCGAAAAAAAGCAAAAGCCCCGAAGGCTAGTAAGAGAGCGTGCACTTTGCGTGCTGGTGTTTGTGGGCGACGTGCTGTTCTTCGTGGTGGCGGCTTTCTGTATGCTTTGCGTGTTCTTCAATTACGGAGGCGGCAAGGTGCGGGGCGCAGGGCTTTTTGTGGCGGCGGTGGGATTCTTTGCTTGCCATTATACCGTGGGGGCCGTGGTGATCAGGCTCTTCGGAGTTATACGGCTTGCTTTGGGCGTAGCTCTTGAATATCTGGCGTTTTTTATCCTTTTTCCCGTAAGGAAGCTGATATT
>JAFSCG010000248.1 GCA_017436885.1 Clostridia bacterium | reverse complement strand
CAAAATACCTTGATGCCGCATTTTGCGGCAAGTACGCTGCCAAAGCCCTTAGCATAGGCAAGATTGCCCGCGATATAACCGCCGCCGTGGAGATACAGAATAACTCCTGCGGAAAGCTCGTCCTTCGGCGTTATCATGGAGCATTCCATATCGGCAACGCGAACGTCCTCGTATTCCACCTCGCTCTTCTGGAAGCTTGCAAGGAGAGCGCCGATGGCATCCTGCCCCTTACGGACTGCGGAAAGGGAGCTTTTTTCTATAATGGGCATAAAAATGCTCATCTGTGCACGTATCAGCTTTTTTACAGAACGCATATTCCCTCTCCTTCCGCTACTTTATCGTACTAACTGATTATACATTATTTCGGTGAGAAAATCAACCGCTTTGCTATATATTTGCAGTTATCCCCCGCAATGACGGATCATTACGGGGGATAACGTATATTTACAGCTCAATTCTTTTCGCTGTATTCGATATTGTTGAAGAATGCTCCGCCCTTAAACACGTTAATGCCGAGCGCGCCTTTGGAATGAGAGGTATCCGAGGTCTTTATCATTAACTTGCCGTCAAGATATATCTCTATTGTCCTACCCTCCGCCTTAACGGAAAGGTCATAAAACCTATCCAATTCAATTGCTGCATGGACGGTACGAAGTACCGTTGTCTGCCCGTTCACACGCTTCCAGAGTTTGACCACCTGCGCACTTGCGTCCACGGTTGCGCAATAGAAATTGTTCTGCGAATAACGGAAAACGAGAGCCGCGGCAGCCGTACCCTTCGTTATTTTAACGTCAGCCGAATACTCAAAATCATCTGCTACCAAGTCCGCAACAGCGAAGCCGTCTCCGTTTGCAAGGGATATAAAGAAGCCCTGATCGCTTTTTCCCACCATACCGGATATCGGCTTATACGCGGGGATATCGGATGCGACGTTTATCTGTAAATTTTCCGCCACCTTTACGTTATTGAACAACACGGGTGCTTTATATGCGTTAAGCCCTATAAGGCCGTCGGAATGCGTGGTATTGATAATGGAGATAACGCGCTCGCCGTTTATAAAGGCGTATATTCTGTGGCCCTCGGTTTTTACGCGGAGCTCATAGGTCTTCCCTGCGGCAAAATCGTATCTTGACGTTGTAAGTGTAGACGAGGTACCGCCTGTCTTCATCCAAATTTTTGCGGTTTTTGCGCTGTAATCGGCAGTAAAGCAATAAAAATTGTTAACGTCCTTCGCGCGGAATACCAAGGCTCCCGCAACGGAGTTTTTTTCAAAGGTGATATCTGCGGAGAAATCAACGTCCTTCTGATATACGTCGCCCAACGCAAAGCCATCTCCGCCCGCGGGAGAAAGCAGCAGACCGTCGGGTCTGTATTCCAGCTCCGCCTTTGTAAGAGAGAATTCGCCGACGTCGCTTGAAAATACTGACTTTTCATACACTTTAAGAGGTATTACGATATACCTGTTTCCTGAGGTTACTTTAATTTCCGTCTCCCCTGCCGCCTTGGGATAGACGAAAAATCCGTTTTCTTTCTTTTTTATTTCTGCGATAGACGTGTCGGACAACTCGACCGAATAATTATCGGTTCCGTCGAACGCGCAAGCGTAAACGAACTCACCGTCCGCATCATCCAGAGCAGTTACTATCTCGCTACTGTTCGCGTGGACGGCGTAAACCTTATCCTCGCCAAGATCATGGATATTATCAAGCTCGGTTACGGTAAGCTCGTTCAGCTTTACAGTACCCGCCGAGTTCACAGCCATACCCACAGACGAAGTAAGCGGCTGTATCCTTGCGGCAAAAAGATATGCGCCGCCACAGGCATACAGCTCAAAATTTGCCGTGTCGATATAAACGTCAAACTCCAGCACGCCGTCCGAAAGATGCTTTTTGTTTATCGGAATGCTGTACTTGCCGTAACTGTTTTTGAACGCATCTATCGCTGTAAGAGATGCGGATCTGTCAAACGTAAACTCCGATCCTTTAACGTCAAAGGAAAGCCTTACACTTTCTCCGTCGCCCTTGCAAAACTCTATAACAAAATCGTCGGAGGCGTTAACGTCCACCGCAAAATGTGCCTTATAAGCGGCACTGCCAACACCCTCTATAACGTTATCCCCCATAAGAGAAACGTCTTTTTTCGCAACAAGAACGTCGCCTTCAAGCGCAGAATATCCATCTATCGGCTTCTGGATCATCAGATAAGACGATCCGCTCTTTGTGAGCTTCATTTCGGATACGAGAGTGTTTGCTCCGCACCACTGACCGTCGGGCGGATACGAGTACGACCAGTTGTTCATCCACGAGATCATAAGGATCTTTCCGCTGGGCTCGTTTGAAATGATGATACCCGCATAGGCATCGGGGCCGTAATTCAGAGTAATCTTTCCCGTTTCGGGGGTAAAGCGAGTGCCGTCCCAACGTCCAACGTAAAAATGCCGTCCCGCACAGGTAAGCACCCATTTTACCGTGTCAGTTCCCTCAACTTTTGCGGGAAAGAAATCGGGGCACTCCGTATTTATATCATTGTTAACGGAAACACACTTCCAATTTTTCAGGTCGTCCGATTGATAGAATCGCACGGTGCCGCCTGCAATTACCATGGTCCATTTGCCGGAAATATCATCCCAAAAGAGCTTTGGATCTCTGAAATGCTTTATTGTTGTGTTGTTTATAACAATTCCCAGCTTTTTGTAATTCTGACCGTCTACCGAATAGGCAATGCCAATCTTTTGCGTGCTTGTGGAATAAGCGGCAATAATACCGCCGCCCTCGACACCGTCAAAAAGGCCCGAGCGATTCTCCTTGTCCGAATAAGCGGTTCCCGAAAACATCGTTCCCGTGCTGTCCGGGTACAATGCAGGCTTATGCTCTTCAAAATGTACAAGATCGTTGCTTGTGGCGTGGCCCCAATGTATATTACCGTTCAGATTACTGTTGGGATTATGCTGATAATAGATATGATACGTTCCGTTGTGATACACAAGACCGTTGGGGTCATTTATCCAGCCCATCTTCGTTGTGAAGTGGTAATACGGTCTCCACTTTTCGGTATAAAGCGCATTACCCTCGAAATATTCTGTGAACACTTCCTTATCATCTCCATCTTCTTCCGTGGTCGGTGTAAAAGTAGTTTCGGAATCCGAAGTAACGTCTGTGCTTGACGATGTTTCCTGCGGTATACCTTGGCTGCAGGAGACAAGCATTGTGAAAAGCAAAAACAACGATGCAATACGTTTTAACATTACCATTTCTCCCTGTTGTGCACAATTAATCTGTTATCGCGGGGTAGATATCAAGCAGAACGACCTTTGCATTTCCCGTGGCTCTGATGCCACAGCTGTCGGGCGAGGGGAAAACCGTGGCGCTTATTACCGCCTCTCCGTTTCCGCCGAACACCTCAATGCTTACGGTGTCCACAAAGATCTTCAATCTTACCATTCCGTTTGCGTCGGGATACAAGGAAGCCTTGTAGCTTCCACCCGTGAATGTATAGGCTGTATCCGTAGCAAGCTCTCCGGACATTGAAGTGTACAAAAACAGAGTGCCCGTAGTCTTATTATAGGCAACACGGGTCTTTTCCCTGTTTCCAACGCGGAATTCCAGGGTTGCGGTGCTTGTATCGTTCATATCAAGCAGTAGGTCAACGTAATAAGCATTGCTTTCAATATCGGGAATATCCAATGCGGAGAGCGTGGTATTCTCCGCGCTGAACACAGCATCGCCGAACAGCGAATACACCTCTTCTACGGGTGTTTGCACCAGCACCATTTTTCCCTTTACCGTGGCAAGGGATACCTCGTAGGGTAGGGACATAAGCCCATCCCAGGCTTTTTGCCTTTTTACAAGGGGTGCGCTTTTATCGGGCATCCAATTCAAAAGAATGCGGCGACCCAGAGGATCGTTAAAAAAGCTCTGTGTGGCGTAAACGCCCTTCACCTCGGAGGTTCCGTTGCAATAGAGCTTATCCTGCTCGGCGGTGAAAACGTATTTGCCGCTTGCATCCTTTTCGAGAGAACCAACGTAATAGCTTACGCCCGCGCAGGAAAGCACCCACTTTGTTTTACTTTCATCCCCGTCAAGCTGCAGCGGGAAAAGATCCGGGCATTCGCTGAATATGGCACCGCCCTTTTTATCCTTTGCCGCACTTGCGGCAGTCCAGTTGATCAGATCGTCGGAGGTGAAAAGCTGTACTCTGCCGCCGCCGATGACCATAAGCCATACGCCGCCGTTTTTTGCGTCCTCGTCCTCCACCCAAATGACCTTTGGATCGCGGAACGCCTTGACGGTGGCGGTAACGTATGCACTTGTTTCAATTACCGCACCGTAATGCTTGAAGGTGTTTCCCCCGTCAAGAGAATAGGCAAGATGCTGCGTTTCCTTTCCTCCCGAGCCGATGGAGAAGATCGATACTATCCTCGCCTCCGGAGGTACTTCGGGACCGAACAGCCCGGAGGTGTTCTTTGCGTCCACGACCGAGGAGCCCGACTCCGTGTGTCCAAAGCTGTGAGTTATTCCCTTTTCCGTCCAATGAACAAGGTCGGTAGAGACTGCATGACCCCAGTTTGAACGCAGTTTATCGCGAATTATGCCGAAGTGGCGTTGATAATACATATGGTATTCGCCCGTTGCGGCATTATAAACCAGACCGTTGGGATCTGCCAAAAAGTACTTTTGCGGCGAATAATGGTATACGGGGCGGTAGGTATCCCCGGAAGCGTCGGCAGACACGGAATTGATGCTCTCTACCTTTTCGTAAAGCTTCTCCTCGGCTACCGCATTTTCGTCAAGCCTTCCGAAGATCTTTGTTACGTTATCAAAGGACGAGGTATCGCAAAGCAGCTTGAATATCAGATAACCGAAGTTCTCCTCCTCGGCATAAAAGTTCACCTCGCCGCAGTTTTCAAGAACGTCCCTTGCAACGCCCCAGGGCGTGGGGCTTGTGCCCGATATTCCAAAGCTTGAGCCCTGCGGTTTTTTGAAGCTCTCCTTTGCGTTAAAGCTGTCGGTAACGTACAGATTGTAAGTACCGAGGATCCTATCCTCGCGGCTTTGCAGACCGTTTATAAAGGTGTTTATCTTACCGCCGTTTATCAGCACCTCTGCGTTTGCGCATTTATATCCTCCGTCGCCGCGAGAGCATACGAAAAGCTTATCCACCTCTGCGTTGCCGCCAAAGGTAAGAAATATATCGTTTTCCAGCGTTTTTGTCTTTCCGTATCTGGATCCGCAGGTGATCTCGGAGTATACGCCGCCGCGGATATCAAGGTGGATATCCTTATTTTTATCGACACCTCCGTTTGAGCCGCCGATAAGAATGACCTCGCCGATCTTTCCCGTCATTACCGCGCTGTCGGAAACCGTAAGGCTGTTGAAATCCGCAGTCAGTATCGCACGTCCGTTCAGCTCAAGATCAACGTCCGTAAGCACCGTATCACCGCCAAGGGTAAGGCGGGTGCCGTTTGCAAAAACGAGCTTACCGCCGTAATCGACCCCGTTGTGGCACGCACTTACCGTCAGGCTTCCGCTATGTTGCGGAAGCTGTACGTCGCCGCTGAACAAAACGTCGGTTTTCAGTACTATCACGCTATCGCCTTCACAGGCATTTATCGCTTCGTCAAGAGAAGCGAAAGGTCTGTCGACCGTTCCGTCGCCGCCCGTAAACGTTGTATCAACAAAAATTACCTTCTCCATCTGCACCTTCTCCGTTTCCTCCGCAGTAGTACTTGTGGGTGTTGTAAGGACCGTATCTCCGACGGTGGTTATAGACGGTATTTCCCCGACACCGGCGGAGCAAGACACAAAAAACGAGGCTAATACCGCAATGGCACTTATTCGTTTTCCCATTTTCATCCTCTAAAATTCACTTTGCGAGAGCAGCGCAAATTTTGCTTACGTTCTCTGTAAGGTCCGCATTGCACACTCTGACGGTAATATCTGCGTACTTTTCGTACAGGGGCTTGCGCTCCGCATACATATCGGCAAGGGTGGTGCCGCTTCTCATTACGACTCCGCGATGGGAGTAATCCCCCAGTCGCGAACACATCTCGTCGTACGAAAGCTCAAGATAGACTATCTTACCGAGCTTTTTGAGATTTTCCATAGCTCTTTCGCCGTATATAACGCTGCCGCCCGTGGCAATGACCGCGTTATTTTCCGCAATAGCGGCATTAACGCGCTCCTCGATGCTGATAAATCCGTTTTTTCCCTTTTCGGCAATTATCTCGTGAAGCAGCTTGCCCTCGCTTTCCTGAATAAGCAGGTCGGAATCAATAAAGCGATACCCCAGCTGCTTTGCAAGTAGCACACCAAGGGTGCTTTTGCCGCAGGAGGGCATACCGATAAGTATTACAGACATTTTATTCTCCTTGGTTTAGCGGACCGTCTGAGAAGCCGGTCCCTACGATTTTATTCCCTTTAGTTACAGCTCTTCAAACACAAGCTCGCCCTTATCATTGGCTCTTGCCGCCTTGAAGGTCATAGAGCCGCCGTAGCCGCCCATTTTCTTGAAGCCGGCGAAGATTATTCTCCCGTTCCATTCCGCCCCCTTGGGAACGGTTGAACATGGAATGATAGGATCATCGGGCCTCTTAAAGTCCTCAAAGGGCTTATCCGATATCATATAATGCGCTCTGCCACCAAGGCTAAAGATAAGGTAGTACTTTTCATTATATCGGAAATAATCGGGGCATTCCGGCTGTGATGCGCTTTCTGATATATAGATGGGAGTTTCGCACTCTTTCCAATCGTCCATATCCTCGGAAACGTAATGAGCAAGACAGCCCTTCTCTTCTTTTACAAGGCTGGTGGTCAAGAACATGTGGAAAAGTCCGTCCTCACCTATTACCACCTTCGGATCCCTTGCGCTTGCCCGATGGTATTTTTCCGAAACCGTGAATCCAAAGCTCTCATCCTTTTCAAAATGATAGCCATCGTGGGAAACGCTTCGGCGGATGGGAGCGGGAATGCCCCTGCCCATTCTTACGGTATAGTACAAATATTCTTCTTCACCGCATTTTATCCAAGACCCCGTGCATATCGAGCCCTCGGATGGATCCGTGATCGGAACTGCCATGGGATGGATCTGCCACTTTTTGAAATCGCGTGTCGAAATATGTTCCCATTGATGAGCGCCGAGTCCCCATTTGCTTTTATGATGGTGCCTGTCCTTCAGATAGAGTACATGGTACTCATCGCCCCTTCTGTACGGCATGCAGTCGCCGACAAACACGCCGTTACCCGGATACCAGCCCTCCGCATTTTCAAACTCGGATATCACCGAAGGCTCGTGCCTTTCATCAGCTCGGTATTCCTCCGCATTGATATCGAACATAGAGCTGAAGCTGTCCCCGAGAGTAAAAAGTCTGCTGCCCGCAGGCCATTCCTCGTCGACAAGCTCGCCGTTAACGTAAAGCTCAATACGATGGGGCAACATGATCAGCTCAACGGCGTCCCACGCGCTGACCTTCGCCGAAAGCCGAAGCGGCGATCTTGAATAATCGTACTGTACATCACAAGATACTTCCCCGTCAAATGCTTGTATTTCCAGAGTTTTTCTTCCGTTTTTATGGGATATGGCATAGCAGGGCAGCTCTGCAAGCCTGAAAGATATCTTCACATCATTCATCTTATGTCCTCTCGTTCGACGTATTTTATAAATTCGGGAAAACCGTTTTGGTATTCTATAAGGTCAAGTGCATAAGCAGAATACAGCGCCGCTCCCGTTGCAGCCTCCTCTTTTACGGAGCTTACCGAAACTGGCATTCCGAATTTGTCCTCCAGCACCATTCGCAAAACGTTGTTTTTTCGTATCGCGCCACCTGATGCCACGATATGGCTCTTTTCTATCCCGCCTGCCCGATATAATCCGTAAAGCTCGTCGCATATACCGTTTATAACCCCAAGTATGAGCGCAGACGGAGTAAAGCCGCTAAGTTCTATATTCTCTATAGAACCTCTGCATAGCGAATCGCTCCGCTTACCGCAAAAGGCTGTATTTACGGAAAGGGGCTTTTCCCCGCTTTCGTAGGCTTTTTTTGCCAAGGTGTTCAACGTCGGATACTGCGGGACGTCGCCCATACCGGCTGCCGTTGCATAGCTTCTGAAAAAGCTTTCCAGCATTGCGTATGCCGAACCGCCGCAAAGCGCCGCTCCGCACACAAGCTTTTCGCCGTTTATAAGGGGGCGGCATTCCACATCCTCGCCGAAGCTTCCCGAGTCGCCCACAGCCAAGACCTGCGAACCCGTTCCGATATTTATCAAAAGGCTTTCTCGATTATTTTTAACGGAGCCCAAAACGCTTGCCTGAGTATCTCCTATGGCAACGAAAACAGGTATACCGTTCCAATTTCCGACCATTTCATTGCGCTCCGTAACCGTCGGCAAAAACGCTTCGTCGATTCCGAGAAGTGCCAGTTTTTCAAGCTTGAAGCAGCCTTTATCTGCGTCAAAAAAGCCAAAACTTGCCGCAACGGACTTGTGAAGCAACGGTTTTTTCACATTACACAAGCGCATTGCGAAATAATCCATAATACTGCAAAAACCGACTGCGTTCATTGGCACCGATCCGTTAATAGCATTGTAATAGTGCGTTGCAATTCCGTATCCGGTGGAAATGCTCTCGCCCGTAAGCTTTTTTATCAGCTCGCAGGTATTCAGCCCCTCCTTGATCGGTAGGTCGGCGCGCTTATCCTGCCAATTTATCAGATCGGATACCGCCTCGCCATCGCCGTTCAAGTACACTATACCGTGCATCTGACCCGTAACGCCGATGCTTACGATATTACTGTAATTATTGAATATAAGAGCAATAAGCCCCTCGGCCTTCTCCATTATAACGGAAACACTCTGCTCGGACGATACCGATCTTACGGTATAGGAATTATGAGGGATGGTGAAGACCTCAAGCTGCTTTTTGTTTTCAATGTCTATCACCGCGGCGCTTATGGTCGTGGTTCCGATATCCATGCCGACGGCAAGGGGACCGTGCTGCCGCGCAGCGGCATCATAAATTTCGGTAAACTGACCGTCGGTTACGGTCTCACCGTTTGCAATACGCTCCGCAAGCTTCTCGCAAAACGCGTATTGCTCGGAGCTCAAGCCGCTTTCGGTATCTATTTCCTTTTTGCGCTTTTCTACCAGATCATCAAGGGAGAGCATTCCCGTAAACAGCAGATTTATATCCGTAAGAGAAACACCTGCCGTCCTCAACAGCTTTATCTGTTCAAGTTGCCTGACGTCATTATCGGAATAATCTCTATATCCGTTCTCGCTGCGGCTGACGGTTATAAGTCCCCGATCCTCGTATAAGCGTATTGCTTTTTTTGTAAGGCCTGTGATCTTTTCTACCTCGTTGATCTTCATTCCTTCATCACCTCATAATCTTTATAAAGCATACCCCAAGGGCAATGTCAATACCTTTCGGTGAAAAAGTTTGGGCACGAAAAGAAAGAGATCCGCCGATCCAATATTAATGAATCCGACGTATCTGTTACTTCCCCTTGATCTCGGATATCAGTGCCGCAAGCCCGTCGTCATCAAGATAGGCGAGGTTCATATTTTTAACTCTGTTCTCGTACGTAAGCTCGCGTCCGAACCACGCGGGCGGCACGAAGGAGCGTGCCTCCTCCTCGCTTGCAAACTCCACCTCAACGGCAAAAAAACCGCAAAGCTCTCCGTGATATTCGTCCGCCTCGGCAACAAGTCCGTTTCCAAGGGGTATCTCCGTCCTCGTCTTTTTTATAATACGCTTTGAGGTAACAAAGGAACAGAGATCGGTATATTCCGCTTCCGATATGGAAATTTCCGTTTCGGCTCTCGAAAGGTCGCCCTTTCCCTTGAAAGTAATATAAAATTCATTTCCCTTGCGGCGCACGCGTATCTCGGGCTCGCGGCTTATATAACCCTGCTCGATCTCGCGGGAAGGAAGTCCGCTGACGTCGGGCATACACGATATCAAAAACTTTCTTTCTATCTCCATTTTGCAAGTCCCTTTCGCAAAAATCCCCCTTTCAACTTGCGCAAAGCGGCGCAAAGCATGAGGGGCAGGTAAATTTTTTAACATATTATATCACGCGCGCACGACAAAGTCAACGAAAAGGTCAAGCTTCAGGTTGACGGTTGAGAATTTTTTGCAATTTTCTTTGAAACAAAATTGCATAAGTACTTGACAACTTCCGCACCTCATAGTATAATAACTTAGAATTTTACCGTGGGGGAGAAAGTCATGCTTTTCAACGAACGTTCGAATCGCACAGGCAAGGATGCAAAGCGTTTTGCACCTTCTTCTTTCTCTGCGCTTATGGGCACTCTTGCAGGCATTGCTTTTGCAATGTCTGTTTTGTTTATTTGCGCCATTCTTGCGATAATTATAATTTCCGTACCCCTTGCAATAATTATTACCGCTATAATTATTTCCGCAATGATAATGTGCAAAAATTGCGTATTGCCAAGCAAACGGTAAGCAATCGACAAGGTCGAAAATGCGAAATGACGGTTTTGCTTTGGCAAGACCGTTTTAGTTTTTATTTGAGCCAAAGGAGAAAACATGGCAAACACGAAAATCGAAACGAAATGCGTTCAGGGCGGCTACGTTCCCGGCAACGGCGAGCCCCGCCAGGTGCCTATCATTCAGAGCACCACGTTCAAATACGATACGAGCGAGGACATGGCAAAGCTGTTTGACCTTGAAGCAAGCGGCTACTTCTATTCCCGCCTCCAGAATCCCACAAACGACTATGCCGCCGCCAAGATATGCGAGCTTGAGGGCGGAAGCGCCGCAATGCTTACCTCATCCGGTCAGGCTGCAAGCTTCTATTCCGTTTTTAATATCGCATCCTGCGGAGATCACGTTGTTGCCTCCTCCTGCATTTACGGCGGAACGTACAATCTGTTTGCCGTTACAATGAAGCGCATGGGAATTGAATTTACCTTCATTTCCCCCGATTGCACGGACGAGGAGTTCAACGCCGCGTTCCGCGAGAACACAAAGGCCGTTTTTGCGGAGACCATTGCAAATCCCGCTCTTACCGTTCTTGATATTGAACGATTTGCAAATATGGCGCACAGCCACGGCGTTCCGCTTATAGTGGACAACACCTTTGCTACTCCCATCAACTGCCGTCCCATCGAATGGGGTGCCGACATAGTTGTCCATTCCACCACCAAGTACATGGACGGTCATGCCTCAGGCGTTGGCGGATGCATCGTTGACTCGGGCAAGTTCGATTGGACCAAGTACCCCGAAAAGTTCCCCGGTCTTTGCACTCCCGACGCAAGCTACCACGGCGTTACCTACACGGAGCGCTTCGGTCTTGAGGGTGCGTACATAACCAAGGCTACCTCGCAGCTTATGCGCGACCTTGGCTCCATCCAATCTCCCCAGAATGCCTTTATTCTGAATCTGGGACTTGAAAGCCTGCACGTGAGAATGAAGCGCCATTGCGAGAACGCACAGGCTGTTGCCGAGTTCCTTGATGCCCACGATAAGATCGCAAGCGTCAACTACTGCGGACTTGAAGGCAATCCCTGCCACGAGCTTGCAAAAAAATATCTGCCCAACGGCTCCTGCGGCGTTGTTACCTTCGAGATAAAGGGCACTCGTGCCGATGCAGAAAAGTTCATGAAAAAGCTGCGTGTTGCCATTATCGCAACTCACGTTGCCGACGCTCACACCTGCGTGCTTCACCCCGCAAGTGCAACTCACCGCCAGATGAGCGACGAGGAGCTTGTGAGCTGCGGCATATCGCCGAATACCATTCGCTTCTCCTGCGGACTTGAAAACGCCGAGGACATCATAGCAGATCTTAAGCAAGCCTTGGAGGACTGAAATGCCCATTAAGATACCCGATGCTCTTCCCGCCGTAAAGGTGCTGAATAACGAGAACATATTCGTTATGACCGAGAAGCGGGCTATAACACAGGATATCCGACCCCTGAAGCTTCTGCTTCTCAACCTCATGCCCCTGAAGATAGATACTGAAACACAGCTTTCCCGTCTGCTGGGAAACACCCCCCTGCAGATCGAAATGGAGTTCCTTTGCACAAAGACCCACAACTCAAAAAACACTCCTCAAAGCCATCTGCAGACCTTTTACAAGCATTTTGACGACGTGAAGGACCGCAAGTACGACGGCATGATAATTACGGGCGCACCCGTTGAGAAGCTGGAATTTGAGGACGTTGACCACTGGAACGAGCTGTGCGAGATCATGGAATGGTCAAAGACAAACGTGCACAGCACCTTCCACATCTGCTGGGGCGCGCAGGCAGGTCTTTACTACCACTTCGGTATAAAGAAATACCCGCTGAAGGAAAAGCTCTCCGGCGTTTACCGCCACCGCATAGTGAGAAAGACCTCCATGCTGTTCCGCGGTGCCGATGACGAGTTCTTCGTTCCCCACTCCAGATACACGGAGGTAAGATACGAGGACTGCGCCGCAGTTGACGAGCTTCGCATCATCTCCCTTTCCGACAAAGCGGGCGTATACGCCCTTGCCACGGATAACGGCAGACAGGTGTTTATCACCGGACATCCCGAATACGATGCGGACACCCTGAACAAGGAATACGTTCGCGACGTCAATGCGGGAATAGGCCCAAACGTGCCCGAAAACTATTTCCCTAACGATGACCCAACGCAGAAGCCCCTTTGCCGTTGGCGCAGTCATGCAAATCTGCTTTATTCCAACTGGCTCAATTACTACGTTTACCAAACAACACCTTACGACCTTAACGAACTGTAAGAAAGGAAATTGTTATGAATATCAGCATTACAAAAACTACCAATCCCATCGAGAAGCCCACAAAGGACCTTGGCTTCGGAAAGTACTTTACCGACCACATGTTCATTATGGATTATGTGGCAGGCGAGGGCTGGAAGGATGCACGCATCGTGCCCTTTGCTCCCATCTCTCTCCATCCCGCCGCAACCGTATTCCACTACGGCGCAGAGGTATTTGAGGGTCTGAAGGCTTATCGCCGCGCAGACGGTGAGATCCAGTTCTTCCGTCCCATCGAGAACGCCCGCCGCATCAACAACTCCGCCGAGAGGATCCGCCTTCCCCAGATCCCCGAGGAGGACTTTATGCAGGCTCTTACCGAGCTTGTTAAGCTCGACGCCGATTGGGTGCCCTCCGGAAACGGCGAGTCCCTCTACCTCCGTCCCTTCCTTTTCGGAACCGACGACGCCCTTGGTCTGCACTCTATCAAGAAGGCCCGCTTTATGATCATCTGCTCCCCCAGCGGAAGCTACTATAAGGAGGGCATCAACCCCGTTAAGATCATGATCGAGGATGAGGACGTTCGCGCAGTTCGCGGCGGAACGGGTTATGCAAAGTGCGGCGGTAACTACGCTGCCTCCAACCGCGCAGGCGAGAAGGCTGCTGAAAAGGGCTTTACTCAGGTCCTGTGGCTTGACGGCGTTGACCGCAAGTACATCGAGGAAGTAGGTGCCATGAACGTTATGTTCAAGATCGGCGGCGAGATCGTAACTCCCTCCCTTGAGGGCTCCATCCTTCCCGGTATTACCAGAAAGAGCTGCATCGAGCTGCTCCGCGCAAAGGGCTTCAGCGTTACCGAGCGCAAGATCTCCATTGACGAGCTTTGCGCCGCTATGGAGAACGGCACCCTTGAGGAGGCTTGGGGCTGCGGCACCGCGGCTGTCGTATCTCCCATCGGTCAGCTTTACTACGATGGCAAGACCTATACCATCAACAATAACGAGATCGGAGCAGTAACACAGCTCCTTTACGACAACCTCACCGGTATCCAGTGGGGCAGACTTGAGGACACCTTCGGATGGACCGTAAGGCTGTAAAAAGAGTTACCGTATTCGCAGGCCACTACGGAAGCGGAAAGACCAACATTGCCGTAAACTACGCCCTTGAGCAAAAGGAACATTTCGATCGGGTCGCCATTGCGGACCTTGACATCGTTAATCCTTATTTCCGCTCCAAGGACGCAACGGACGTGTTAAACGAGAAGGGCGTGAGGCTTATCTCCTCCCCCTTTGCAAACACAAACGTTGACACCCCCGCACTTCCCGCCGAGGCTTATGCTCTCGTGCACGACAGGGAGTGCAGAGCCGTGATCGACGTTGGCGGCGATGACAGAGGTGCCCTTGCCCTCGGAAGATATGCCCCCGACATCAAAGCCGAGGACGATTACGAGGCACTGCTGGTTATCAACATGTACCGTCCGCTTACGGCAAATGCCCGCGACTGTGCGGAGATAATGCACGAGATCGAGAACAGCGCATCCATTCCCTTCACGGGGATAGTGAACAACTCCAATCTCGGCTCCGCCACGACTGCCGAGGACGTGCTTGAAAGCATTGAATACGCAAACGAGGTCTCCCGACTGACGGGTCTGCCCGTTAAATACACTTGCGTTCGAGAAGGGCTTTACGAGGCTCTGAAGGACCGTATAGAAAACTTAAAGCCAATCAGACTGTACGTTCGACAGTCTTTTGACAGAAGGAGGAATGAAGATGCCTAAGGTATCATTCAATGAAAAGCTTTGCAAGGGCTGCGGACTTTGCGTTACCGTTTGCCCCAAGAAGATAGTAGCTCTCAAAAAGGAGCTCAACGACAAGGGTTACCACCCTGCGGAAGTAACGGATGCGGAAAAATGCATAGGCTGCGCTTTCTGCGCGACCATTTGCCCCGACTGCGTTATCACCGTTGAAAAGTAAGGAGGAAAGATCATGCCAAAGGTACTTATGAAGGGTAACGAGGCTATGGCAGAGGCCGCCATCATGGCAGGCTGCCGCCACTATTTCGGATATCCTATAACCCCCCAGACCGAGGTTGCCGCTTATATGGCAAAAAGAATGCCCAAGATCGACGGCGGCGTGTTTTTGCAGGCGGAAAGTGAAATTGCCGCGATAAACATGGTCATTGGCGTTGCCTCAACGGGTAAGCGCGTTATGACCTCGTCCTCCAGCCCCGGAATCTCCCTTAAGAGCGAGGGACTTTCCTACCTTGCTGGCTGCGACCTTCCCGCGCTCGTTGTAAACGTACAGCGCGGCGGTCCCGGACTTGGCGGTATTCAGCCCTCCCAGTCGGACTATTTTCAGGCCACAAGAGGCGGCGGACACGGAGATTATCACATGATCGTTCTTGCTCCCTCCTCCATTCAGGAGATGGTAAGCCTTACCGTTAAGGGCTTTGATCTTGCGGACAAGTACCGCATGACCTCCATGATCCTTGCCGACGGCACCATGGGTCAGATGATGGAGCCCGTTTCCCTTGACGTGGGCGAGGTAAAGACCTACGAAAAGCCTTGGGCACTTACGGGAACCAAGTGCGAAAGAAAGCCCAACATCGTTAACTCCCTGTTCCTTAAGCCCGACGAGCTTGAGATATTCAACAACGAAAGATACAAGAAGTACGCCGAGATCTGCAAGACCGAGGCAATGCATGAGGAATACCGTATGGAGGATGCGGAGATATGCATCGTTGCCTTCGGTATTGCCGCAAGAGTTGCCCAGAACGCTATCGACGAGGCAAGAGCACGCGGCATCAAGGTGGGCATGATCCGTCCCATCACCGTTTGGCCCTTCCCCAAGGAAGCGCTTGCAAAGGCCGCAGACAAGGTAAAGGCTTTCATTGCCGTTGAGCTTAACATGGGTCAGATGATCGAGGATGTTGAGCTTGCAATCCGTTGCAGAAAGCCCGTTCTCTTCTGCGGACGCAGCGGCGGTATGATCCCCACCACCGAGGATATCGCAGTTAAGATCGCGGAAGCAGCACAGATCGGAGGTTAAAAAAATGATCGTTTTTGAAAAGCCCAAAGCACTTACGGATGCGCCCCTGCATTATTGCCCCGGCTGCACCCACGGCATTATACATCGTCTTGTTGCCGAGGCTATCGACGAGCTCGGCATTCAGGGCAGGACCATCGGCGTTGCCTCCGTAGGATGCTCTGTATTTACTTATAATTACTTCAACGTTGACATGGTGCAGGCTGCCCACGGACGCGCCCCCGCAGTTGCAACGGGACTTAAGCGCTCCGATGCAAACAACATCGTATTCACCTATCAGGGCGACGGCGACCTTGCCGCCATCGGTACTGCCGAGACCGTACATAGCGCCGCAAGAGGCGAAAACATTACCGTTATTTTCGTTAACAACGCGATCTACGGTATGACGGGCGGTCAGATGGCACCCACCTCCCTGCCCGGCCAGATCACTCAGACCTCTCCCTACGGACGCGACGTAAACACCGTCGGTTACCCCGTTAAGGTCTGCGAGATGCTCTCCCAGCTTGACGGTGCACTTATCTTGAAAGAGTTGCCGTAAACAACATCAAGAACATCAAGGCCGCAAAGAACGCCATCAAAAAGGCATTCCAGAATCAGATCGAGGGTAAGGGCTTCTCGCTTGTTGAGGTTCTTTCCACCTGCCCCACAAACTGGGGAAAAACTCCCGCAGACGCATTGAAGTGGCTTGAGGAGAACATGCTTCCCTACTATCCTCTCGGCGTTTACAAGGACAAGACCAAGGAGGAAAAGTAATGAACACCAAGATCCTTATTGCAGGCTTCGGCGGACAGGGCATCCTTTTTGCAGGTAAGTTTCTTGCCTACGAGGGACTGATGAGCGAAAAGGAGGTCAGCTGGCTTCCCTCCTACGGCCCCGAGATGCGCGGAGGTACCGCAAACTGCAGCATTATTATCAGCGACGGACTTATCGGCTCGCCCATCGTTGACAAGCCCGATATCCTCGTTGCCATGAACGCTCCCTCCTTTGACAAATACGAAAACGACGTTCCCGCAGGCGGCGCAATGTACCTTGACAGCTCGCTTATCGAGAGAAAGACCGCCCGCACCGACGTTAACGCCCACTATATTCCCGCTACTGCCCTTGCAGGCGAAAACGGTCTCAACGGTCTTGCAAACATGATAATGCTCGGCAACGTTATAAAGCACAGCGGCATCATGACCATGGACTCAGCTAAGGCCGCTATGGAAAAGCTCGTTCCCGCAAAGAAGCAGGAGATGCTCGGACTTAATATCCGTGCACTCGAGCTTGGATATAACTACAAGGGAGAATAAGTCATGAACGAACAGATCAAAGATATCGGCATGCGCCTCCGTACACTTCGCGAGGATCTTGAGATCAGCGCAGAGGAGATGGCATCAAAGCTTGAAGTTGACCTTGACACCTACGAATCCTACGAAAACGGCGACAAGGACTTTTCCTTCAGCGTTATCTACAATGCCGCAGATATCCTCGGCGTTGACGTGCTTGACCTTATCAGCGGCAACGCACCTACCCTTTCCATGTGCAGCATGGTAAAGAAGGGCAAGGGCTACTCCGTTAAGCGCGAGCACGAGTATGACTATAAGCACCTTGCCTACACCTTCCGTAACAAGAAGGCAGAGCCCTTCCTTGTTACCATCAATCCCGACCCCAAGCCCCCCGTTATGCACGGACACGACGGACAGGAATTCAACTACGTTATTTCCGGAAAGATGATGCTGTATATCGGTGATATATCCTACGAGCTCTCCAAGGGCGACAGCGTGTATTTCGACTCCAGCGTTCCTCACGCAGAGGTAGCTTTGGGCGATAAGCCTGCTGAATTTATTGCAGTGGTCATCAAGTAATATTCGAGGTACCGATATGCCAATCTACGAAAAATTCGTGGGTGCGTCCCGCGACGATTTTCTCTCCCTTAAGGACGCGCAGCACAATTACAATCTTACCTTCAAGGAAAATTTCAACTTTGCCTACGACGTGCTTGACGAGCTTGGAAAAACAAAGCCCGACAAGCTTGCAATGATCTGGGTAGGAGACGACGGCGAGGAAAAGCGCTTTACCTTTCAGGACATGATGCTCTATTCCAACAAGGCCGCAAACTACTTCAAGTATCTCGGCATCAAGAAGGGCGACCGCGTTATGCTGGTGCTCCGCAGAAGCTATTACTTCTGGTTCTGCTTCCTCGGCCTGCACAAGATAGGCGCTATTGCAATTCAAGCCACCGATATGCTCAAGGCAAAGGACTATATTTACCGCTGCAATGCCGCAAAGGTAAAGTGCGTTATTATCACGGGACACGGTCAATGCACCGAAAACTTCGACGAGGGTGCAGACAAGTGCGAGACCGTTGAGATCAAGCTGGTCGGAGGACACAAAAACGCGGGAGAAAGCTGGTTTGACCTTGAGCAAGGCATTGCCATGGCAAGCGACAAATGGCAGCGCCCCACAGGCAAGGAAGCTACCAAGGCCGACGATACCATGCTTCTTTCCTTCTCCTCGGGCACAAGCGGATATCCCAAAATGGTGTGCCACAACTTCAAATACCCCCTTGGACACATTATGACCGGTGTGTTCTGGCACAGAGTTGTTGACGGAGGTCTGCACTTTACCATTTCCGACACAGGCTGGCTCAAATCCCTTTGGGGCAAGATGTACGGACAATGGTTCGGCGAAAGTGCTGTCCTTGTTTACGACTTCGACCGCTTCAATGCGGCAAAAGTCCTTTCCGTTATGGAAAAATACAAGGTTACCACCTTCTGCGTACCTCCCACTATGTATCGCATGCTCCTTGAGGAGGGTATCGAAAAATACGATCTTTCTTCCCTTACCCATTGCTGCTCTGCAGGCGAGGCGCTTAACCCCGATATCTTCAACAAGTGGAAGGATATAACGGGTCTTAAGATACACGAGGGCTTCGGACAAACGGAGACCTGCATCTGCATCGGAACTCTTTACCCTTGGACTGAGCCTACCCCCGGCACTCTCGGTCTTCCCATACCCGGAATGGACGTGCACATCCTTGATGCCGACAGCCAGTCCTGCCCCCGAGGCAGCGTTGGTGAGATATGCATACGCGTTCTCTCTGCAAAGAGAAAGGCGTGCGGCATTATGGATACCTATAACATGAGCATTGACGATACCGCAAAAGCTATGCATGACGGATTCTACCACACAGGCGACCTTGCTTACAGAGATGAGAAGGGACTGTTCCGCTACGTTGGAAGAAACGACGACGTTATCAAATCCTCGGGATACCGCATCGGTCCCTTCGAGATCGAGAGCGTTATGCTTGAGCACGATGCCGTCAAAGAGGTTGCAGTTACGGGCGTACCCGATAAGGTAAGAGGCTTCGTTGTTAAGGCAACAGTCGTCCTTGCCGATGGCTTTGAGGGCACTCCCGAGCTTACCAAGGAGCTTCAGGACTACGTTAAGAAGAACACGGCTCCCTACAAATATCCCCGTATCATCGAATACTGCGCCGAGCTTCCCAAGACCTTCAACGGCAAGATCAGAAGAAGCGAGATCAGAGAAAACGACGCTAAATAAAAGGATACCGACAGATGAAAGTCTGTCGGTATTTTTTTGCGTTATGGTGAAAAAATAAGTAAAAAAACAAGGAAGTACCGATGCAGATATTAAACTCCGTAATAAAGGCATTTGCAATCTACTTTGGGCTGATGATAGCAATGAAGCTCCTCGGAAAGCGGCAGGCAGGTGAGATGAGATTATCCGAGCTTATTACCACTCTGCTTATATCGGAGCTTGCCACCGCCCCGATACTTGAGCGCGAGCTGCCCGTCCATATCCCGATCTCGGCATTGATAACCATTCTCTTGCTTGAATTTATTACGTCCTTTCTGGCCCTTAAAATTCCATTTGTGCGCGAGCTTGTGGAGGGCAAGCCAAGTGCCCTTATAAACAGGGGAAGGCTCGACAAAAAGGAATTACGCAGGGCACGCATGAGCGTGGACGAGCTGCTGTCGGAAATGCGCTTGCAGGGGATATCCGAGCCCGAGGACATTTACTGCGCCACCCTTGAATCAAACGGAAAGATGAGCTTTATTCTGAAGAGCGATGCGCGACCGCTGACCTTTTCTGACCTTCATTTACCTTGTGAGGAGAAAGGCGTTGCACACGCTGTTATAACCGCAGGACGAGTGGATCACGCGGAGCTTAAAGCCTGCGGCAGAAACGAGCAATGGCTTTCAAATCTTTTAAAAGAGAAGAACGCCGCATTAAGCGACGTTCTTCTCTGCACCGTTACCGACGGTGGGCAGGTGTATATTACTGTAGAAAGCAAGTAGCTTATTTTTCAAAGCTTACCTTGTACCAAGTGGAGGGCTTGGAAAGCTCGGTTCCCGAAAGCGTATCGCGCTCGGTCTTTTTTCCGTTATCGGTATTCTGAAGCATAACGTTGCAAACAAACTCGTCCTCTATGCCGCTGAAAAGTGAAAGCGGGATCTTCAGCTCTGCGGTATAGCCTGCCTGCTCGTCGGTCTTTGTTTTTGCCTCGTTCAAAAGCGACGCAAACTCTATCTCACCGAAATCAAGGGATGAGGACTTGCCGTTATCGTTGCAGGTAAAGGAGATAACGCCGTCAACACCGAACTTAACACTATAAAATACCTTGGAATCGGCAGACGGTGCGATCATAACGGACTGTATATCCGCCTCGCTGTCGTGCGCGTAGTCAAGACGCTCACAAAGCACGGCAAGTGCATTTCCGTCCTTTGCAAAGCGAACGGAGCACTGCGCCTGTGATTCGCTGCCAACGAACAGCGCGTCGGTATTGTTTTCCCATTCGTCAGCCTTGCCGTCCACCATAACGGCGTATTTTTTGGCATCGATCCTGTGGTTAAGGTAGAGCCTGCCGCTGACGATAAAGTTGAGCTCACCCGCGCCTGCCTTAGTCCTGTACTCGCTTGCGGTAACAAGGCAATGGGAGCTTATTATGTCAAAGCAACCCCAATAGTTAGTAGATATGCCGTCATACGGCGCGTACTCCGCGCCGAATTTATCGGCATTGGCATTTCCTACAATGAAGGTAAGATTGCTTTTTCTGTTATACGAGATGACCGTTTCGCCTGATTCGAACTGCCCGATATAGGGGCCCGCACCGATACAGTAATTGGATAGCTTGGTTTTGGGTCCAACGTCCTTAAACGGTTCAAGGGCGGTTGCCCAATTATCGTCTGAATGGGAGATGGAGATGCGGAAGTTCGGCACTCTGTCAAGCCTCGTTTCAAGGGCAAGAGCAATGCGTCCGTTATGCAGCTCCACAGCAACGGGCATCTGGTCGGAGAACATCTGCACGCCCTTTATATTCTCCGTTTTGGATTGGGATACGATCTGTCCGGACCAAGGAGTGTTTACGTCACCCGTCCAGGTGTATCCGTTATCATAAGAACGCAGAATTGCGGTTCCCGTTGACGTAAAGGTTCCCTCGGGTGTTTTTAAGCCGGTGGTGTTTGTCCAATATACTTGTATCTCTCCCGACTTTAACTGAAGAAGTGAAGGCTCCCAGTTACAGCCCGTGAAGATGATCTGCTCGTCGGACCAGGTCTTTCCTCCGTCGGAGGAACGCTTTACGACAAGTCCGCATTTTTCGGGATAATTAAGATAATTCGAAGCGTTGCGGTAGGTAGCTACGGCAAGGATATCGCCGTTTTGCAAAACTATCGCATCACAGGTGCTGTACAGCTTTGATTGCGTACCTTTGAAAAGCTCCTTGGGCTCACCGTAATCAAAGCCATCCTCGGAAAGGCAATAAAGAATATCGGGGCCGTGATTACCGTTCTGATAGAAAAGGATGAACGAACCGTCGTGCAGCTGTTTAACGCGGGGATAAAAGGCAAGGGAGGTCTTAAGATCGCTTGGCTTTATAGAGATATATTCGCGAAAATTGCTTTCAAGCCTTGAGATGGCGTAATCATCCGAATGGCTGTCCGTTACTGCATTTTTGTTCAGCTCGGATATCTTATGTATATATGTTCTTTTTACAGGCTCCACCTTGACCTCCTCGGTAATGGCAGCGGTCGTTACTTCATCTGTAATAGCATCGGTAGTATCGGCAGGAGGCGTGCCCGCGCAAGATACCATTGACAGGGCAAGCAAAACAATTAACGATCTTTTTATCATTTTCCTATGATCTCCGCTTCCTCAAAGGCATTGTTTATGGTTTCTATCTTCGTCTGCGCTGCGGCTTTCAGCCCGTTATAACGAGAAGCAAAGTTATTCTTTCCCGTGGTGATAATTCCGGTCAAACTGGCAGCGAAGGTCTGGGAGCCGCCTATCTTATAATAGATACCAACGTCGAAAACGCGGGAAGCAAAGATGATGTCAAGCATGCCGGAGCTTTCGTCGTCGGGCATAAGACGGGATTTGAGAGTTTGCTCATAATATGCAGGGGTAATGCGCTTCTTGCCGACGTACGCAAGATCCTCAAGCACGGATCCAACACATTCAAGGTCCTCGGCAAACACCTCAACAGCGACAACGCACGCGTGTGTTGCGCTTACGTAGTGTCCGAAATCCTTCTGATTTTCATCGAGCTTGGGATAAGGAACTATACCGAACTTAACGTTGGAGTCAAGATGCTTCGGCACCGTGGTAAAGAGGGTGAAATAGAAAAGCGCACGGCTTTCATCAAACATAGTCTTACGGCAAACGTCCCAATCCTCGGTCTTCGTCTGATAGTTGAAAACGTTGGGTGTGTTATTCAACGTCATATACTTATCTATAATAGATGCCGTGCGGTCGTTATAAACGGTGAGGGAGATATATCCGTCGTCGTCTATGGTACAAACACGCTCTCTGCCGCTTGCAAGTGATGCAAGAATGGTATCGTTCCAGGTAAGAAGTCCGTAGGTATCGTTGCGATCGAGCACGTCATTACCGTCAACGTCGGCGGACACCTTGGATACCATCTCCGCAAGCTTATCAATAGTCCACTTATTCTCTTCTACAAGAGTGATGGGATTCTCCTCAAGATTGTAGGTCTTGAGCATTTCTTTATTGAACATTACCATATGTGTAGCAATATTATCAATAAAACTGATATCCCCGGTGGTATAGTACATAATGCCGTTGATCCCAAGATCCTCGTTTGCCTTCTGGTCCCACCAAGACTTGTTGAGATCTACGAAAGGAAGCGAATTGAGATCGTAAAGAAATCCGCT
>JAFSCG010000015.1 GCA_017436885.1 Clostridia bacterium | reverse complement strand
TCTTTCGGTAAGGAAAAATACACCGTTCAGCGCTCCAAGGGTCTTGGCGAGAACGAGCCCGACATGATGTGGCAGACCACCATGAACCCCGCGACCCGCCGTCTTGTTGCCGTTACTCCCGCGGGAGAGAAGGAAACGGAGGAAGTGTTCGAGCTTCTGCTTGGCGATAACCTTGTCGGCAGAAAGGAATACATTGCCGAATACGGCAAGTTCTATCTTAAGGACGCGGATATATGATGCTTGCTATTTCCGCTTTTGTTTCAGAATACAAAGTAAAAAAGTCATGCTTCGGCATGGCTTTTTTCTTTGTTGGAAACGGCGATCAAAATAACACAAAATGTTGACAATGTTATAAAGATGTGATATTATTGTTCCGAAAGGTGGTGTAAAAGTGAATTCACGCCAAAAGGAGATCCTGCAAATTGCCGAACGCGAGGGAGAAGTAACGATAAAGGAGCTTTCGGTCAGGCTCAACGTTTCGGAAATGACTATTCATCGTGATGCAGACATTCTGCAAGAGCAGCGTTATTTGTTTAAAAAGCGCGGTGCTGTTGTGTATGTGGAAAATTCAGACAGATCGGACACGGATTTTTACAGAGAGGAAAAACGGCGCATAGGGATCGAAGCGTCAAAATATATAAAAGACGGAGCTTCGGTGATCTTTGATAACAGTACAACGGCACTGGAATGCGCTCGTTTTTTGGATGGAGAAAAACGGTACACTTTTTATTCGACGGGCATTGAATGCACGGAGATACTTTCAAAATATGATAATAGCGTGCTTTATTGTAGCGGAGGGTATTATTTTGCCGCATCAAAGGGATTTGTCGGTGCGCAGACCGAAGCGTTTGTCAGGTCTGTGAATGCGGATGTGTGCGTGATCGGCGCAAGTGGGGTAGATGTTTACGGTGGAATCACCACGCCCTATCCCATGCATACCTCTTTACAAAAAGCAATAATAAGCTCGGCAAAAACGGTGATACTTGTTTGCGATCATTCTAAATTCGAAAGACGGGCTATTGAAAAGATCTGTGATCTGACCGTTCCGGATATTATTATTACAGACAGCGGTATTTCCGATTCGGTTTATGAAAAGTATTCCAGTATAGTCAAGATAATTAAAGCATAAGGGGGAATCTATATGAAAGCAGAAGTATTACTTGCAAGAAAATACAGGGAGCGTCTTTTAAAAGATCCTTTCCGACCGGTTTATCATTTTGCCGTGCCGGACGACCTCGGAATTCCCGGAGATTCAAACGGCGCTTTTTTTGCAGACGGTGTCTACCACCTTATGTATCTTTACAGAAACAGCGAAACGGAAGGATTCCATTGGGGACATGTATCGAGCCTTGATCTTGTTCATTGGCGGCATCATCCCGATGCGCTGACCGTTTTTGAGAATGATCGCGGTTGCTACAGCGGAGGCGGCTTTGTTGACGATGACGGAACGGCTTATATCAGCTTCTGGAAATTTGCCGCGGCTGACAAGGCCAAAGATAGGGGCGGTATCGCAATAGCATACTCAAAGCCTCCGTACGACGTATGGGAGCGAATGGAGAAGATAGCGATCGAGTCTGCTCCGGATATGTGGGGAGTAACTGATTTGGAGATAAACGGTGAGACCGTGCACGTGGGAAGCGCCGATCCCTCAAATATCTGGAAGGTAAACGGTAGATATTATATGCAGACAGGTAACGGACCTGTTCTTTGGAAGATAGGAAGAAAGGAAGACGCACCCGAAAAATACAAGGGAGATTGGACTGATCTTTTCCGTTCCGATGATCTGAAAAGCTGGGAATACGTGGGTCGTTTTTATGAAAACGATAATAAAGGTGCGAACGATTGGCCTGACAAGACCGAGGACGATATGTGTCCGTCGTTTTTGCCGCTGTACGATGCAGAAGAAAACGGAAGCTTCACCGGTAAGTATCTTCAGCTCTTTATTTCACATAACAAGGGATGCCAGTATTATATTGGTCGTCTTGAAAACGAAAGCTTTATTCCCGAGCAGCATGGCAGAATGACTTGGAAGGACAATGCGTATTTCGCTCCCGAGGCATTGGTTGACGGAAAAAATCGTCAGATCATCTGGACTTGGCTTTGCGACAATTTGTCAAACGATTTTAAACGATTTGGCTGGAGTGGGGTATTCGGTGTTCCGAGAAACGTATGGCTTGAGGACGGGGAACTGAAAATGGCACCTGTAAAAGAGCTGGATAACCTTGAGTACGGACATATAGCATACGCTCCGTCGGATGGAGATGTAGTAAGGGTCGAAGATGGCGAGGTCTGCAGAATAAAGGGAACGTGGCAAGGAAACAGCAAGTCCGGTCTTAAGGTCAAAGTAACCGAGGATGGCAAGGAGTGCGTTGAAATATTCTATTCCCCCGAAGATAAAAAGCTCGTTATGGATACGTCCAAATGCGGCACGGAGGGACGCCGCGCAAGAGAGGAGGCTCCATTTGAGCTTAAGGACGGCGAGGAGCTTTATCTTGACGTGTTGATCGACAAGTCGGTCATAGAGGTGTATGCTAACAAGCGTCAGGCTATTTGCCGCAGAGTGTTTTCCTCGTTCTCTGAGGGAGATACCGGAGTTCGGTTGATAGGCAACGCGCCGATCAAGCTCGAGTCCTGCAAAATGTTTCCCTCAAATCCTTATTGATAGTAATATAACGGCTCCCGTTGGATTTGCATTTGCAAGTACAACGGGAGCCGCAATATATCGTGTTCCGTAATTTAAATCTGCGTTCTTTATTATGTGTTTGCGTGCTTTGCCGCATATTCGCTCGGTGTCATTTTCTTATCCTCGATAAAGGCGCGGTTAAAATTGCGAAGGGAGCCGAAGCCCGAGGAATATGCCGCGTCCGTAACGGAGCAGCCGTTTTTCAGCATTTTGCAGGCCTCGTCCAAACGCAGGGAGCGAAGCAGGCGGGAAAAGGAGATATTGAGCCTGTTGCTGAACAGATGGGAGATGTGAAAGCGGCTCAGATGCAGCTCGTTTTCAAGGGTCTCCAGAGTGATGGGCTCGCGGAAATGCTCGCCGCAAAAGGCAAGTATGCGCCCTTCGGAGGATATGTCGCTTGCGCAAGGCACAAGCTCGAGCTGTGGCAATATCCGTCCAAGTAAGATCGCAAGATAGCCTGCGGCAGTCGGCGCGCCGTAGGGCTTTTTGCTTTTGTTTTCCTTCACCGCTTCCTCCATATATTTGCGGGCCTCGTCATCGTTGAACAAACCCTTTATTAATGGGCAGGTGGGACGCGTGCTTGTGAATTTTTCCGCAAAAAGAGGGAAGTACTCGGAGGGAAGCATAAAGGTCAGGTTTTTAACGGGAGTGCTTACGGAACGGTAGGAATGGATAACGTTCGGGAACACCAGCACCGCGTCCCCCGCTTCCATTCGGTAAGTTGTAAAATCAACGGTAACGTCGCAGCTGCCCTCCTTTACCACCAACAGCTCAAGATAGCTGTGAAAATGGGGAGGAAAGTCCACCTTTATCCTGTCCCAGGTGCAAAGGTCGTTCCATTTGTTTTCGTACATTGCTTCGGCGCGTTCCATAGCCTCTCCTCAAAATCGCAATATTTGTCTTGTTTTTTGTATCTAATTGTCTTGCATTATACCACCTGAATGTTGTATTGTAAATACGTAAGGCACCATTTTTTGAAAAACGGAGGCTAAGTTATGACAAAAGAACAGATAAAGTCCATAATCGACCAAATGACCCTTGAGGAAAAAATATCCTTTTGCTCGGGTCATGATGCTTGGCATGCGGAATCTCTTGCAAGGCTCGGCGTGCCGGAAATTATGATGTGCGACGGTCCTCACGGACTTCGCAAGCGCGATAGGAATGAAAAGGGCGAGGCATATACCGTGAAGGCAACGTGCTTTCCTCCCGCCTGCGCAATGGCAAACTCGTGGGATCCCTCCCTTGCGGAGCGAGTTGGCAAGACCATCGGCGAGGAGTGCAGGGCAGAGCAGGTGTCCATTCTTCTCGGTCCCGGCATGAACATCAAGCGCTCCCCCACCTGCGGACGCAATTTTGAGTATTATTCCGAGGATCCCTATCTTTCGGGTAAGATATCCTCCGCATTCATAAAGGGAGTGCAGGGCGAGGGCGTTGCCGCTTGTGCAAAGCACTTTTTCGTTAACAATCAGGAAACACGACGCTTTTCCACCAGCGCAAATCTTTCACAGCGCGCTCTGCACGAGATATATCTGCCCTCCTTTGAGATGGCTGTGCGCGAGGCGGGCGTTGCAACCGTTATGCATTCCTACAACCGCGTCAACGGTAAATACGCGGGCGAGGACAAGGAGATGGTTACCGACCTTCTGCGCGGTAAATGGGGCTTTGACGGCTACGTAATGAGCGACTGGAACGCCATAAGCGACCGCGTTGCCGCCTATAAGGCAGGCACCGACGTGGAAATGCCGCCCTCCAACGGTATCCGCGACAGAGAGGTGCTTGAGGCGTACAAAAACGGCGAGATAACCATGGAGGAGATAGATAACTCCGTTGCAAACGTGCTTGGCGTTATCTTCCGCCATCTGCCCGCAGAGAAGAAGGGTACCTTCTCCCCCGACGAGCATCACCTTGCCGCCGCAAAGGCTGCCGAGGAGTGCATGGTGCTGTTGAAGAACGACGGCGTTCTCCCCTTTGAGAGCGGCAAGCCCCTTGCCGTTATCGGCGGCTTTGCAAAAAAGCCCCGTTTTCAGGGCGGCGGCTCCAGCCACGTTGAGCCCCTGCGCGTTGACGATATAACCGAGTACCTTAACGCCGAGAACGGTATCGAGGTTACCTATGCCGACGGCTACGATGCAAGCCACAATACGAGCGCAGAGCTTATTGCCGAGGCAGTTAACGCCGCAAAGACCTGCGGCAGGGCGGTCATTTTTGCGGGTATGCCCGATTCCTACGAGACCGAGGGACGCGACCGCAGACACATGAAGCTTCCGCCCGCTCACAACGAGCTTATCAAGGCGGTGTGCGAGGCGTGCGATAAGGTTGCCGTTGTGCTTATGGCAGGAAGCCCCAACGAGCTTCCTTGGGTAAACGAAGCCCCTGCAATACTTCACGCATATCTGGGCGGTCAGGCCCTTGGCGGTGCGGTTGCAAGAATAGTATTCGGCAAGGTAAATCCCTCGGGTAAGCTTGCGGAAACTCATCCCGTAAGATTCGAGGATAATCCCGCATACCTTAACTTTGCAGGCGATGGGGACGAGTGCTTCTACGGCGAGGATATCTACGTTGGTTATCGCTGGTACGACACGCGCAAGATGGACGTTATGTTCCCCTTCGGTCACGGACTTTCCTATACCGAGTTTGAGTACACCTCCATCAAGGTCGAGGGCAGGACCGTTACCGTAACCGTTAAAAATATTGGCGACAGAGCGGGCAAGGAGGTAGTTCAGCTGTATCTTTCCGCTTGTCCTCACCCCGTTATCTCCGGCTTTGTGGGCGAGAGCTCCTTTGGCTTCAAGCGCCCCGAAAAGTGGCTCGTCGGCTTTGAGAAGGTCGAGCTTGCCGCAGGAGAGGAGAAGGCTGTGGCATTTGAGCTTTGCGACCGTGCGTTCTCCGTATACGATGCAAAGATAAAGGATTTCCGCGTTATAGACGGCGATTACACCGTTTCTGCCGCGGCATCCAGCAGAGATATTCGTCTTACTGCCGTTATCGGAATTGAAGCGGACAGATCCATTCCCGTTATAACCAAGAATACGGTGTTCGAGGATCTTTTCTACGACAAGCGTTATCCCAAGCGCGTTGTGGACGAGCTTGTCAAGGCTCTTATTCCCGCGGCAGGTGCGGATAACGGTGAGGGACTTGATTTCGAAGCAATGAGAGATCAGAACAGATTCGTCCTCCGCCAGAAGATAACCTCCATCAAGTGCGGAAGATCCATTGATGAGCTGGTAGAAAAGGCAAACGCGGATATACGCGAGCATTACGCAAATAACTAAAACGGCAACAGCTCTCCCCCGATAGTCCGAAAAAATCGGACGTTCGGGGGAGAGTTTCATATTTTTCATCAAAATGCTGCAATGGGTACTTGTAATTGATATTGAGGCTTTGATATAATGAAAACGAATTATAAGCTTTAGGAGAGTAAAATGAAAAAGTTGGTTTTTTGTTTGCTTATTTCCCTTGGCCTTTCGGTAATGATGCCCGTTGGCGGTATCAGTGCCGCGGGGGATAAGACAGTGGTATTCCTTAAGGACAACGGAAAGGGTGACGGCTCCACTGCCGCACTGCCCGTAGGCTCGCTTGAGGATGCCTTTGCTGCCCTCGACCTCACAAAGGATTGCACGGTGGTGGTATGCGGTCAGTACACGCAAACAAAAAGCTTTAACTATAAGGGCGGCGACTATACGGGCAGCGTTACCATTACCTCCGTTTACGGTAACAGGGACTACGGCAAGACAGGCGGCGCGGCGTTCAGGGTAAACGCCGTGCAGTTCGTGTGCCGCGGCAAGACCGAGTTCCGCGATATAAAGATAGAGGCACTTGGGGATAATTTCATTATCGTCGGCAGGCACCACCCCATCAAAATGGGCGAGAACGTAACCATTGCGGGAAGCAAGCTGAAGGGCAGTACCGTAGCGAATTCGATTTGCATATTCGGTGGCTATCATTCCGGCTTCGGCGATCCCGCAAGCTCCTCAAAGGATACGGATATTACCGTGCTCTCCGGTGAAAAGTATTATATTTTCCCCTTTGCAAGAAATATGAAGGTCAACAATACCGGTACCGCCACCATCAGAGTCGGCGGTACTGCGGCGGGACAGATCCACGGCTCCTCCGCAGGCGGCTCCGGCTCCAAAATGGGCAAGGTAAACGTGGAGATATCGGGCTCCGCAAATATCAAGATGTTTTACGGTGCCACCGAGGCGGCAACGGTCGAAGGCTACGAATTCACGTGGACGGGCGGAAATCTGGCGGAGATACAATGGAACTGCAAGTACGCCTCCAAGTCCGATCTTAAGGTCCTTGGCAAAAAGGTGCTGAACGTAAGCGAGGAGATGACCCGCGCCGCAAATTACAATGCCATAAGCTCCCAATTTGACGAGGTGAACGTTATCGGCGAGGCTGAGGATTACGAGACCGTCAAAAACGCAGAGGTAGTATATCTGAAGTCGGGCGAAAAGGGCGACGGCTCCTCCCCCGATAAGCCTCTCGGAAGCCTTGCCATGGCTTACGGTGCGCTGGATCTTACCAAGGATTGCACCGTTGTTATCGTGGGCAAATACACCCAAACGGCAGATTTTGACTTCGGCACGGACCACACGGGCTCCGTGACAGTCACGTCCGTATACGGCGGCAAGGATTACCGCGATAATGGCGCGGAGTTCGTTTCCGACGCCTTCAGCTTTGCCTGCAGGGGCACTACGGTTTTTGAAAATTTGAATATACGCTGTACGGGTAATTACTATCTGCTCGTTGCACAGCATAACCCCGTTACTATCGGTGAGGGGGTTAATATAAGCGGAAATAAGCTTATAGGCAGCAGCGTGGACAAGTCGTTTTCGGTTATCGGCGGCTATGCAAGCGGAGTTGGCAGTCCCACAGCCATTGACGGCAGGGATACGAGCATTACCGTGCTTTCGGGCTCCAAGCTTTACGTCGTTGCGTATTCAAGGCAGATGCAGGGTGATTATCCCGGCACGGCTCACATAAAGATCGGCGGAGATGCCAACGTTTCCGTGCTTCACGGCTCCGTTGCCTACTATATGTCCACCATCGTCGGCAACGTTGAGATCGAGATAACAGATAATGCGAAGGTAGGCACCTTCTACGGCTGTACCCAGATCACCACGGCAGGCTCCTACAGATTTGTATGGAGATCGGGCACTATAACAAAATTCCAATGGAACTGCCAAAGCACCCCCGATGCAAAGCTTACCGTGCTTGGCAAAACGGAGCTTTATGCCTCCGAGGAGGTCAGAAACGGTGCGTCGTTTAAGAGTATTTCCGCTAATTTCGACGTTGTGGAGGATATCTCCAAGCTTCCCGCCGCGCCCGAAAAAACGGACGTAAGCGAGGAGAAAAAGATCCCCGAGATAAATACCTACACGGGTTACGAAAAGGTACTTATCTCCCTTGAACTGCTCAAAAAGGCAGAGCAAGCGTCGGATTACGAGCGTGGCATGACCCGTGCGGAAGCTCTCGTGCAGGTAGTGCGCCTTATGGGAGCGGAGGACGAGGCTCTTACAGGCTCTTACGCACACCCCTTCAAGGACGTACCCGAATGGGCGGAAAAATACGTTGCCTACGCTTACGAGAAGGGAATTACCCACGGCGTTTCCAAAAAGAAGTTCGATCCCGAGGGCGAGGCAAGTCCTGCCCATTATCTCACCTTCCTGCTCCGAGCCATAGGCTACGACGATAACGCAGGTGATTTCAAATGGAAGGCACCCTACGAGCTTGCCTTAAAGGCGGGAATGACCGCATCGCTTGAGGACGGTTCCGACGGTCTTAATTACGGCATCAGCCTTAAGTATTCCTGGAACACCATCTTTGCAACTGCAAAGGACGGAACGAAGGTAAGCGAGAGCTTCGCTGCCCGCGGGGTATTTACGGAGGACAGGCTCTACTCCGTGGCTGCAAGGGTGCATACCGAGGAAAAATACGGACAAACGAAGCTGAAGGCGGAAAACGGATATTACGTTCTGCCCATTGAAACCTATAAGGACAAAACAAAGGCGGGTCTGCTTGCGCAGTTTACGGGATTCCTTTCGGGATACGAGTTCAAAAAGAATTCCGACGGAAGCGCCACGCTTTCCATGCCCGACGAATGGTTTGAGCTTTGCAACGGACCCTATGCGGAATACAATTCCCGCAACGTACATGCGGATAAGCTGCTGCAAAACAGCCAAAGCGGACTCTGGGAGGTCTGGAACGACGACGATTTCAGCATTGATATCCTTGACCAGTACATTCTTCGCGATATGTACGAGAGATACGGCACCTTCGCATCCAAGGTAATAACCGACGACTGGGTAAAATACAACGTGTACGACATGGGCGGCGGTCATCGCTCCTACGGCGCATACGGACTGATGAACAAGCACGGATACCTTCCGTTATATACGGGCAACGTTGAATACGGCAATATGTATAACGTAAACGGCGAGCCCTTCATCGGAAACGAAACTCTCGGAATGAGCGCGGCGGGAATGCCCGCGGTTGCGGCATATCACGCAAGGTCATTCGGCAGTGCAACGAGCGACCGCGATTCTCTCCGTTGGCTGGAGTATTTTACCACACTTATATCCATGGGTTATCTTGAATCCGATATTCCCACCATGATGCGTCAGGCGCAGTCAATATTCGTTGAGGGCAGCTGGCAATGGAAAGTGGTCGACATGGTGTTCGACCTGCACGAAAGATTCCCCGATGATTGGCGCAGGGCGGTTATCCATGCCACCGAAACGTGCTGGCAGAAGCATTACGACAACGACGGCAAGGTCGCCGAAAACGCACAGAACTGCGCGATGATACTTATAGGTCTTCTTTACGGAGAAGGAGATTTCTACGAGACCTGCAAGATCATCAGCCTTGCGGGACACGGCGGCGACAGCACCACTCCCGTGGGTCTTTCCGCAGTTGCGGTCATTTGCGGCTGGAGCGGCATCGACGATGCAAGCAAAAACATCATAAATAAGAAGATCTGGCAGGATGGCAAGGGAATATTGGTCAACCTTCCCGTTGAGGGCTCCAAGGAGGCCTATTGGATGTGCTGTCTCGGCCTTCCCGAGCGCATCGGTATGCAGGAGCTGCTGGATCTTTATCAGAAAAATTTCGAGTCCAATCTCCTTGCAAACGGCGGTAAGATAGAAAACGGCAATTATTATATCCCCGAGAATACTCTCGGAGTTATCGACACCGTATTTGCCGACGAATTTGAGGACGGCACCCTTGACGGATACACCGTGAAGGGAAGCGTAGAAAATGCTGAAGGCTCTTTTTCCGGGGAGCGCGGTGCAAAGCTTACGGGCTGTGCCGCGGGCTCTGCTCTCGAAAGGGAGATCACGGGTCTTACGGTGGGAGCATCTTACAGGCTTTCCGCGTTTATAACCAGCGCCGCAAGCGTTACTACCGATATGTACGTAATGAACGGCGGCGAGAAGACCTACGTTTCCGTATACGATCAGTCCTATTACGTTGCGCGCGAGCTGATCTTTACGGCAAAGTCGGATAGCGTTACCATCGGCTTTTCCATTCCTGCGGGCACTCCTGACCACAAGTACGCTATCGTTGACGAGGTGTACGTTATCCGCGCAGAGGAAATCTCCGCGGGCACGGTGGAGTTTGATGAAAAGAACGAAAACGATATTTATAACGGCAGCGTTTCCTTCAATATCAAGGCAAATGAAAAGAAGGAATACCTTCTGAAGCTGACCTTTACAAACGAAAGCAGCGTAGTGGTACGCGGCAATATCGCCATAAACGGCAAGAGCTACGCAACCGCACCCTTCCATACCACGGGTGATAACGGAATGGGCATCGTTTATATCCCCGTAATAGCGGAAAACGGTACAGACATTCGCGTTAAGATCGACTTTTCCGCAAGCAAGCTGGGTATTTACAGCGCGGAGCTTGTGGAGATAAAGGACAGATGGTAATGATATGAAAATGGGCTGATTCGCAAGCGAATCAGCCCGTTTTTGCATATTAGCGTTATTATTTACCTTCAAGCGTAAGCACAAAGCCTCCTTGACCGGGGGCGCACAGATCGCCGCCGATAACTCGGTTCTTGTACACTATCACGGTGGCGTAAACGTCCTTACTGCCGTCCTGCCAGTTGGTCAGCTTATAGGTGTAGCGCATTACCTTTCTGCCCGCGTATTTTGAAAGATCAAGACCTTGTCTTTTCTGTATCTCGTTATAGCTTGCAAAAACGCGGTCAAACTCGGAGGGCATACGCACCTCCTCTTCCTCGGGAGTTTCCTGCACCTCCCATCCGAACTGCTTTAAAAAGCTTAATCTGTCGTCGTTTGTTTTTATCTTGGAGTAGCTTATCTCCTTTTCATCCGTGGCGGTAGGGAGGGGCTCCTCACCGTATACGGGTATCATCACTGCCAGAGATACCAGCAGTACAGCCGCCAGCAAAACGATGCCAAACAGCTTCAGGGTAGTTGCGCGTAAAGCATAAATAAACATACAGTATCCTCTTCCGGTCGGCCGATGCCGCTTGTTTTTGATACAGTATATTTAGTTTTCCTTGGGATTATTACCCATGGCGGAATTTCTTTTCAGATATTCGCGTGGGGAGATGCCATACCTGCTTTTAAACATTTTGGAAAACAGATATATATCCTCGTATCCGACGGCGTTTGCGGCAAGCGTGGGGGAAAAGCCGTGGTGGAGCATCAGCCTTGCAGCCTCCGCAAGGCGGCGTGTAACAAGATATTCCTTGGGCGATACTCCCTCCTCCTGCTTGAACAAGCGGGAAAAATACGTTCTTTCGTGGTTGAAGCGACGGGCAATGTCCGAAACGGTTATGTGATTTGCGTATTCCTGGTCAATGTAGTTTTTTGCCGCATCCGTAAGCTTTTTTGCGGGGGAGGTTTCGCCGATGCTGCTGTTGATGTAAAAAAGCGTCAGTATCTCCGCTATCTTGCCGGAGATAAATGCTTCCTTGGTACCGTCGCTTGCCGACTTTATTTGCGGGTATGCTTCCTCGATATCAAGAAAGCTCCTTCGGGCATAGGACGCGTGGATAACGTCGTTTTTCAGACAGTCGGGTACGCGGAACGAGGTGTGAAATCCTATCCAGACGTAATGCCACGGTTGGTCGTTATCCGCTCTGTAATAGGTAACCTCACCCTCCCGTATTACAAAGCACATACCCTCCGTTACCTCGTATTCTCCCCGCGGCGTTGTAAAGCGGCCTTTGCCGTCCAGAACGTAGTGTATAAGCAAATGGCTCCTTGTCGAGGGGCCGTAGCTGTGAGCAGGACGGCAGTATTCAAAGCCAACGTTTACTGGCGAAATGGGGGCACCTGCCGTTTTTTGTAGTGTGTACGTTTTCATGATTACCTCCGCGTTTCGATTTTAACAAGAAAAAACACCCAAGTCAAGGCGTTTTTCAAATAATAGTTAACAAAATTACAAGTTAGCCGTCGCTGTATTCCATTTATTGCACTTGCGGTCCGTGATACAATCAAATCAACAACTTGAAGGGAGAATAACATGAAGGTTACGATAATGGGTGCGGGAAGCACCGTATTTTCAAAAAACGTTATGGGCGATATTATGCTCACGCCCACCCTGCGCGAGTGCGAGATAGCGCTCTACGATATCGACGGCCAGCGCCTTGACGAGTCGATGCTTGTTGCCGAGTCGCTTAATTCCTCCTTGAACGAGAACCGTGCTGTAATTAAAAAGTATCTCGGTGTTGAGAACCGCAAGGATGCTCTCCGCGGTGCGGACTTCGTTGTCAACACTATTCAGGTAGGTCTTTACGACCCTTGCACCATCCTTGATTTTGAAATTCCGAAAAAGTTCGGTCTGCGTCAGACCATCGGCGATACCCTCGGAATCGGCGGTATCTTCCGCGGTCTCCGCACCATTCACGTATTGAAGGATTTTGCCGCCGATATGGAGGAGGTATGTCCCAACGCGTGGTTCCTTAACTACACCAATCCCATGGCTATCCTCTCGGGCTATATGCAGAGATACACGAACGTGAAGACCGTTGGTCTTTGCCACAGCGTTCAGGTGGTTGCAAAGCGTTGCATGGAGCATCTTGGAATGGATTACTCCACCCACGGACACTCCCTCGTTGCGGGCATCAACCACATGGCATGGCTTCTTGAGATCTACGATAAGGACGGCAACGACCTTTATCCCGAGATCCGTGAGAGAGCAAAGACCGTAAATAACGAAAAACACAACGATATGGTCCGAATGGATTATCTCAATAATTTCGGCTATTACGTTACCGAGTCCAGCGAGCACAATGCGGAGTACAACCCCTTCTATATCAAGTCCAAATATCCCGAGCTTATCGAACGCTTCAACATTCCGCTCGACGAATATCCCCGTCGCTGCGTTAAGCAGATAGAGGGCTGGGAAAAGCGCAAAAACGAGATCCTTGCGGGTAACGGCGTTCAGCATCCCAAGCGCACCGGAGAGTATGCTTCCTACATAATGGAATCCATACTGGACAATAAGCCTTATACCATAGGCGGTAACGTGCAGAACAACGGTCTTATCACCAACCTTCCCGCCAATGCCTGCGTTGAGGTGCCCTGTCTTGTTAACGGCAACGGCATTCAGCCCACCTACGTTGGCGCGCTGCCTCCCGTGCTTGCGGCAATGAATATGACAAATATCAACGTTCAGCTGCTTACCATCGAGGCCGCCGTTACCATGAAGAAGGAGGCTATCTACCACGCCGCAATGCTGGAGCCTCACACCGCCGCCGAGCTTTCCATCGACGACATCAAGGCAATGTGCGACGAGCTTTACGATGCACATATCGCCGCAGGATATCCCGTATTTTAATAGAAAAACGTCCGTGTGGCTCAAAGCCACACGGACGTTTTTCTGTTACACCAAGCTTGTCTTTTTCAGTATTGCTTTGCTGACCGCGCCAAGACCAAATGCAAACAGTGTACCACCAACGGCGCATAGCGCTACGTTGATGACGGTGGAACCGAGGGGAGTGATCATAGAGACCATCATAAAGAGGAGCATACCGCCGCCGAGGGAGCCGCAGATCGCAAGCCACGTCCTCTGCTTTGCCGCTACGCTGATGAGCGTAAAGATAGAAACAAACACAAGCATAAGGAATATCTTTGCAAGCATACACATCGCGATATTGCCTGCATTCAAGCCGTGAAGATCAAAGGAAAGTACTGAGATCGCACCGCCGAGGATAGAACCCACGAGGTATGCGATCAGCATAAATGCTCCGCAGATAAAGCCCGAGATAGTTTTCGACACCACGTATTCGCCCCTGTTTGCACGGACGGTAAATAGATTTTTGGCATATCCGCTTCTGAAATCGTCGGAAATGAACAGGCAAACGAAAACGGCAACACCCATAAATGCCATATTGATATTGCACATCATAAAGATCTCGTCACCGCCGAGAGGTTCGCCGGGAAGCGTGCCGATATTCTGCCAAGTGTTTTCCGGTCCTTGCATGATCGTTTCCGCACCTGTCTGCGGATCGACGGAAACCGAGCCGTCCATCATTGACATCATTACGGTCATAACGATCGGAATGAGCAGCGCGCAGGCAATAATAACGTAAAAGGTCTTGGATCTGAACATTCTGCGGAAGTCAACCTTCAGCATGCTTTTTACTCGGTTTTTCATTATCGCCTAACCTCCTGCATTAAGTCAATGTAGTATTCCTCAAGCCCGATCTTGTCGGTCCCCACCTCGGTTACGCAAATTCCGTTTTCATAGAGATACTTTACTATTTCTTCCGGCGTGGTCATATCGTACACACGTATATAGCCCGCCTCGTCTTCCTCCACACGGGAGTACTTGCATCCAAGGAGCATCTTGGTTCTGTTCATTTCAGCAGACGTGAGCGCAACGTAAGTGCGGCAGCTTGCGTCAAGCTCGTCCGCCGTCATTTCCACGATCATTTTTCCGTGACGGATTATGCCGTAATGGGTTGCAACCTTCTGAAGTTCGCCAAGCAAGTGGGAGGACACGATAATACTGCGCGTTCCGTCCTTAATGATATCAAGGAATACCTCTCGCATAATTCTCATACCATCTGCATCGAGACCGCTGAGCGGCTCGTCGAGAACCAAAAGTGTGGAATCACCAAGCAGAGCCATTGCAATGCCGACTCTCTGCTTCATACCGAGTGAGCAGTTTTTGTATTTATTGCCTGCCGCGCCCTCCATTCTGACCGTTTTGAGAACCTTGATAACCTCTTGTTCTGCATTAGGAATAGAAAGGTTGGCTGCCTGAAGCATCATATTATCAAACACGGTAAGTCCCGGAAAGCACCCGGGAGCTTCTATCAGAACACCCATTTTCGCTCTTACGCTCTCGTCGGTGTGGTCCTTGCCGTAGAGCTTGATAGAGCCGCCGCTTGTGGGGATCAAACCGCAGATCATCTTTTCGGTGGTCGATTTGCCCGAGCCGTTCTCCCCGATAAATCCGTAGATGGCACCCATCGGGACGGTCATATCAAGCCCGCACACCGCCTGCTTGGGGCCGAAGTTTTTGGATAAATTTTTTATTTCAACTGCATTCATACTTTTGACCTCCTTAATAAACGTCGCACTTGTTGAGCAGTTTTGTACCTGCTACGTTATAGATCACCGCCCAAGCGACCGATACGACAATGCAGATCAGCAAAGAGCCGATTCCGCTTGAAAGGTTGGCGTTGACCGATGCACCGTAAAGGAAAATATTAAGGAAGCTTGTGGGAATCTTGAGGCTTTCGACGATTGCCGCCGCGCCTATAATGAGAATGCCCGTTCCGAAGAAGAAGGAGGAAGCCACGGAAATACCGAAGTATCTTCTGAATATCACGTTTAAGAAGGTATAGAGGCTTGCCCAACCCAGCGACATAACGATCTTTCCGAGGATCGCGATGATAAGCGAGCCTATGCTCACGTCGGTCTCGTATCCCGCAAGCAATCCGCCTACCGTACCGCCAATGAGATAAGTAATGCACATACAAGCCATAGCAAAGGCGCAAACGAGGCTCTTCGAGATCATATAATCCTGCTTCTTTGCGTGTGTGGTAAAGAGCTGTTTAACGTATCCGGATCTGTAATCGTTGCCGATGAATATGGATACCATAATGCCGCCGAAGATGAACACCATATTCATATTGGCATAATCGGCAATGTTTCCGATGACGTAAAGCGACTTGCTTGCGGCAATGATCTGCCACACGTTGGAATAAAGAGGCTCCATGGTATTGCCGTTCTGATCGGGCATCACGGTCATAGCCGATACCATTGCAGGAATGATTGCGGCAATGGCGAGGAAAATGTAAAAGAGAGGTGTGTGGAACAAACGGTAGAAGTCCACGCCGAGCATACCCTTAATTCGTTCCCCAAAGGTAGGCGATTCAAATTTGATCTCACGTGTTGTATTCATTATTCTGCCTCCTTTTTCGACATAAGCTCGACGTAATATTCTTCAAGACCGATTTTATTTCTTGAAATTTCGCTGACAACGTGACCGTTTTTCATCAAGTAATCTACGATAGAAGCGGTATCGTCCGCGTCATAAATGCGGATATATCCTTCTTCCTCTCTCACGTCGGCGTACTGCTTACAAAGAACCGCTTTTGCACCCTTCATATCCGCGCATTTCAGTGAGGTAAACACCTGTGCTCTCGAATCCATCTCTTCGGCAGAAAGCTCCATGATCATCTTACCCTGACGGATAATGCCGTAGTGGGTGGCGATCTTTTCAAGCTCACCGAGTATGTGGGATGAAATGAGGACGGTGCAACCGTAGTTTTTTGTAATATCCACAAGGATCTCGCGCATAATTCTCATACCGTCGGTGTCAAGACCGTTGATCGGCTCGTCGAGAATGAGAAGCGCAGGATCACCGAGAAGCGCCATTGCTATACCGATACGCTGCTTCATACCGAGGGAACAGCTCTTGAATTTAAGATTTGCGTTGTCCTCCATACGCACGATCTCGAGCACGCGGCGAATCTCCTCGCCGGCATTTTTGATGCCGAGATTGATACACTGCATCATAAGGTTCTGATACACGGACGAACCGGGGAAACAGCCTGCGTTTTCAATAAGAGCACCGACTCTGACTCTTACACCGGGATCAGTATAATCTTTGCCAAACAATTGAATATCACCGAAATCGGGAACCAGGTGTCCGCAAATAAGCTTCATAGTCGTGGATTTGCCGGAGCCGTTCTCGCCGATGAAACCGTAAATAGCCCCCTGCGGAACGGTCATGTTAAGGTGATCTACTGCATACATTCCGCGAAAGCTTTTTGAAAGATCTCTTATTTCAATAGCGTTCATTTTTACTCCTTCATAAATGCAACGCAAGCGAGCCGCATTATTACGCCTCGCTTATGTTGTTTATTTTCTGTTTTCGTTGCACTGCTTGCCCGAAAGCCTTTTCTTTGCGTCCTCTACGCTCTCGCCTTCCTTGGCAAAGAGGACCTCTACGCACTTGTCGGATACCTTTTCGAAGCCTTCAACAACACCGGTTTCGATCTTTTTATATCCTTCAACAACTCCGTTCTCGATCTTCTTGTAGCCCTCAACTACTTTTTCTGCGATCTTTTCATTCGCCTCAACAAATTTAGACATAATTTAAATCTCCTTTTTTGATTTTGTAATGTTATTATAACGATTGTTTGTTTTTGAATGTTTTACGAAAAGTTTGATTTTTGTTAATCCTTAATTTTTTGCGGAACTTATGATTTCCTCGGACAAACGAAGAATTTCGGGGGTAAGCTCCTTTTTGGTTTTACGGGCGATACGTCTGTGTATCGGGTAGGCAGGGATCATAATAGCGGTACCGATGGTCATAAAGAGTGCCGATGCCCACGCCGCACCTGCGAACACGTCAAGAAAAAAGCACATTCCGATACCGAAGACCAGCGCACCCACAGTGCCAAAGCAAAGACCTTCGATCATACCCGCCGTTTGAACACGGGAATCGAGCTTTTTAAGTCTTTCAAGCTTGCTTTCCTCCCGAGGCATATATTTCCTTCTGATATTTTCGACTTCCTTGTTTCTTGCCGCCGAATAATTGTAGTTAAAAGTGGTGTTTTCCATAATACTCCTGTGTTTTTATCGTTCATTGTGGCTGTATTGTACAACGTTGATTTTTGAGTTTTGTTGGAGATTTGTTTCTGAAATGTTAAAAATTGAGATCTTTAAAAGTTTTGATTGTGTTTTGCATTTTACAAAAACAAATCAAATTTTCCATTGATAATGGCGTTTCTGTGTGTTATTATTATCAAAGATAACTAAAATGGAGGAATATGCAATGAAAAAACTTGCTGTTTTCGCGCTTGCCTTGATCACTATCCTGGTTTGCGCGTTGACTGTTTCCGTAAGCATTTTCGCGGCCGATGCCGACAGCGTAGTCTACGTTGACTCCGCAAACGGCAACGACAGTGCCGACGGAAAAACTCCCGCAACCGCGTTCAAGACCCTTGATGCGGCAATCAAAACTGCGGAAAAGAACAACGTTACCGTGGTGCTCGTAAGTGATTACAATATCCCAACTCACTACAACGAGCCTACCCACAAGGGCGTTGTTACCATTACTTCCAAGGATGGCGACAAGGACTATGGCGCACAGCTTACCTTTGCCAATCTGAAGGAGCTTACCTATCGCTTGAACGGCCCCACGACCTTCAAAAACATGAAGATCAAAATGACCAATTTCGTCATTATGGCGGCGCAGTTCAATCCCATAGTGTTTGACGAGGGACTTACCGTTACCGGCGGTTCTTCCTATTTCTTCGTTCTCGGCGGATTTGAAAAGCCTGAAAAGAACGCAAAGACAAGTCTTAATTCTTCCATCACCATAAACAGCGGAAGCTTTTATAAGATCTCCGGCTTTAACCGCACCAGAGGCGAGGCGGGCACCGATTTTACGGGTACCGCGACCTTCAACATCAACGGCGGTAACATCAATACCCTTTACGGCGCATCCCTGTATTACTACTATTCGGGCAAGGCCGTATTCAACATCAACGGCGGTAATATAGCCACCCTTTGTGTCGGAGGCGACGTTACCCGTCAGCTGAAGGGCAAGGCGACTCTGAAGCTCAACGGCGGTAAGATAACGAAGATCGACATAAACAACGCAACGGGCGGTGCGGACGTTACCTTCGCGGGCACCACCTTCAACGTTCTCGGCATCAGCTATTATAACGACTCCTTGAAGACTGCGGCGGAAACCGCGGGTGCTGAATACACCGCAAAGTACAACGCGCTCTTCTACAGCCAAAAACAGGCGGATGCCATTGAAAAAACCTTCGATAAGGTCGAAAACTTTGCGGTAGTGTACGCAAAGGAAGGCGGTAACGGAAACGGATTTACCGCCGATACTCCCGTTGGTACTCTTGCAGACGCAATGGAAAAGCTTAAGACCGCAGGCGGCACCGTTGAGATAGCGGGCAAGCTTAACGTGGATGGCAAGTTCACCGTTGCAAGCGGCGGTGACGTCGTTGTTCACGGCGGCGAGCTGTGCTTTGCAAACGGCGCGTCTCTGCAGGCAGATTCCCCCATTACCTTCAGCGGCGTTGCATTCTCCTTTGCCGACGGTACGGGCGCATCCAACAGCCTTGTTGCCAACGCAAACGTAACTGTTGACGGCGATTGCGGCGACCTTACTCTTAATGCGACTGTTAATAACGGCGCGACCCTCGCTACCCGCAAGGGAATGAACAACGTTACCGTTAACGGCGGTCATTTTTCCACCATGGGCGGAAAGATCGGTGCCGTTCTGCTTAAGAGCGAGCAGGGAAAGACCTGCGAGTTCAGCATCGACGGCGGCGAGGTAGCTTCCGTTGCTACCGACAGCGGCTTCGCAGGTAAGCTCCTTCTCGGTCTTTACGGCGGTAAGATCGGCGAGCTTAATATCAGCGGCAAGCCCGAAACCAACGTTATTCTCGGCAACTGTGATATAAACATTAAGGCGTTCGACGTTAAGGCAGGCAATATGCTTGCGGCAAACGACGTTCCCACTGCCGTTTTTGATAAGCTTTCCGCAGGTTTTAACGTTCTGCGCGGAAACGTGCGCTACGTTAACACCGGTATCTTCGGTGACGGCACAAGCCCTCTTAACCCCCAAAGCAATCTGCGCTCCGCAATAAAGAATCTCGGCGGCGACGGCTACGTCGTCGTTATGGGAGAGCACAAGGCGCAGGGCAACGTTATCGAAAATCACGATTATAACGTTGTTATTACCTCTGTGGACGCCCTTCACGATTACCGTGAGGCGGACTCTGTGATGCTCCTTGCGGGCAATCAGCAGTTTGGCGGTCCCACCACTCTTGAAAAGATCAATATTCAGGTCGATGAAACGAGATACCTTATTGCCCGCGGCAACAAGCTCGTTATCGGCGAGGAGGTAAAAACGGAGCTTGTCTCCGGCAATACCACCTACCCCGCAATTATCGGCGGCTCTCTTGATGCCTCCAGCCCCAATACCGGCGATATTACCGTAAACAGCGGCGATTGGAGCATACTGCGCGGCGGTACTCACAACACCGGTGCTGCATTGGAGGACGCTGATATCAAGGTCGTTATCAACGGCGGCGTGTTCCACAGCTACGTTGTTCTCGGCTCTCGCGGCATTGCGAACGGCAAGGTTACTGCCGAGATAAACGGCGGTAAGTTCCTCCAGGGTCTTTACGGCGTATACGAGGAGGACAGCTCCAACTACACCCTCAGATTTGATTTTAACATCACCGTAAACGGCGGTGAGATACACGGAATCTTTGCCCCCGCAAAGAACAAGAACACCCTTCTTCTCGGTACTTATAACGTAGTTCTTAACGGCGGCGATTGGGCGCATCTGACCGATATGTGGGGAAGTGAGCCCTTCAAGGGAAGGATGACCAGTAATATCGAATTTGGCAGCGGCTTCGATATTACCTCCATCCCCAACAAGAACGTGGAGTTCTCCAATGCCCTCCGTAAGGGCGCGGACCCCCATCTGTTCTATTACGACGGTTATTATTACATGTGCTGCACCGCAAGCACCACCGTGTCCCTCTTTAAGACCACCAACCTTGCGGATATGGCAACTGCGGCAAGTTACGTTATCTGCAAGCCCAGCTACGGCAAGAACATGTGGTCCCCCGAGATCCATCGCTTTACCGCCGAGGAGGTGGGCGAGGAGAACGCGGGCTGGTATCTCTACTTCGGCTTTGACGACGGAAGCGGCGCTTCCATGCAGCGTCAGTACGTTGTAAAATGCCTTGACGGCGACGATCTTCTCGGACGCTGGGGCAACCCCGTTACGGGTAAGGTGAACGACCCCCAGAAGGTAGTCGTTGAGGGTCAGCCCGAAATGAACCGCGACGCGCTCTGCGGCGGTACGTCCCCCATCAGAATAAACGGCAAGCTTTACGTTACGTTCATAAGCGAGGTCGGCAGAGGAACTGCGGACTTCCATCAGACCGTGAATATCTGCTCTCTCGTAAATCCCTGGACTTATCAGGGCCCCGTTACCACCATCTGCGTGCCCGAGTACGACTGGGAGATGGGCGGCTACGGTTACAGCGCTCCCATCGACGATTGGTATCCCAAGGTAGTTGAGGGCGCCGCCGCAGTATACGACGACAACGGCAACCCCTACCTTATGTACACAGGCAGCGGATATTGGACCATCTATTATCAGCTCGGATACCTTAAGTTCAAGGGCGGCGATCCCCTGAAGGCAGAAAACTGGGAAAAGAATCCCGATTCCATCTTCTCCCTCAGCGACGAAATAAACGGCTGCGGACACGGTAGCTACACCACCGCAGAGGACGGTCAAAAGTGGATAGCATACCACGGATACATTGGCAAGGACACCTCCAGCAAGCGCTACGTGTTCTTCGAGCCCTATAAGGTAACGGAAAACGGACCCGTTATCGGTAACGGAAGCGGACATCCCGCATCTCTTGAGACCGTGTACTCAGTTCCCGTAAGCAAGCTCTCTCTGGAGGACAAGATCGGCGGCTTTGATAACTTTATGGGTACGAGAGCCGAGGAACCCGTGGTTACCGAGCCCGTTACCGATCCCGTAGTAACAGACCCCGCACAGACGGAGAACACGGGCGACGTTAGCGGCGACGTAACCGAGCCCAAGCCTGCAGACGGAAACCCCGTTGTATTTATCATCATCGCTGTTGCGGTAGTTGCAGTTATAGCTATCGTGGCGTTTATTCTTAAGAAAAAGACGAATAAGGAGAAGTAATGAAACGTTTTTTGTGTTTGATGCTTGTAGCTGTTACGTGCCTTGCGACGTTTTCCTGCGGCGGAGGCGGCGGTGATACGGTTACCGATCCCATTACGGACCCAATAACCGAAATGACCGATCCCATAACAGACCCCATAACAGATCCCGTAACAGATCCCGTAACCGAACCCGTAACCGAACCCGTAACGGAGGAACCCGAAGTGTGCGAACTGGAAAAAATAGAGCCCGCAAGCGGAAGTAAGGTTAAGATAGCCTGCATCGGCGACAGTATTACCTACGGCTACGGTCTTGCAAACCGCAATACGGAAAGCTATCCCGCGGTGCTTCAAAAAATGCTTGGAAGCGGTTATCTGATCGGCAACTTCGGAAAGAGCGCATCCTACGTGCTTCCCGCAAACAATAAGTATAACGTTAAGGAAGCAAACCTTTCCTACCGCAATACGGCAGAGTATAAGAACAGCCTTTCCTTCAAGCCCGACGTGGTAATCATCATGCTTGGCACCAACGACCTGCGCAGTATGTCCTGCGATCAGGCAAAGGCTGACCTTGTTGCCGCGATAAAGGATCTCGCGGAGGAATACGCGGCACTGCCGACCTGCAAAAAGGTCTACATATGCAGCAGCCTGTTTACCACCAACGTTGACGTTATTCGCCAGATATCAAACGGCGAGCTTGCACGCCTTGCTAAACAGGCGGCAGACGAGCTTGGTTTTGCCTATATCGACGTGTACGGTCCCACCCGCGAGTACATGGACGTGCATCACCATTACGATAACGACCGCGTCCATCCTCTTGCAGAGGGCTACGAGCAGATCGCAAAGGCAATTTATGCGGGTCTTATGGAAACCGAGCCCGAGATCATCGAGCCCGCAAAGTCCGAAACCGGCGTTGTATTCCTTAAGCAGGCCGCAAAAATCAACGGAGACGGAAAGACCCCCGAGACCG
>JAFSCG010000247.1 GCA_017436885.1 Clostridia bacterium | reverse complement strand
TCTGAATGGTATCCACCACCTCGTAGGTGGTAAAGCGCCGCCCGCAAACAAGGCACTCGCGGCGGCGGCGTATGCTTGCATTGTCGTTTATGGGTCTGCTGTCCAGAACCTTGCTTTTTCCAATATGTCCGCAGGAGGGGCATTTCATAGTAGCTGTCCTTTCGTGAGAAGAAGTCTGCATATAGTTATAGTATTTTAACATTATACATTATATTGTGTTGTATGTCAATAATTGTTTTTGATCCCAAGTGCCGCAAGGGCGGCGGCGCCGTAGGGAAGGCAGCCTTCGTCGAACACTACCGCAGGGTGGTGCAGGGCATGGGGGGAGCTTCCGGCGGAAATACTGAAAAAAAGGGAGGGGACCCTCTCGGAGAAAAAGGCAAAATCCTCGCTGCCGCCGATGCTTTTGCTTGCTCCCGTTTCCGATGCATCAAGGACGTAGCCCTGCGGTATGGTGCGATCAAGGGCTTCTTTTGCGACGTTAAGCAGCCCTGCGTCGTTCACAAGGGCGGGGCAGTAGGAGGTGCGCTCCGTTTCTGCCCTGCAGCCGAAGGCAATGGCAATATGCTCCGCTATCTCCCGTGTACGGCAAAGCAGCATATCACGTTCATCTCTGTCAAATGCGCGCAGCGTGCCTTCAAGGACGGCAGTGTTGCTTATGGCGTTTGCCGCCTTGCCGCCCGTAATGGAGCCTACGGTCAGGCACGCAACGGACGAGGGTGCCACCTCTCTTGCTATGGGCGTTTGGAGGGCGAGAAGGATATTTGCGCCGCAAAGGAGTGCGTCGCGCCCCGTGTGTGGGGCGGCACCGTGGGCACCCTTGCCCTTTACGGTAATACGAAAGAAATCTGCATACGGAGCCACCGCACCCGTGGGCGGAAGCATTACCGTCCCGCAGGGCAGGGGCAGGGCAGGGATAACGTGCAGTCCGTAGGCGGCACATACGTTGCCGTCAAGGACGCCGTTCTCTATCATGCTTTTTGCACCCGCAAGCAGCTCCTCCGCAGGCTGGAACACCAGCCTTATTTTGTGCTTCAGCTCCCCCTCGCGTGCCATAAGCAGCCTTGCCGCGCCGAGCAGCATGGCGCAATGCAAGTCGTGCCCGCAGGCGTGGGCGTTGCCGTTTTCCGCGGCAAAGGGAAGTCCGCTTTCCTCCCTTATGGGCAGGGCGTCGCAATCGGCGCGCAGGATCACGGTCCGCTCTCCCGTTCCTATATCTGCAAATATACCTCCGCCGCAGGCAATGGGCTCGGTTCCCATTTCCATCAGCGCGGCGGAGACGTGCGCCATGGTATCCTTCAGCTCAAAGCCCGTTTCCGCAATTCTGTGTATTTTTTGTCTGTGCTCCTTCATTTCCGCAAGCAAAGCACGCGCCTCGTCAAAAAGCTCCATTTTGTTTTCTCCCCTTCATTTTTCTGTTATCAGCATACCCAAAAGGGTGAAAAATATTTCGCTTTTTCCTGTGGGTATATTTTTCGTATAATTTTTATCCTTTCGCGGAAAAATAGGAAAAAACGGAGGAAGAAAATGAATCTATACGTTAGGGATGCAGATGGGGAAGAGAAGAACGAAAACACCGATGGTGAGAAAAGAGGAGAGGCTTGCTCTGCAGCGGAGCTCGGTGCTGTAACGGACAAGCGATTTGCCTGCATTACCGTCATCGGTCAGGTGGAGGGGCACTATATTCTTGACAGCTCCCAAAAGACCACAAAGTACGAGCATCTTATTCCCATGCTGGTATCCATCGAGCAGGACAGCGAGGTGGAGGGCGTCCTTATAGTGCTGAACACCATGGGCGGCGACGTGGAGGCAGGACTTGCCCTTGCGGAGATGATAGCAAGCCTCACAAAGCCCACGGTATCCCTTGTGCTTGGCGGTGGACACAGCATAGGTATTCCCCTTGCTGTCAGCGCAAACAGATCCTTTATCGTGGAAAGCGCAACAATGACCATACACCCCGTGCGCTCCAGCGGCACAGTGATCGGCGTGCCACAGAGCTTTTATTATTTCGAGCGTATGCAGGAAAGGATACTTGATTTTCTTGATAAGCACAGCGGCGCGGATAAGGCGGAGCTGCGGCGCATGATGATGAATACGGACGAGATGGCAAACGACGTTGGCAGCATCATCGACGGACGCCTTGCGGTGCAGATAGGTCTTATCGACGAGATCGGCGGTATCGGTGCCGCTCTTGATGGTCTGCGCCAAATGGCAGACGAGCGCAAAAAGGGTCATGAACGCAAAAACTGACCGAAAAACCCTCGAAAAGCCAAATGGAGCAAGATAAAACCGCAATATTAAATTAGACGAACCGTATTTATAAATACAGTTAATCTAATCAAGCAATAGACGGTCATCTTTAAAAAATGGAGGAAAAGGGAGCAAAATGGAGGATATGGGAGGGCTTTGCCCCGATTATGGCGGAAACGTAAGGCTGATGGACGGCGTTTTACGTGTTGGGGAGAGCTTTGACATTATCAAAAAAAGGGTAGTGCTGAAAAAGGGCGAGCTTACCCTGTATTATATCGACGGACTTATAAAGGACGATACCCTTCTGCGGCTCATTCAGCATTTTTATACGGTAACGGAAGCACTTGGCAGTGCGGGGGATTTTGCCCTGCGCCATATGCCCTACGTTGAGTGCGACGCAAGCGGCGACGCGGGCCTGCTGTGCCGCATGGTGCTTTCGGGTGCCACGGTCATGCTTGGCAGCAGCTTCGGGGCCGAGGCGCTTGTGGTGGACGCCCGTACCTATCCCGCCCGCCAGACCGCCGAGCCGGAAACGGACAAGGTGCTTCAGGGTGCCCACGACGGCTTTGTGGAAACGCTTATCTTCAACACCGCGCTGGTGCGCAGGCGCATAAGGGATCCTTCTCTCGTATTCTCTTATTGCACCGTGGGAAGAGCAAGCGGCACCGACGTTTGCGTTGCCTATATGGAGGGCAGAGCCGACGACGCACTGGTTAAAAAAATAAAGGCAAAGCTGGAGAAGGCGGATTGCGACGCTCTTGCCATGGGTCAGCAGAGCCTTGCGGAGGTGCTTGTGCGGCGCAGGTGGTACAATCCATTCCCCAAGGTCAGGTACACGGAGCGTCCCGACACTGCCGCTGCACAGCTGCTGGAGGGCAACGTTCTCGTGTTTTGCGATACGGCTCCTGCGGCAATGATACTTCCCACCTCGGTCTTTGATTTCATGCAGGAAACGGACGATTACGCGCTGCCGCCCATAACGGGCTGTTACCTGCGCATCGTGCGCCACGTTGCCTTTTTGTTTACCGTGTTCTTCACGCCGCTGTGGCTGCTATGTGTGAAGGATCCTTCACTTCTTCCGTCGTGGCTTGCCTTCCTTGTTCCCGAAGGGGAGGCAAAGCTTCCCATCGCCGCACAGCTTCTCCTTGCGGATTTTATTATCGACGCACTGAAGCTGGCATCCCTTAACACCCCCTCCCTGCTTGCAGGCTCTCTTTCGGCCATCGCGGGACTGATCCTCGGCGATTTTGCGGTGGATGCCGGTTGGATGCTTCCGGAGGTGATCCTTTACATGGCCTTCGTTTCCGTGGTCAGCTTTGCGCAGCCGGGAGTGGAGCTGGGTTTTGCCTTCAAATTTTTGCGCATCATGATGGTGGTGCTTTCTGCCATTTTCGGATTTTACGGCTTTTTTGCGGGGGTGGGGCTTATCGTTCTCATGCTGTGCACCAACCGCACCGTGGCGGGCACGCCCTTCTATCTGTATCCTCTTATCCCCTTTGACGGAAAAAAGCTTATGCGGCTGTTTTTCCGCACTTCCAAAAAGGACTGATTCTTCCAACTATTGATCGGTGACAAAAAATCCGTGCCGAAGTATAATGATATTAAGAAGGACACGGAGGGTGACGGGAATGGAAGTAATCAGGATGGGAGCGAACAACGTTAAGATAGCTCTGAGTGCTGAGGAGCTGGAAAGGTACGGGCTTGAGATGCCCGATACGGAGGGAGACTACTGCTTTGCCACCAGATACACGGTAAAAAAGATCCTTGCCGCAGTAAAAAGGGAAACGGGAGTGGACTACTGCGGCGAGCGTGTGTTTATCCGTATGTTCCGCTCCCGCGACGGCGGCTGTGAGATGTTCATCAGCCGCGCGGAAAAAGGAGAGGATGGGCGCAAAGGAAAGGAGAGTGAGCGCAGAGTGGTGCGCTTTCCCACCGTAAACGGTCTGCTTTGCGCCTGCAGGGCCATAGATAAATGTAAAAGTGATGCTTACATAGGCGATGCGTGTGCGTATCTCATACTACCCGCGGAAGCGGAAGAGGCCATCTGCGCTGCGGAGGAGTTTGGCTATACTGCCGATTTTTGCTGTGCGGCGGAATACGTGGAGGAGCATTGCCGCCTTCTTGTGGACGGTAATGCGGCGGAGGTGCTCGGCAGACTTTAAATGCAATAGAAATCATCGCGGGTATTGACAGCATATTTCCTTTATAGTAAAATAAACAAGGCAATACAAATACGTTCAAAAGCTATTTTGCGAGGAAAAGACATGAAGAGATTATTTGCTTTGTTGCTTGCTTTGACAGCCGTGGCAGTGCTTTGCGCCTGCGGCACCGAGGGCGGCCCCGTAAATACGGATGACACCACCGACGGCTGCACCGATACTACGGAGCCTGCCACCGAGCCGGTTACCGAGCCTCCCGCGCCCAAGGAAAAGGTCGTCTACGTTGACGGAACCAACGGCAACGATGAAAACGACGCTCTCACACCCGAGACCGCCGTTGCAACCTACGAAAAGGCATTTTCCCTCCTTGCGGAGGACAGAAATCGCATAGTTATCACCAACACCGTAAGACCCGCATTGGATTACAGCCTTCCCGAGTATGACGGACTTGTGGTATTTACCTCCGTTTTCGACGGCGTGGACTATATGGAGCAGAACGGGGCCAGCCTGCGCGTGGGATACTCCTTCTCCTTCAACTGCGACGTGCTTTTCGAAAACATCCACATCCGTTCCACCGGCAACGTGGGAAATCTTTGCTTTAATTTCCACAGCGTTACCGTTGGCGATAACGTTAACGTAACCAATTCCGCCTCACGCAAGGTGGTTCTCGTTGCGGGCTATAACGTCAAAGACGTTGCGCTGAACGCCGACGGCCATATGACGGCAAAGCAGGTCAGCCACAAGGGCGACTGCACCGTTACTGTAAATTCCGGAAGCTGGCACGCAATCATCGGCGGTAACTTCCGCGAGGGATACAATTCTCCTATGGGAACCTTCGACGGGGATCTTACCGTAAATATCGGCGGTACTGCCGAGGTAACGTCCAAGGCAAAGGCAGACGATATCGAGGGACTTGGCGTTGCGGCCGCCGGCCACAATATTTCCAAGGGTACGGTAACGCTGAATATCAGCGGCGGTACCTTCGATTGCCCCGTTTACGCCATAGGCAAGGTGGGCAGATATTATAATTTCACTTCGGCAAACGGAAAGACCGGAACCGACGGCACTCAGTTCGGTAAGGACGTACGCTACGAGGCAAACGTTACGGTAAACGTAAGCGGCGGTACCTTCACCGCCGATGCCGCAACAAAGATAGCGGCCCTGCAGGTCCCCGGCGATACTGCCCTTCACGGGGATTACACCCTTAACGTGACCGGCGGCACATTCAAGGACGGATTTGTGTTCAGCGGCTTCGGCGTTCTCGGCAACACCTCCGCAAATGGAGTGGACGCCGCAAAGGCACAGAGCTTTGACAGCGTGAACGGAACGGCAACAGCCGAGGCGGAGCCTCTGCGCATTGCCTGCTGCGGCGACAGCATTACCTTCGGTACCTGTGCCGCCGATGCGGTCAAGGGCGGATATACCTACGCAAAGGAGAACTATTTCTATCCCACCGCAATGCAAAAGCTTTACGGCACCGAGGCGGTGGTCGGTAACTTCGGTTATCCCGGCTCCAACATCAGCACGTCGTATAACAGGTATCTCAATTCCTGCGTTTACGCATCTCTTGTGGAGTTCGACCCCGATATAATCGTTCTTGCCCTTGGAACCAACAACGCAGCCCTGATGCCAAACGGCAAAAACCAGATGATAATAAACTACCGCAACATGCTGAAGGACATGAACAAGCGCTTCCCCGATGCAAAGATCATTATGACAACGGCTCTCTACCGTTGGGATAATCCCGACAGGACAAAGCAGGTGGATCAGTTCATTATTCCCATCCAGAAGCAGATGGCGGACGAGTTCGATTTCGTTTATCTTTACGATGCCTTTACGGAATACAAGCCCTACGGCACCGCAACCTATTATAAAGACAAGCTCCACCCTAACAACACGGGCTATCAGAAGCTTGCAGAGGTTATGAAAAAGGGTGTGGATCAGCTTTTAAAGGATCTGGAGGTTAAAGACTGATGTTTTACGGTTACAGAGATCCCTCCGTTCGTCTTACGGGCAGATGGGACGTAAGAAGCGAGGCGTGCGCCATTACCACCAACCCCGGCGCGTATTTTGAGATAGCGTGGAAGGGAAGCATACTTGAATTGGTGTTCGATACCGAGCACGACAGATATCCCTATCCCCATCTGCTTATCCAAACCGACGGCGGCGCAATTCAGGAGACCCCTCTTGACAGCCGTCTGCGCGTGTTCGCCCCCGAGGGAGAGCACGTGTGCAAGGTGGTATACAAATCCAGCACCGAGGCATGGAGCCGCTGGCGTCTGCCCATACATAACGCTCTTGCTCTCTGCGGTTATTCCGCGGCGGAGTGCGGCACTCTTCCCGCCGATAACAGAAAGACCATAGAGTTCGTCGGCGATTCCATAACCGAGGGCGTGCTTGTGGACGTGGACTATGCAAAGGCCCCCGCCTGCGATATCGACGAGCACAACCGCCCCTTCCAGGACGATGCCACCGCCACCTATGCGTGGCTTACGGCAGAGATGCTGGATCTGCGTCCCTATATCTGCGGCTTCGGTGCCGTCGGTCTTACCCGTCCCGGCAAGGGTCGCGTGCCCGCCGCGCCTATCTCCTACCCCTATAATTACGAGGGCTCGCCCATAACCCACAGCTGTGATATCGTGGTTCTCAACCACGGCGCAAACGACCGTATACATACGGAGGACGAGTACATCGCCAAGTACGGCGAAATGCTGAAGATACTGCGTAAGCATAATCCCAACGCGGTGCTGATATCCCTTTCCGCCTTCTGCGGCGCCTTCCATACCCGCCTTGGCAATTTCATTGCCGAGTATAACGCCGAAAACGGCGAAAACGTTCACTTTATCGACTCCACCGGCTGGGTTCCCGTGGAGCCCCTCCATCCCCTCCGTCCCGGCCATCGCATCATTGCGGAGCATCTTGCGGCGGAGATCAAAAAAATACTCGGCGAATAATTTGCAAAAAACTGCCCGATCCTGTGTTTTTATCAGGATCGGGCGATTTTTTTTGCAAATTTATTACATATTATATTGATACTATATTGAAAAATCAAAACCGTTGTGTTAAAATCTACTCTGTATCTGTGTTATTATTTTCATTTTTTAATAATTATCAGAATGGAGAAAAACAATGAAGAAGCGTCTTATTGCGATCGCAAGCATATTGTTCGTGCTCGTGCTTGCGTTCTCCCTCCTTGCCGTCCCCGCATCGGCTGAGGAAAGGACTGTTGCCGCAAGCGGAACAAGTGGAACCGATGCCACTTGGACGTTGTATTCCGACGGAGAGCTGGTTATTTCCGGTTCAGGTGAAATGACAAAGACTTGGAGTAGTTATTCCTCTTCGGTTACTTCTGTCACCATCGAGGGAACGATCACCAATATCGTTGACAGTGCTTTTTCTCGCTTTACTAAGCTTGAAAAGGTTACTATTTCATCTACCGCTCTTGAAAGCATTGGAATCAGTGCCTTTTACGAATGCTCCGCGCTGAAGAGCATTGTCATTCCCGACACTGTTAAAACAATATCAAAACAGGCATTCTACCAGTGCTCTGACCTTGAAAGTGTAAAAATGCCCGCTTCCTTGGAAACGGTGGGTGAAAAAGCGTTTTATAATTGCACCGCGCTTGAAGCGGTCTCTTTGCCCTCCGGTGTTACAAGCATTGCAAATTATGCGTTTGAGGGTTGTTCATCCTTAAAGACCGCGACCCTTCTCGGGGCAGGCACTATCGGAAACTATGCTTTCCGTTATTGCACTGCACTTGAAAGCATTGAGCTCCCCTTGAACACCACGAGCTTGGGATCCAGCGCATTTTATGGATGCACCGCCCTTAAGAGCGTTGACGTAAAGGGTACTGTTTCTTCGATATCTAACAGCCTCTTTTACGGATGTACCGCTTTGGAGACCGTTTCTCTGCCCAGCGGAGTAACAAGCATTGCGGCGAACGCCTTCAGGGGCTGTACGGCACTGAAGAGCATCACCCTTCCCGACAGTGTGACTTCTGTTGGTAATTATGCCTTCGAGGGCTGTACGTCGCTGCAGACCGCACAGATGTCCGCTTCTCTTAAGAGCGTTGGAACATATGCATTCAGTAATTGCACCTCTCTTGCAAGCATTACGTTGCCTGAAAATACGACTTCTATCGGAACGTATGCTTTTCGCGGTTGTTCCGCGCTTAAGAGCGTTTCCATACTTGGCAAAGTTACGTCTATCGGCACCTATACGTTTGAGAATTGCACTGCTTTGGAAAGCGTTGCCCTTCCCGAAGAGTTGACCGCAGTCAACGCTTACGCCTTCAAGAATTGCAGCTCTCTTTTAAGCATTACCCTGCCGGCTAAAACGACCACTCTTGCAACCGAGGCATTTTCCGGCTGTACCTCCCTCAAGAAGGTTGAAATGCTCGGCAATATCACAACGATAAATGCCCGTACCTTCTACAATTGTTCCGCTTTGGAAAACGTGTCGCTGTCTGCTGCTGTTACAAGCATCGGTGATTATGCATTTTGGGGTTGCTCCTCTCTTGAAAAGATAACTCTTCCTTCGCAGTTGAAGACCATCGGAGCCTACGTTTTCCAAAATTGCACGGCATTGACCGAAATTGAGATACCGAACACTGTTACGGCTGTAGGAAAATACACGTTCGACGGATGCTCTTCGTTGAAGAAGGCTACTTTGTCTACGGGTATGGTGAGTGTTGCCGATTATTTGTTCAGTAACTGTACGTCCTTGGAAACCGTGGCTCTCGGAGAAAACTGTAGCCTGATCGGTGAATATGCGTTCCAAAATTGTACGTCTCTCAAAGGTATTTCCTTGCCCGACAGAATATCTACCATAAAGACCCACGCCTTTGATGGTTGTACTTCTTTGAAGAGCATTTCTATTCCCACCGCAGTAAAGAGTATTTCAGATTACACGTTCCAGAATTGCTCCTCTCTTGAAAGTGTTGTAATGCACGATAACATTACTGCGATCGGCACAAATGCTTTCTACGGTTGTACCAAGCTTGACGGCGTAATTCTGCCCGCTAACCTGAAAACGATCAATACCTTTGCATTTTATAACTGTGCATCTCTCAGCGGTATCACGATTCCAGAAAATGTTACAAGTGTAGGTAACGCTGCCTTTGGTCGCTGTACTTCTCTTGCCGAGATCAAGCTCGCAGCCGGAAACACCACGTTTGCGGTAGAAGACGGCGTTCTGTTCAATTCCGCTAAATCACTTCTTTATTGCTATCCCGCCGGAAAGACCGGCGCATCCTATACCTTCCTTGAATCGACAACTTCCATCAATCCATACGCATTCAGCGGCAATGTGTACTTGAAGACCATCGCCATCCCCGAAAAGATCACTCAGCTTCAGGCAAATGTGTTTGAGTATTGTACCGCACTTGAAACGCTTAGCATTTCCGCAAAATTATTTACATTTGGCAATAATGCGTTGTTTAGCTGTACCGCGCTGAAGAACATTGACGTTGACGCTTCAAATGCTTCCTACTGTGATGTTGACGGTGTATTGTTCAGCAAGGATATGACCTACCTGTACGTATACCCCGCAGGCAAGACTGACAAGGAGTAC
>JAFSCG010000246.1 GCA_017436885.1 Clostridia bacterium | reverse complement strand
ATGCAAAAAAACTATTGATTTTATCAAATGCCTTTGGTATAATTGATAATACTTTAATCAACAAACTTCAATCGTCATAAAATTATCTGATAGGAGCAGAATATGATTTCCCGTACTGTGACAGTGAATAACAATTACGGTCTGCACGCAAGACCCGCAACTTTTTTTATCCAGAAGGCAAATTCATACAAAAGCTCTATTTGGGTGGATAAGGACGAGCGCCGTGTTAACGCCAAGAGCTTGCTTGGAGTGCTTTCTCTCGGAATCGAGAAGGGTATGGAGATTACTTTGATCGCCGACGGCGAGGATGAGTCTGCGGCTCTTGAGGGCCTTGCCGCACTTATAGAAACCGGCTTTAACGAGTAATTTGCAAACGATACAATATGAGCGGGCATTGCGCGCTCCCTGCGGGAGTGGTGTGGTGGTCGCTCATTCTCGTTAAATAGAACGAAAGGCGGTAGTCTGTATGAACAACGTGAATATACGCGCGCAGCTTCTTGAGAAGGCCGCCGCGCTTCCGTCTTCCCCCGGTGTGTATATTATGAAAAACGCCGAAGAGCAGGTAATATACGTTGGAAAGTCGCGCAAACTGTGCGCGAGGGTATCGCAGTATTTCCGCAACGGAGAAAAGAACCGAAAGACCGAGCGTATGGTTGCAAACGTGCGGAGCTTTGATACCATACTTGTCAGAAACGAGGCAGAGGCTTTAACGCTTGAAAACGAGCTTATCAAGCTCCATATGCCCAGGTTCAATATCAGGTTGAAGGATTCAAAGGCTTATCCTTATATAAAGATCACTGTCAAGGACGAGTATCCCCGTGTTCTCTACACCCGTCAAAGGGAAGCCGACGGTGCACGGTACTTTGGTCCTTTTCCCGACCAGACTGCAGCCAGAAGCCTGCTTAACACCCTGTATCGGATCATCGGTATACCGGAATGTAAGCGTGTGTTTCCGAGAGATATCGGAGCTCAGCGTCCGTGCATTTACAGGGATATGAACCGATGCGTCGCTCCTTGTGCGGGCGACGTCAGTCCGCAGGTCTATCGCACGGTAATAGACGAGGCAATTTCCTTCCTTTCCGGTAACACCGCACAGGTCAGACGCTCTCTGACGGAAAAAATGCTTGAGGCGGCGGAAGAAGAGCGGTACGAGGCAGCTGCGCGATATCGGGACAGTCTGAAGGCCCTTGACGCCCTGCGCCAGAAGCAGAAGGTGGTCGGGGATCCTCGTATGGAGCTGGACGTTATCGCCGCTGTAAGCAGTGAGCAGGCGGCTGTTGTTACGGTTATGTCCGTCCGCGGAGGTGCGATCGCAGCCAAGGAGGACTTTGTTTTCGGCGGGGAGGAGATCTTTGATGCCGGAATGCTTACTTCTTTCGTGCTTGACTATTATTCGTTGAGGGATTGCCCTGCTCAGCTTCTTTTGCTTGCGGATGAGGATCCGGAGGACGTTGAAGCCTGTGAGGAGCTCCTTTGCGGTCTTTTGGGAAAAAAGATCGAGATAACCGTTCCAAAGCGCGGAACAAAGCATGATCTGTGCCTGATGGCACAAAAAAACGCCGAAGACAAGCTTAGAGAGACCGCAAGAACAACGGAGTCCGAGAACGCCGCGCTCATAAGGCTTGCAGAGCTTTTGGGCCTTGAGGTCGTTCCCGACAGAATAGAGGCCTACGATATTTCAAACTATGGCAATGAGCAGATATACGGAGCCATGGTTTGCTCCGTTAACGGTAAATTCTCCCGCAAGGATTATCGCGTGTTTCGCTGTGAAGACGGGCAGGACGATTACGCTTGTATGAAAAGTGTTATCTACCGCCGCTTGTCTCATAATAAGGAAAAGGGTGACGGAGCAATGCCGTCTACCCCGGATCTTATTCTCGTCGACGGTGGCGCGACTCACGTATCTGCCGCGCAGCAGGCAGCTGAGGCTGCAGGCGTGTTCGTCCCGATCATAGGTGTGGTCAAGGATGACCACCATAAGACCCGCGCCCTTACCGACGGGGATAGGGAGATAGGCATTGCGAGAGAGACCGCGGTATACAGACTTATATACGGCATACAGGAGGAGGTCCACAGATTTGCCATCTCAAAATCCGGAGCAGGAAAACGCAAGAGCTTGCGTCGGTCATCTCTTGAGGATATTAACGGCATTGGAAGGACCAAGGCAAAACGTTTGCTTGAATATTTCGGCGGCTTGGAGGGCGTTAAAAAGGCTACCCTCGAGGAGCTGATCGCGTCAAACATAGGAATAACCGCCGCCTCGGCAGTAAGGATATATTTCCATCCCGAGGATGGCGAGTAAGGAGAGAATTATGAGAATAATAACAGGAAGCGCCAGAGGAACGAAGCTTATCTCCCTTGAAGGAGAAGCAACAAGACCTACCGCGGAGCGCGCAAAGGAAGCTGTCTTTTCCATGATACAGTTTGAGATAGAGGGCCGCCGCGTGCTTGATCTTTACGCAGGCTCGGGACAGCTTGGCTTGGAGGCCCTCAGCCGCGGAGCCGCGTTTTGTATGTTCGTGGATCAAAATCCCGAGGCTATTGCGATAGTAAAGAAAAACGCTGATAAAACAAAGCTGGCTGACAAGTGCCGTACCATTATTTCCGATGCGTGCAATTACGTCCGCAAAATATCCGGAGGAGAGAAGTACAACATTATTTTTGT
>JAFSCG010000245.1 GCA_017436885.1 Clostridia bacterium | reverse complement strand
ATAGGCCATTTTTTTCTCAAAAGCACTTGCAAAATCATTACTTGTATGGTATTATGACTATGTAAGAAGTAAGTATTTGCAGAGTGGGCTCCGCCCACTCTCGTTTTATGTATGGATATCGGAGGACGAATGAAGGAAAAAAGCACAGAGCGCAGGGGTGGCATTGCCGCGTCGGTAGAGGCTCTTGTTTCCCCCGTTGCGGAGGAGCTGGGCATCTACGTGTGGGACGTTGAATTTGCGAAGCGCGGCCCCGACAATTATCTTACCGTAACCATTGACAGCGACGAGGGTATCGACATCGACATTTGCGAAAAAATGCACCGTGCCATCGACCCCTTGCTGGATGAAGCGGATCTCATCGACAAGGCTTATATGCTTGAGGTCTCCTCCCCCGGCATCGAGCGCGATCTTAAGCGAGAGGAGCACTTTGAATGGGCTGTTGGAGAGATAGTCGAAGCAAAGCTTTTCGCCCCCTTAAACGGAACCAAAACCGTAAAGGGATTGCTTACGGCCTTCGACAGCGAGTCCATCACACTGCAAACAAGCAACGGAGATACCGTTCTTGACCGCAAGAACGTTTCAAAGGCAAAAACAGTATTTGATTTTGGAAATAACAGATAAAAGAAAGGATGCGCCCCGGGCGCAAGGAAAAGAAAAATGAACAACGAGTTCTTTTTGGCTCTCGACATACTTGAAAAAGAAAAAGGTATTCCCAAGGAATATATGATCGAGAGAGTGGAAGCCGCACTGCTTGGTGCATACAAGCGCGAGGAAGGCGGCAACAGCAACGTTCGCATCGTTATCGACAGCAACAAGAAGGACGTGCGCGTATTCAAGCAGATGGCCATCGTGGAGGAGGTTACCGACCCCACCACCGAGATCACCCTTGAGGACGCAAAGAAGATCAACAAGAGATACGTTCTCGGCGGCACCGCAGAGATCGAGATGAAAACCAAGAACTTCCGCCGTCTCTCCGCTCAGACCGCAAAGCAGGTAATCATTCAGGGCATTCGCGAGGCCGAGCGCTCCAACCTTATCAAGGAATACGAGAGCAAGCGCGAGGAGATCATTACCGCGCAGGTAATCAAGATCGACCAGACCAACGGCAACGTTATTCTTGACACCGGCACGAGCACCGCAGTTCTGACCTACGCAGAGCAGATCCCCGGCGAGAGCTTCGCCATCGGCGACAGAATCAAAGTGTTCGTTACCGAGGTACGCCGCGAGCTTCGCGGTCCCCTCGTTACTCTCTCACGTATACATCCCGGTCTTGTCAAGCGCATTTTTGAGCTTGAGATCCCCGAGATACAGGACGGCACCGTTGAGATCAAGTCCGTAAGCCGCGAGGCAGGAAGCAGAACCAAGATCGCCGTTTACTCCGCAAACGAGGACGTGGATCCCGTTGGTGCCTGCATCGGTAACCGCGGTATGAGAATTGCCGCAATTAACGACGAGCTCCGCGGTGAGAGGATCGACATTATTCGTTACAGCGACGATCCCTGCGAATACGTTACTCAGGCACTCTCCCCCGCTAAGGTCGAAAGCGTTGAGCTTGACGGCGAAAGAAGCTGTAAGGTATACGTTGACGCAGATCAGCTTTCCCTTGCCATCGGTAAGGAAGGACAGAACGCCCGTCTTGCAGCAAAGCTTACCGGCTTCAAGATCGATATCAAAGCTAAGTAAGCGGAGGTAAAAATGCCCGCACAGATCACACAAAAAAAGATCCCCGAACGCAAATGCGTCGGATGCGGTGAAAAAAGGGCAAAAAAAGAGCTTATCCGAGTACTGCGCACGCCGGAGGGCAAGATCGTACTTGACAGAACAGGAAAAATGTCCGGAAGAGGTGCATATATTTGCCCAAGCGTAACTTGCCTCAAAAAGGCTATAAAGCAGCGAAGGATCGAAACAAGCCTTGACGTAAGCATTCCCGCCGAGATTTACGAGGCTCTCGAAAAGGAGCTAGCCGGAAATGAATGAAACAGCAATCAAAAGGGCAACCTCGTCCATTGGTCTGGCAAAAAAAGCAGGCAAGATAATATGCGGCATACCGATGATCATCGAAGCTCTCAGAACCGCAAAAAAACCCTCGCTCGTTATTGCATCCGCAGAAGCATCTGCAAATTCACTGAAAAAGATCTCCGATAAATGTAAATTCTACGGAGTTGAAATCATCACCATCCCAATTTCGCCCGACGAGCTTGCACACTCGGTAGGAAACTCGGGCAGCGTTGCCGCCGTATCGATCAATGATGGCGGACTTGCCGATTTAGTTCGGTCGGCATTGGACGAATCTAAGAACCTAAGGAGTTAAATATGGCACAACCTAATCCTCAGCTCAGGATAAACCAGCTCGCTAAAGATTTTTCTGTAAAGAGCAAGGACATCCTTGACATATTCGAGAATGCAGGACTTGAGGGCAAGACACATATGGCCACTCTTACCCCCGAGGAGTTCGGTCTGCTTGTTTGGACTCTTACGGAAAAGCGCCAGGTGTCCAATATTGACGACTACCTTGACGGTGTTATCAAAGTAAAGACCAAGCAGCAGGAGGCCGCTGAAAAAGCCGTTCGCGATGCTGAAGAAAAGGCAAAGCGCGAAAAGGAGGAAAAGGAAGCGGAGGAACGCCGTAAAGTAGAGGAAGAGAAGGCGCGCAAAGAGGCACAGAAGGCAGAGCGCGATAAGCAGAGACCCGAAAACCGCACTGCCACCGACCGCTTCGAGCAGCGCCGTGCAGCGCCTCAGCAGCAAAGGCCCGCACAGCAGAAGCCTGCACAGCAAAAGCCCGCCCAGAACAATCAAAAGCAGGCTCAGGCGCAACCGCAGAAGCAGCGCCCACAGCAGACTGTACGTCCCACCGCTCCTCAAACCAACGTCCCTCGCGAGCAGACCGAGGTCAAGCAGAAGACCAGAGTTGTTGATACCCGCGGCGGCACGCCAAACGTTGATCTTTCGCGCTACGACGACCGCTTCGGAAGCTTTGTACAGGACAGCAAGCACACCGCCGCTCCCGAGCGTCAGAAGCTGAAAAAGCAGGATAACCAAGGACGCTATTCCAAGAACCGCGAAAAAGAACGTCTTGCCATGGAGAAAATGAAGAAGCTCCAGGCCGAGAGTATGCGAAAGAAGCAGAACCTTACCGTTACCATCGGTGACACTATCGTTCTCAGCGAGCTTGCCTCACGTTTGAAGCAGACTGCGGCAAACGTAATAAAGAAGCTGATGACCATGGGCTTTATGGCCACGATCAATCAGGAGCTTGATTTCGAGACCGCTTGCCTTGTTGCCGAGGAATTCGGTGCAAAGGTAACCAAGGAAGTTGTCGTATCCATTGAGGACCGCCTGTTCACCGACAGCGATGACAGCGAGACCGACCTTGTAGAACGTGCACCTGTTATTTGCGTAATGGGCCACGTTGACCACGGTAAGACCTCCCTCCTCGACGCTATTCGTAACACACACGTTACCGCAGGCGAGGCCGGCGGTATTACCCAGCACATCGGTGCTTACCGCGTTGAAGTTAACGGTCGCCCCATTACCTTCCTTGACACCCCCGGTCACGAGGCGTTCACCGCAATGCGCGCAAGAGGTGCGCAGGCTACCGATATTGCAATTCTCGTTGTTGCCGCAGACGATGGCATTATGCCCCAGACCGTTGAGGCTATAAACCATGCTAAGCAGGCAGGCGTTGACATAATCGTTGCCATCAACAAGATGGATAAACCCAGCGCTAACCCCGACGCAATCAAGCAGGCGCTTACAAAATACGAGCTTCTCCCCGAGGAATGGGGCGGAGACACCATTTGCTGTCCCGTTTCCGCGCTTACCCATCAGGGTATTGACGATCTGCTTGAAAACGTACTTCTCGTTGCTGACGTTAAGGAGCTTAAGGCTAACCCCAACCGTCATGCAAAGGGTATCGTTATCGAGGCAAAGCTGGATAAGGGCCGCGGTCCTGTTGCCACCGTACTCGTACAGAACGGTACGCTCCATTCCGGCGACATCGTTATCGCAGGCACCTCCGTTGGTCGCGTTCGCGCAATGACCGACCACAAGGGCAAGCTGCTTAAAGAGGCAGGTCCCTCCGTTCCCGTTGAGATCATCGGTCTTTCCGAGGTTCCCGAGGCGGGCGATGAGTTCAACGCAGTTGAAGACGAAAAGATGGCCCGTACCCTTGCAGAGCAGCGCCGCTCCACCGCAAAGGAAGAGCAGTTCAAGGAGAACAGCAGAATTTCTCTCGACGCTCTCTTTACCCGTATTTCCGAGGGCGTTAAGGACCTTAACATCATCGTTAAGGCAGACGTTGGCGGCTCCGCTGAGGCTGTTAAGGCTTCCCTTGTTAAGCTCTCCAACGATGAAGTCAAGGTCAACGTTATCCACAGCGCTGCTGGCGGCATTACCGAGGGCGACGTAAGCTTTGCGGCCGCTTCCGGTGCCATCATCATCGGATTTAACGTACGTCCCGACAAGACCGCTATGGACTCTGCCGAGCGTCAGAACGTTGAGATCCGTACCTACCGCATCATCTACGAGTGCATCGAAGAGATCGAAGCGGCAATGAAGGGTATGCTCGCTCCAGAATTTAAGGAAGTCGTTCTTGGACACGCAGAGGTAAGAAAGACCATACGCGTTCCCAATGTCGGCACCATAGCCGGCTCCTACGTTCAGGACGGTAAGGTATCCAGAAACGCTATGATCCGCGTAGTCCGCGACGGCGTCGTTATATTCGAAGACAAGATATCCTCCCTTAAGAGATTTAAGGATGATGCCCGCGAGGTAAATCAGGGCTACGAGTGCGGTATCGGTCTTGAAAAGTTCAACGATATCAAGGAAGGCGACATCCTTGAGGCCTATGTAATGGAAGAGGTCGAACGCTGACCCTTCCGAAAGGAATAAAATGAATAAGCAGGATAAGTGCGCGGCCTTCTTCCCTATCTCACGGGAGGAGGCCCGCGCGGGCGGTCTTGATACGCCCGATTTCGTTTATGTTTGCGGCGACGCATACGTTGACCACCCCTCCTTCGGCTGTGCAGTCATTTGCCGTTATCTGGAGGCACACGGCTTTACCTGCGCTATCATCCCTCAGCCGGACTGGAGGACCACGGACGCTTTTAAGGAGTTCGGGCGTCCCAAGCTCGGCTTTCTTGTTTCCTCCGGAAACATTGATTCGATGGTCGCGCATTACTCCGTTTCAAAACACAAAAGAAAATACGATTATTACTCCCCCGCAGGAAAATTCGGTCTGCGTCCCGACCGTGCCGTTATCGTTTACTGCAATATGATAAGGCAGGCATACGGCGACGTACCGATAATCATCGGCGGGCTTGAAGCATCCTTGCGCCGTTTTGCCCATTACGATTATTGGAGCGACACTGTTCGCCGCAGCGTCCTTGTGGACAGCCGCGCGGATATCGTTTCCTACGGTATGGGCGAAAAGACAATCCTTGAGCTTGCACGACTTCTGGAACGAGGAGTCCCCGTAAAAAAGATCCGCGGAGTGCGCGGCACGGCGTACCTTGTGAAAAGTACGGACAAAACTCCCGAGGATGCTATATTTATCGGCGAATACGACGAGCTCAAGCAGGATAAAAAGGCGTATGCAAACGCCTTCAAAATACAATACGAAAACCAGGACGCTATCAGCGGAAAGCCTCTTTGCGAGGGATATGGGGATAAGGTCCTCGTTTGCGAGCCGCCTCAGTACCCCCTTGAGCAAAAGGAGCTTGACAAGGTATATTCTCTTCCTTACGCACGTGCTTGGCACCCAAGCTACGATAGCCTTGGAGGCGTACCCGCTCTTGAGGAAGTCAAATTTTCCGTTACGCACAACCGCGGATGCTTTGGGGAATGCAACTTCTGCGCCCTGACTTTCCATCAGGGCCGCGCGGTACGTTCCCGCTCCAAGGAAAGCGTGCTTGCGGAGGTGGAAAAGATCACGCATCTCCCGGGCTTCAAGGGATATATTCACGATATAGGCGGTCCTACCGCCAACTTCCGTGCACCCGCCTGTGAGAAGCAGGTAAAATACGGAGTGTGCAAGGACAAACGCTGTCTTGCCCCCACCCCCTGTAAAAATCTTAAGGTAGACCATAATGAATACCTTGATATTCTCACCGAAGCAGAGCGCATCCCGGGAGTTAAGAAGGTTTTTGTTCGCTCAGGCATACGCTTTGATTACCTTATGCTTGACAAGGACAAGCGCTTTTTCCGCAAATTGGTGCGTGACCACGTCAGCGGCCAGCTTAAAGTCGCTCCGGAGCATTGCAGTACCCGCGTGCTTAACGCAATGGGCAAGCCCAACTTTGGCGTTTACAAGGCCTTTGAAAAGGAGTTCAAGCAATACTCAAAGGAAGCAGGACTCGAACAGTATCTCGTTCCCTATCTTATGTCAAGCCACCCCGGTTCCAAGCTTGATGATGCAATAGAGCTTTCCCTCTTTCTGCGTGGATGCGGAATGAATCCCGAACAGGTGCAAGACTTTTATCCAACACCGGGTACAGTATCCACAGTTATGTACTACACCGGTATCGATCCGCTTTCAGGAAAGGAAATTTTCGTTCCTACCAACGCGGAGGACAAGAGGCTGCAAAGAGCATTGTTACAGTCCGGCAAGCCCGAAAACGCGAAATTTTTACGCGAGCAGCTAATGCGCCGCGGCAGAAGCGACCTCATCGGATACGGCGACGGCAAGCTTGTTCCGCCGAATAATACAAAGGTCTATCAAAGCGCAAACAGACCCGATAAAAAGATCTCCACTAAAAGAAAACCGCAAAACGTTTACAGGCGTGATCAAAACGGATTGGTTTCGAAGAAAGGCAACACGCAAAAAAGGAAGACTCGATGAGGTGAAGTATGCACAACCGAAATGAATACTTTCTTATAAACAAGCAACTCCACGGGTTTAATCCCCTTTCCTTCGGGCAGGAGCACTGCTTGCCCCATCACTTCTTTGGACCGGGTGTTCGCTCCTATTGGCTACTGCACTATATAGTATCCGGCAACGGAGTTTTCTCCGTCAGGGACAAGACGTACAAGCTTACCTCAGGTTCCTGCTTTATAATCCGCCCGTTTGAAAAAGTGTTTTATCAAGCCGACTCCGTCCATCCATGGCACTATATATGGATCGGCTTTGAGGCTCCCGACCACATACCCGAGCAGCTATCCGGAGACGTTTTAAATATACCGGGAATGGGTAGCATATTCGACTCCATAATGGAGGCACAGGATAAAAACGAGGGACGCAACGAGTTTCTTTCGGGAAAGATATGGGAGCTGATGTCGCTGATATCCGAGGCAAACAAGCCGAAGATATCAAAAAACAAAAGCTTTGCAGAGCAGGCAAAAACCTGTATCCAGGCGAAATATATGACAGGCATCACCGTTGCTGAAATAGCAAAGACCCTCAATTTGGAACGAAGCTACTTCAGCACCGTATTTAAGAACAGCATCGGCATATCTCCGCAGGAATATCTTAACAATTTTCGCTTGGAAAAGGCTGCAGACCTATTAGTTTCAAGCAATTTAAGCGTTACGGACATTGCATTCTCAACGGGCTATTCGGGCGTTATAAACTTCTCCCGAATGTTCAAGCGGCGTTTCGGTACTTCCCCTACCGAATACCGCGAGGCAAACTTAAAATCATAACTAAAAAATCATCGCAGACACGTCTGCGATGATTTGT
>JAFSCG010000244.1 GCA_017436885.1 Clostridia bacterium | reverse complement strand
TGAAGAACTAAGGTAGGAAAAACTCAAGAAATTGAGTTTTTCCAAAAAATCTCTTTTTTGCTACGTACCGAACCCCGCAAGGGGTGAGATGCGCCAAAGGCGCCAAATTCGCTTGCGAATTTGCTGAAAAGACAAAATCCACCCTCGACGTACACCAGTACGCCTATAAGCACGCCCGTTAGGGCGAGCGATAAGATTTTCCTCTTTAAGCGGCTTTGCCGCGCACGGGTGGATGTTTGCCCGTTCCAGCCGTTTTTTCCTATCCCCTGCGATGTTTTTAGGGGGTGTAAAGATACGTGAGTTTCTTTACACCCCCTATTTTTTATATTTTAAGTCTCGTCTCCATTTCCCTCAAGTGAAATGAGAGTACCGAGATATTTGGGCTTTGCATTAAACAAGCAGGACAGAACGTCCTTGTTCCTTGCAAGAATCTCGCGTATCTCCCTATTGCCTTGTCCCCAATAAGTACGAATGTCACTTGAAACACCGTAGGCATCTATCCCAAGCTTTTCCGCAATATACAATGCCCGATACAAATGATAGCCTTGGGTAACAACAATTATCTTATCGGCACCGAATACGTCTCTTGCGCGGTAGATGCTGTCGTAAGTATCAAAGCCTGCGTGATCGCGGAATACGTCCTGCGATGCAGCACCAAGCTCCACGGCCACACGCTTCATGGCCTCTACCTCGTCGTAATCCTCTCTGCCATGATCCCCGCTCATAAGTAGCTTGGGAGCGGCTCCGGCTTGATATAACTCCACGGCTCTGTATATTCGGTCATAAAGCATATCGCTGGGAGTGCCGTTTTCTTTAACAAGACAACCGAGAACAAGTATGCAATCTGCATCGTCCATTTTAGCGGCATCCGCCACGGAGATCACTCGGTCTTGGGTAGATGAGATAACGGTGTAATTTATAACAAGCGCAGCAGAAGCGCCGAAAATGGACAATGTGAGCAGCAACGCAACAAAAACGCCTGCTCGTTTTTTTCTTCTCGCTTTATATCTTTTCATAAGCAATCACCCCTGCATTTATTCTACCATTGCCATAACAGTAATTCAATTAACAAATTGTAAACAATTTTGCATCCTATATTTTTCCAAGGGTAATGCAGTAATATAGCGGAATATTAATAGTATAAATCATGGGAGGAATACGAATGAAAAGAAGAATCACAGCCATTATCCTGCTTGCATCTATGATGATCAGCATTGGGCTTATACTTGAATCCTGCGGAAAAAAAGCCGAAAACGAAATTTATTTTCTTAACTTCAAGCCTGAGATAGCTGATAAATACAAAGCGATCTCCAAGACCTACGAGGAGCTGACCGGAGTGCGCGTTAAATTTTCCACTGCTGCCGCAAATTCCTATGAGCAGACGTTAAAAAGCGAGATAGCGAAGAAGGACGCGCCAACTATTTTTCAGATAAACGGCCCGATCGGCTATGAATCGTGGAAGAACTACTGTGCCGATCTTAAAGGAACTAAGATCTATTCTATTCTGTCCGATCCGTCACTTGCAATAACGGGTAGCGACGGAGGAGTATACGGTGTACCATACGTCATCGAAGGTTACGGAATAATCTGTAATCTGGCAAAATTCAATGAGTATTTTGCGCTTACAGACCGCCAGTCCGTAATTAACTCATTCGATGAGATAAACAATTTTGCAGCTCTTGAAACGGTGGTGACCGATATGACGGCGCATCTCGATCAGCTGTCGATCAACGGCGTGTTTGGCTCCACATCCCTTTCCGGCGGAGAGGATTGGCGTTGGCAAACTCACCTTGCAAACGTTCCCTTTGCACTTGAGGCTGACGAGGAGGGCTACAACATCGGTACAGGAGTGCCCGAAATCAGCTTCAAGTACCACGAAAGTATGCAACGGCTTTTTGACCTTTACCTTAACAACTCCGTTACCGAGCGAGGTCTTCTTGGTTCTAAATCCGTTGCTGACTCTATGGCGGAATTCGCGCTTGGTCAATGTGCGATGATACAAAACGGCAACTGGGCTTGGTCACAGATCAAGGACGTCAAGGGTAACACGGTGAAGGAGGAAGACGTGCGTTTTTTGCCGCTTTACACCGGAACCGAAGCGGATGCGACTTTGGGTCTTTGCATTGGCACGGAAAACTATATCTGCATCAATAAAAACGCGAGCGAAGAAAAACAGCAACAAGCAGCAGATTTTCTTTACTGGCTGTTTTCCTCCCAAGAGGGTAAGCGCTTTGTAACCGACGATCTGCAGTTTCTTACACCTTTTAACACGTTCAGCGAAGAGGAAACACCGGATGATCCTCTGGCCCTTGAGATCAGACGCTGGATAAACGATCCGAGTACGGAAAGCTTACCGTGGAGCTTTGTGGCTTTTCCGGGCACTGCATTCAAAAATGACTTTGGCGGCGCGCTGTTGAAATACGCTCAAGGCAATTCAACATGGGATGAAGTTGTAAACACCGTTAAGACACGTTGGAAGGAAGAGGCCGCAAAAGCCCAATAAAAAATGTATAAGAAGCTTGCCCGATATTTCCCTATATTCGTTTTACCGATACTCGCCGCATTTCTTATAGCTTTTGCCGTTCCTATGATAATGGGCGTGTATCTTTCCTTTTGCAAGTTTACCACGGTATCCGATGCGCAATTCGTCGGAATACAAAACTACCTGAACGCATTCGGTGACAGCTTCAAGCACTCGTTGTGGTATACTGCGCTCTTTTCGGCCGCATCCGTTTTAACCGTCAATATTGCAGCGTTTTTTCTTGCCCTGCTGCTTACAAAGGGACTGAGAGGGACTAATCTTTTCAGAACCGTGTTTTTTATGCCAAACCTCATCGGTGGCATCGTGCTTGGCTATATCTGGCAGATAATCATAAACGGTATTCTTCGCTATCAGGGCGTTGACGTTACCTATTCGGAGACCTACGGCTTTTTCGGTATGCTGCTGCTTACAAATTGGCATCTTATCGGATATATGATGATAATTTACGTTGCGGGACTTCAGAATATACCGGGAGAGTTAAAAGAAGCCGCCGCCATAGACGGCGCCTCACGCACAACGGAGCTACGGCACATCACGCTCCCCCTTGTAATGCCCAGCATAACCGTATGCACCTTCCTGACCCTCACAAACACTTTCAAGCTGTTTGACCAGAACCTCGCCCTGACAGCCGGTGCCCCCGACAAACGCTCCGCCCTTCTGGCTCTCGACATTTACAACACCTTTTACGGGGGCATCGGTAGCGAGGGAATAGGACAGGCGAAGGCGGTCATCTTCACCGTTATCCTCGGAGCTATTGCACTATTGCAGCTTTATACAACAAAAAGGAGAGAAAATGAAGCGTAACGGCATTCGCTTTTTTCAAACGGTCATACTCTCACTGCTTGCACTCGTTTTCCTCGCCCCTATTCTGATCGTGCTTATGAATTCCTTCAAGGGGCAGTTTTATATTGCGGATTCACCGTTTGCATTTCCAAATTCAAGTACCTTTTCGGGCCTTGATAACTATATAAACGGAATAGAAAAAACAGGCATCATTTCCGCATTTTTCAGATCTCTTTTTATTACGGTGTTATCTGTGATCTCCATCCTGCTGTTCTCATCGATGGCCGCTTGGTAT
>JAFSCG010000243.1 GCA_017436885.1 Clostridia bacterium | reverse complement strand
GTTTCGCTCTAAATGACGGGCGTAGTTCTCTGCCCCAAGCATTTCGTAGAGAGCGTCATACAGCGGGCGGAGATAGGGGTCTATCTTATTCTGCAGATCTCCGGGGAGGAAGCCGAGTTTTTCACCGGCCTCTACTGCAGGTCTGGTAAGAATTATTCTGCTTATCTCCTTTGCCCTTAACGCTTTAACCGCCATTGCAACAGCAAGGAAAGTTTTACCCGTGCCGGCAGGACCGATGCCGAGAACAACGGTATTGGACCTTATCTTATCGACGTATTGACGTTGACCGACGGTTTTGGGTTTGATAGGGCGCCCTTTAGCAGTAACGCACACGCAATTATCGTCAAATCCGGCAAGCTCGGATTTTTTACCGTCCTTAACCATTCCGATGAAATATTCAACGGTCTGTTCACTTATCGTATCGCCGTCTATAACGGTACGGGACAACAGATCGATGACCTCTGCCGCGCTGTTTACTGATGAAACGTCTTCACCCGAAACAACGATAGAATCAGCCGGACCGGACGGGTCTGAACGGTTGCTGATCCGAACCGAAAAAGCGTCTTCGATCAAGGATGCGTTTTTGTCAAAGCTTCCGAAGATTGCCGATGTGATCCCTCCGGAAGGTAAAAATACAGTTTTTTCAGCCATTATTCCTCCTATGGCTCTGCCGCAAACGGCAGTTCAATTGATATATTCTCCTCGCAGACAGCGTAAAGCGTGATCTTAACTCCATCTTCGCCGTAATCGGCAACCAGCCGCTTGGAGAGAAGCTCAACGTCAGCCGAGGAAAACAGGCGATCATACGCCGTTCTTTCAGCCGCGTCGCGGGCAGCATCGTTGGAAAGCGACACAGAACTTTCCTCCGACAAAAGACAGTACTCCGCAACGTACGACACGGGAAGTCTGAAACCCTCAAAAAGGTAAACACTCCCTCTTTTATGGATTATATCACATTCCGATGCGTCAAGTCCATATATTCCGTGAAATTTAATTGATTTTCCCAAGAAATTAATTGTCAAATTTCGCAATTTTTCGCCGACAACGTGTTTATTTTCAGCTTTATACTCCTGATATACCTCGATTACGTGCTCTGTCTTTGCGTAGATCCTAGCCTTTGCTTTAGTAAGCGCCACATCTCCGTCACGTTCCTCTATAATTCCCGAAACGAGCATCTCCCCCTTACGTACAGTATCACCCGGGCGTACCATTGCAACTCCGGATTCAACTACCATCTCGCTTATAATTCCGTCACAAGCTGCAATTATATGTGAATATCCATTATTCTCTTCCCTTGCAGGCGGACGCACAGCCTCAGCAATCACTACGTCCGCCCGCATTCCTTTTACGTTTACGCTTAACCAACCAATGTCCTTGGAAATATTCATTGCTTCGATTCTTATCTTATCATTATCGATCTTGCGTATCGGAATGCCTTCGGTAACTCCGCAAATCTCCAGTATTTTCTTAACCTCGGCATCAGATAATCGCTTATTACCGGACACGTCGATTGACCAAAGAAGATTAGAAAAAAAGGAAATGATGATCATAAATACTACAAGACCGACTATTAACCCATAACGTTTTCTGTATTCAAAGAGCCTATTTCTTTTTCTTATGCAGGAGTATCCCATATTACTAAGAAGTCTGCGCAAATCCTTTTCCGCATCTGACGTAACCTCTACGACTGTCACTTCTCCGCTTTCTATTATGCGCAAATAGCATCCAAGTCGAACGCTCTTATCAATTATTTCAGCGGAACAATCTCCACTTATCTCCAACAAACATCTTCTGTGAGGGAGAAGGCATTTGATGTCAAAGCTTTTCATCACGACCTCCGCAAAAAGTTATCTGCACTATCCTACCGGAAACCTCCACCGAACCGTTTCCGTAGGAGATACAGCTCATATTCTCACCCAAAACAGTAATTGACTCGCCTTTTTTTAATATAAGACTTACCCTATCTTGCGAATTATCGGTAATTCCGCACACACCGCCAATAAGAGCACCCCGCCTATCACGCATCTCGAAACAAAAAGGGGGAGTAGTGATAGAATCCCTCATAATGCCCTTGACAACAGAACCAATACTTTTTTTCATAAACCGTTCTATCTCTTTCAAACGCTCATAAAATTTCAATAAAATATATGAGAATGCGGATATTATAATGACCTTAAAAACACATTACGGAAACTTAATATGCATTGCGGCAACTTGTCTCTGCGTTTTAATGTTAACGGATTCAAATGACATAGCAATCGCTTGCTCCGAGTCAATTAAGAAGGCTGCTATTGACGTTATACCGGTTTTACTGCCTTATTCCGTGCTTTCGGGAATCATTGCAGATACACTACCATCCGGCAGACGGAAAACGTCTGTATTTTTCTGTTTTCTTGCTTCAATCGCTTGCGGTAATCCAATTGGTGCGATACTGACAGAAAGACTTTTACATAACGGAACGATCACAAAAAAAGAGGCAGAGATTATTTTACCTGCATTCTCCTGCTCATCTCCTGCATTCTGCATAAGTGTTGTCGGGATCAGATGTTTTAAAAATTTCAAATTCGGAATTGCATTATGGCTTGTATCAATATTACCGGCAATTATCGCGGCTATTACTATATTAGCAAAAGGAAATAACGACATAAAAGGAATCGACTTAAGGCACCCCGACAAAAAAATATTATCATCAGCTTTTCTGTCAAGCGCAAAAACTATGGGAGTTGTAGCGGTTTCGATGATCTTTTTCTCATCTTTGTGCGCTCTGGCAAAAAATCTCATAAGCAATGAAAAAATTAATGCAATTATTTCTTCCATATTTGAGCTTGGGAATGGAGTTTTTGCCTCATCCGTGCTCAATGCACCTCATTCTTTTGCAATAGCATCCCTTGCAGTAGTTTTTTGCGGTCTATCTGTATTTTTGCAGATAGCCGTTTGTGCTCCGAGCATTCAAAAAAAGAAATACATTATATACAAAACAGCTTACGCATTACTTTCTTCCCTGTTTTTTCTGCATTATTCGGCATTTTTCTGAAACTGCTATTGAAATAAAATAAAATTAGTGATAGAATTATTAAAAAAGTTTAGCGAGGTTTGTTATGGCAAAGCAACAGGATGAATACAAGATCTGCGCATATTGCGAGAAGTCCGTTCCAACGATCTTACCGGACGAGTTTATTTGCAGAAAGAAGGGTATGGTATGTGCGACCGCTTCCTGCCGCTCCTTTATATACGACCCCCTAAAGAGAAGCGTTAGACCCCGCAACATTGAGAATAAATAATCATAACCACCGGCCGTGCCGGTGGTTTGCACAAGCCCCGTAGGGCATTTCACACGCTGAGCCTATAGGCTCGCCGAATTATTTGCCACTTGCGTTGCTTGCCCCGCTGCCACAAATGTGGCAACTGCATATACCCAGCCTTCCCCAGTGGGTTTCGCGGTAGTGAATTGATGTCCGGGGGACATCAAGAGCCGCGAAAGGACCGAGCGCACGAGAAGAAGGTGGCAGCCGAAGGCTGACTATCGCGCGCCGTAAAGCCGCGCTGTAGGATGAGGTGTCCTGAACT
>JAFSCG010000242.1 GCA_017436885.1 Clostridia bacterium | reverse complement strand
AAGGGATAGGTAGTGGGGGCAAGCGTGGATTTTTTGACCTCAAGGTATTTCTCGCAGAATTCGGCGAAGCGGATCCTGTCGGGACGTTCCTGAATACCGTACAGCTCGATTTCTTCCTCAAAGGCTTTTACAAAGGCGTCAATCTCTTTGTTGAGCTTTTGGTAGGAAAGATTGGGCTTGGAGGGCTTGAAGATTTTTGATTTGCTGATTGGCTTTCCTGCCGCGTCGCTTCCGCAACTGATGCGGATCAAGTACGTTCCGTTTGATTTTGGTGTAATGTTTGCCATTTTTTTGTGCTCCTTTCGCATTTTTTGCACTGAATTTTGTACCAAGAAAACGGGGAAAATCCTTTGTTTTCAAGGCTTTTTAGGCAGCGGCCTCTACCGACCTGTGAAACGTACCGTTTGAACCTATGTACCAAATTATGTACCAACTCGATTTTTCGCTGTTTTCGGAGCATTTTTTCGGAGCACGATATAAAAAAATTCCGCACCCGAAAGTGCGGAAAACCCTTGTAAAATAAAGATAACCGGAGGATTTACACCCTCCGGTTACTTGGTCTGAGTGACAAGACTTGAACTTGCGGCCTCTACCACCCCAAGGTAGCGCGCTACCAGCTGCGCCACACCCAGACGCGCGTTCGTTTTGACGGGTTATACCGACCGAGAAAGGCACGGCGGCTTCCGTGAGGAGAACCAGTCAACTCATTTTGGCGCGAGATAGATTATAGCACATTATATCTCCGATGTCAAGCGAAAATTGAAAATTATTCTAAAAAGTTTTTTGGTGTTATTTTATGTAGAATTTGCGGTGAGTAAATTTCTCATTAAGAGAAAATCCGTTGACAAACTTCGCTGAATAATATAAAATTATTATAAACATTTGTATACAGTCAAGGAGCTTATTATGGCCAAGTTGTATTTTAAATACGGAGCAATGGGCTCCTCTAAAACGGCAAACGCGCTGATTACGAAATTCAACTATGAGGAGCGCGGAATGAAGGTGTGGCTTATCAAGCCTGCCATTGATACTCGCGACGGTGTGAATGCCGTAACGTCCCGCGTTGGACTGACTGCAGAGGCTTACGCCGTTTCCCGCGAGACCGACCTTTATGATCAGTTCTTGCAGCATGATGATTATCACGTTATTATTGCCGACGAATGTCAGTTCTTTTCCGCCGAGCAGATCGACCAGCTGCGAATGATCGTTGACAAGCACGACGTTCCCGTGCTTTGCTTCGGACTTCGTACCGACTTCCTTACCCACTTTTTTGAGGGCAGTCGCAGGCTTATGGAGATCGCGGATTCAATTTCCGAGATAAAGACCATTTGCTCCTGCGGTAAAAAGGCTGTTGTCAACGCCCGTATTGACGGAGAAGGGAACGTTGTTACCGAGGGCGGTCAGATACTTCTCGGAGGTAACGATTCCTACGTTGCCATGTGCCACAGCTGTTGGATGAACGCGGTTGAAAAGAAAAAATAGGCATCATTATTCATTCAAGAGTTTTTGCAAGTTTGCGAACTTTTTATTGCAAAAAGGTATTGACAATTTTGGGTTGCTGTGGTAAAATACCACCATCAAAACGCAGTGATGCGGAATAGTACGTTTGATCCTTCGCCTGGGGAGAGATGCCGGTTGGTGCGAGGCATTGGGAGGGACTTTCGGAACTCACCGCGGAGCGGCTGCCGTGAATTACAGTAGGGGCAGACGGGGACTCCCGTTACAGAGTGCGATGTGTTTGCATCAGAGGGCATCCGAGAGGATGAAGAAGAGTGGTACCGCGGAAATGTTATGTGTGTAACGTTTTCGTCTCTTTGATCGACAAGGAGACGAAAGCGTTTTTTTGTTGATAACCTCATCAAATTAAAGGAGTTTTTGAAATGAAGAAGATCTACGTTGCCGACATCACGCTTAAAAAGCTGAGTGAGGATAGGGAGGTTGCTCTCCTTTTCCGTGAAAAGACAGCCATTGCCGCTTGTGCGGATTCCATCGGTGCTGACGCCATTGAGCTTGCACCCATAAAGAACCTTCGCGAGGACACTATAATTTACAAGACCATTGCAAAGAACGTGCAGAATGCCACTGTAGCAATTCCCGTCGGTTCCACCGTCGAGGACGTTGCTAATGCATGGGAGTGCGTTAAGGATGCACATCGCGCCCGTCTTATTGTTGAGCTTCCCGTATCGACGGTTCAGATGGAGTACACCTATCATCTGAAGGCGGACAAAATGCCGGAGAAGATCGCAGAGCTCGTTTCTGCCTGCAAGGCTGTTTGCAACGACGTGGAGTTTTCTGCCCTTGACGCTACCCGTGCAGATGCCGATTTTCTCATTCTCTCCGTAAAGACTGCGGTAGAGAAGGGTGCGTGTGCCGTTACCCTTTGCGATGACGCAGGAATAGCTATGCCTCACGAGATCGCTGCACTTGCTGCGGCTGTAAAGGCAGAGACCGATATCCCCGTTTACGTTCAGGTTTCCGACCGCATCAATATGGCCGTTGCTTCTGCTATTGCGGCTATAACCGACGGTGCCGACGGCGTTAAGTGCGCTATGGCAGGTAAGGACGTGCTTATGACGGGTGCGTTCTGCGATGCCGTTAACGTCTGCTCCGATCGCATCGATGCAGTTTGCGGACTGAATAACACCAAGATCCACGCAAGCATCCAGGATATGCTTGAAAGTATTAATCACGAGGCTTACAGCTACGACGTTGCGGTAAGCGATAAGAAAAAGATACTTCTTGATTCCACCAGCACTCTTGCGCAGATCTCTGCCGCCGCAAGCGTGCTTGGATATGAGCTTTCCGATTCCGATTGCGGAAACGTTTATAAGGCTCTGATGCAGGTGTGTGAGAAAAAGGACGCGGTAGGCGCAAAGGAGCTGGAGGCTCTTATTGCCAGCACCGCAATGCAGGCACCTTCTACCTACCATCTTGAAAGCTACACCACAAACAGCAGTAATATGACCGCATCCATGACTCAGGTAAGGCTTAATCGCCACGGCGAGATCCTTTCCGGGGTAAGCATGGGCGACGGACCCATTGATTCTGCATTCCGCGCCATCGAGCAGTGCATTGGCTACCATTACGAGCTGGACGATTTTCAGGTTCAGGCCGTAACAGAGGGCAAGGAGGCTCTTGGTTCTGCGCTTGTCAGACTGCGCAACAACGGAAGGCTTTTCTCCGGAAACGGCATTTCCACCGATATTGTTGCCGCAAGCATAAGAGCATACATCAACGCGCTGAATAAGATAGTGTTCGAGGAGGAATAAAATGAAGATCGTTTTCTCCACCAAGCACGTAAGCCGTGCTTCCTTCCTCGATACCTGCCGTTATGCCTATGATTACGGCTTTTCCGGCTTTGAGATATACGATGCGGTAAGGGAAAGAGTGCACCATCACGACAGCATTCTTCGCCGTGATCGTACAGCAGATTCCAAAAGAAAGCTTATTAACAGAAGTCTTGCGGTTTCTGCACTGCACTATCCTCATTCAATGAGCGATCCTTTTGCCGATGCTGATACCTTGCTTAAATACGTTGATATGGCAAGCAGCGCAGGTATCGAGTACGTTATCATCCGCGTTGAGAAGGAGATGGAGCTCGATGCGCTGAAGGGAAAACTGGAAAATGCCATTAAGCGCGCAGAGCGCTCCGACGTGCAGATATTGCTTGAGACCGTAGGTTATCTGGCAAATACCGAAAATATCATTGAGATCATCAATTATTTTTCATCTGCTGCTATCGGAGTTTCGTGGAACGTTCGTGGCACATATTTCAGCGCCGGCGAAACTGCCGAAACAACTATCAAAACTCTCGGTGCATATATAAAATACGTTCGCCTCGGTGATATGAAGGACGGCAGGACCGTGCTTATCGGTGAGGGTGACCTTCCCGTTGAGAAGCTGATAAACGCGCTCTCCTCTCTCAATTACGACGGTTTTATCTGTGCTGCGTGGAATGACGAGATAAACGATGCGGATATAGTTCTTACGCATTTCGCTAATTACATTGCCGGCCTCGGCAGGGAAAAGAGAAGCTATGACAGTTCGTACTACAATAGGGCAAAAACGGGCACTTACGTTTGGAAAAAGTACGACGTTATCGACGCAACCTTCTCCGACGTGCTTGACACGATGGCGGAAAAGTATCCCGATCAGTACGCGTTCAAGTACCCCACCCTTGATTACACGAGAACGTACTCTCAGTTCCGTCGCGACGTGGATGAATGTGCCGCCGCACTTATTTCCCTTGGTGTCAAGGCGGGAGATCACGTTGCCGTTTGGGCAACGAACGTTCCTCAGTGGTTTGTTACCTTCTGGGCTACCACGAAGATCGGAGCCGTGCTTGTTACCGTTAACACTGCGTATAAGATCCACGAGATCGAATACCTTTTGAAACAGTCCGATACCCACACTCTGGTTATGATCGAGTACTGCAAGGATATCAATTATAAGGATATAATTCGTGAGCTTTGTCCGGAGCTTGACACCCTCACTCCCGGCGATCCCCTTTATTCCAAAAATCTGCCCTTCTTACGCAATGTTGTTACCGTTGGGTTCTCTATGCAGGGATGTCTTACGTGGGAGCAGATGCTTTCCCGCTCCTCTCTCGTTCCCCGCGAGGAGGTCCGCCGCCGTGCATCTCTTGTCCGTCCCGACGACGTATGCAATATGCAGTATACGTCGGGAACTACCGGATTCCCCAAGGGCGTTATGCTTACTCACCGTAATATAGTAAACAACGGTAAGACTATCGGCGACCGAATGGATCTTTCAACTGCGGACAGAATGATGATCCAGGTTCCTATGTTTCATTGCTTTGGAATGGTTCTTTCTATGACGTCTATGATGACCCACGGCGGAACCCTTTGTCCCATTCCTTATTTCTCGCCTAAATCGTCTCTTGCTTGCGTAAACGACGAGCATATCACCTGCTTTAACGGCGTGCCAACTATGTTTATTGCTATGTTTAACCACGCCGATTTTGCCAAGACCGACTTTTCTTATATGCGTACTGGTATTATGGCAGGTGCAAACTGTCCCGCAGATCTTATGCGCCGTGCGGCCGACGAAATGAATATGCGCGAGATTATTTCCGTTTACGGTCAGACAGAGGCATCCCCCGGATGTACTATGGGCGAGGTAAACGAGGATATCGATCACCGCGTTGAGACAGTCGGAAGTCCTTTCCCCGGTGTTGAATGCAAGGTTATTGATCCAGAAACGGGTCTTGAGCTTCCCGACGGCGAGAGCGGAGAGTTCGTTGCACGGGGATTTAATATTATGAAGGGCTACTATAAGATGCCCGAGGCCACCGCACAGGCCATTGATGCCGACGGTTGGCTCCATTCCGGTGATATTTGCTGCCGCACTCCCGACGGATATTATAAGGTTACCGGTCGTCTTAAGGATATGATAATCCGCGGCGGCGAGAACCTTTATCCAAGAGAGATCGAGGAGTTCTATCTTACCAATCCCAAGGTTCGCGACGTGCAGGTCGTCGGCGTGCCCGATGAAAGGTACGGCGAGGAGTGCTGCGCTTGGGTTATACTCCATAAAGGAGAGACCGCCGACGAGGAGGAAATGAAGGCCTACGGCAACGCCTCCATCGCAAGGCATAAGGTGCCCCGATACTTCCTTTTCGTCAACGAATTTCCAATGAACGCGGCAGGAAAAATACTGAAATACAAAATGCGTGATGAGTCCGCAGATCGACTTGGACTTAAAAAGAATTAAAAAATATCGGCTGAGAGGTTTGCCTCTCAGCCGATATTTTTTAATTCTTT
>JAFSCG010000241.1 GCA_017436885.1 Clostridia bacterium | reverse complement strand
CGGAAATTATATCGTAAATGCCGTTTTGATAAACGCTTACCACGGCTCTGTTACCGTAAAGGTACATCTCGCCGAAAACAAGCTCGCTGTTTTTGTACTCCTCGCCCTTTTCGTCGCGGATAACGGCAGCAATGCCTCCGCCCTGTACGCCAACGGTATTAAGGGGATAATATACTCTGTTGGAGCCTTTTTCCGCCGCGTACCAAAGCGCGGTGTACTTCTCGCCCTTATATTCAAAGCGAGGCAGGTTGTCGATAACGTTAAGGCTCATCGACACGGTAACGGAGGTAATTCTGTAATAATCGTTTACCGCCACCACCGCGTACTCTGCATTCATACGTGTTCCGTCGGGGGCAACGAGGACCGTTTTTACCGTAAGTCTGTTGGAGGAATGGGAAATAACCGTTCCGCCTGCCTCCATACTCCAGCCGGAGGGTGTATTGCCGTGGGGCAGGAAGTAGAATATTCCCGTATCTCTATCGTATCTGTCGTCGCCCTCAAGACCGATATAGGCATTTTCGGGGATCTCTTCCTCCGCCTTATCGGCCTCCTCGGCCTCACCCTCGCTCTCCTCTGTGCCCTCCTCGGGCTCCTCTGCGGGGATCTCCTCCGTTTTGGGAACGGGATCGGTGATATAAGCCTCAAAATAATCCTCGGTAATACCAAGCAACTCCCATGCAAGCTTCTTCAAGGTATATATCTGAACCTTATACTTGGTGATTCCCTCGGGCTCCTCCTCCGCCTCGGGGGCGGTGGTAACCGAGCTGTTAACGGTGGTATCCGCAGGGGCGGTGGTAACCGAGCCGTCGGCAGTGGTATCCGCAGGAGCGGTGGTGCTCTCCGCTTCCGCAACACCCGTGCCCTCGGCCTCGGTGGTGCCCTCGCCTACATCGGCATCCTCCTCGGGCTCATCCGGTTTCGGATACTCGATATACTCCTCGCCAAGACCGTTATCTGCAGCGTAATTAAGCAGAAAATAGATAATATTGCCTGCGGCAAAGGAATTGGCGCCCTTTGCGGGTCTGTACAGATAGGGTGCGGAATAGCGGATAAGATCCATCACACTTGCGTAATCGGGAGCGTAATTGGGATCTTCCACAATACTTTCGTGATCAAAGCTTCCGCCGGGGGTAGTCTTATCGGGCAGATCGATGGTATAAAGCATTCCCCATCCCTGCGTTCCCACGATTATTTGCTTATCAAGGGAAATAACGCTGGCAATATTGGGCACGGGAGTAGTGTAGATACATTCGTAGGTCTGAGAACTGAACAAAGATATACGCGAAGCATCGTCGGCCGGGAAAAGCACGAAGTAGCTTCCGTTACTGTTAAGCGTAATGCGACTCTCAAAGAAGATGTCCTCGTAATTGTCGAAAAATCCTTCCTTTCGCTCGCCTCCGCGCGTATACATTATTTCAAGCTTTTCAGGAGCATCAAGCTCCGCCCTGCATATCTCCACAGCCTCGCCGTTTTCACGGCGCAGGCACCACAGAGTGGTGGCGGTGCAGCCGATGGGAGCAAGTCCGTTTTCGTAAATGCCGACAGAGGCAGATGCGGTGCTATAAACGCCAAAGCCCACGTTGCGATCCTCGCTGCTTATAAGGAACACCAATCTGCTGTCCTTGGAAAAGCACACAAGCTCCGCACTGCGATCCTCGCCTGCGCTTGCGGCCTCGGTACGTGGAGAATAGATGATAGAGCTGGTGCCTGTGGCAAGCTCCTCTACTATAACGTTTCCGCCCGATGCCTGGATGTAGGCGCGGTAATTCCCGTCGTCGGAATACAGCGCGTCGGAGAACGTGCGGGTGATAAGCTGCACCTTAACGCTTCCGGGATCTCCCGTAACGGTGTAATACTTTCCGTAAGCCGGAGAAACGGTAAGTCCGTCCTCGGCGGCAAAAATGTCGCATTCCTCCGTTTTATCGTACAGCTTTTTCCAGCTTGAAAGCATAGAGTTTTCCTTGAGATCGAAAAAGCTTACGTACAGCGCATTGGCCTTATCAAGAGCAAATACGGCAAGCCACTGCTCCTTATAACGTACCACGTCAAGCACTGTATATCCGTCGGGCAGATTATCGTAAAGAGAATAGGAGCGGCTCTCCAGTCCCTCCGCAAGCTCCATTCCGAAGCCGTCGGAATACACAGAAATACTTGCGGCCATACTTACCACGCGATCGCGCACATCCGGATCCATAAAGGAGGAAAAGCCGCTGAACCTGCACACAAACGGGATAACGGACATTCCGTCCGCCGCAAGCAGATAGCAGTAAGCCTCGTGGCGGCCGTCGTTACCGTCCTTTGTGAAGGTGTAGAATACCGAGAGCTTGCGGCCGTCATCAAGAGCGAGAACGTTGGAGTCCATGAGGGTAAATCCGTACTCCGCAAGCTCCGGACGAAGCGCCGCAAGGGTAGCCTCGGTGGTTTGAATAGTCAGATATTTGGAATTGAAGGCAACGATATCCTCTGCGTAAACAAGGGATAGTCCCGTTTTTTTCTCAACGGAGGCGTTTTTTGCCTTAAACTCACGGTATCCTCCGCCCATTCCCTCGGGCACGCCCATAGACACGTACACCGTTTCACCCGAATCCGCAAAGGGTCCGGGAATATCTCCGCGAAGAAGCGCGGAGGTAAACACGGTGCTTATAAGCTCCACCTCCGCCTTTACGGGCGGCTCGGTAGACGGTGGCTCCGTGGTACCGGCGGGCGGACGGGTGGTGTCAACGGACGGTCCGGGAATGATACCGCAGGAGGCGGTAGCAAATACCGTTAAAACCACAAGCAGGAGCGCGGTAAGCCGCGCTCCTCTCGTTATGCTCGTATTATTGCTGTTTTTAAACATGGTATCTCCTTTGATTCAAACGAGATCAAAGCTGTGCGATATCCTCCTCGGTGGCAAGGGTGTAGCCCTTTTCAAGCAGGATCTTTTCCGCAGCGGCATTGTCCTCTGCTCGGATAACGAGATATGCGTGCCTGCGGGATACCGCAACGAAGGCGTAAACGTACTCGATGTTAACACCTGCATCGGAAGCATCGCGAATTACCTTTGCCATGCTGCCGGGTACGTCGGGCATCTCCACGCCGATGACCTTGGTGATGGAAACGAGGTGGTGTCCCGCCTCAAGCGCCGCCTTTGCCTTTGGCGCTTCGCTTACTATCATACGAAGAACACCGAAGTCGGAAGAATCGCCGATGGAAAGAGCGCGGATATCAACGCCGCTCTCTGCGATAAGCTCTGTTATGGCCGCAAGCTTGCCGCGGCTGTTTTCAACGAAAACGGAAAGTTGACTGATTGCCATTGTATTTCCTCCTATTTGTCGTTAATTGCAACGGAAAGGTTCCGTTTATCTTACTTTTTTCTGTTATCCACAACGCGCTTTGCCTTGCCCTCTGAGCGTTCGATGCTGTTGGGGGCGCAAAGAATGACCTTGGCGTTAACGCCGAGCAGAGACTTAAGCTCGCCTGCAAGCTCGCTCTCGCGGCGATTGATCTCCTTAACAACGTCGTCGAAGTGCTGCTCGCCCATCTCTACCTTTACGGCGAGAGTATCAAGATTATCCTTGGTATCAACGATTATCTGATAGTTGGGCAGGTAACCCATCTTGATAAGCACGGTCTCGATCTGGGAGGGGAAAACGTTTACGCCGCGGATGATAAGCATATCGTCGGTACGACCCATGGGCTTGGACATACGGGCAAAGGTACGTCCGCAGCTGCACTTCTCGTATTTAACGTAGCCGATATCACGGGTGCGGTAGCGCAGGATAGGGAACGCCTCCTTGGTAATGCAGGAGAACACGATCTCGCCCTGCTCGCCCTCCTTGACCGGTTCACCCGTTTCGGGGTTGATGATCTCGATAATGAAGTGGTCCTCGTTAACGTGCATACCGTCGTGAGCGTGGCAGCCGTAGGAAACGCCGGGGCCGATTATCTCCGTAAGACCGTAAACGTCAAAGGCCTCAAGACCAAGGCGCTTCTCTATCTCGTGGCGCATCTCCTCGGTCCAAGGCTCGGCACCGAAGATCCCTGCCTTCAGCTTAAAATTCTCCTTGGGTATTCCCTGCTTTTCCGCAGTCTCTGCAAGGAACATGGCGTAGCTGGGGGTGCAGCAAAGAACGGTACTGCCGAAATCCTGCATAATTGTCAGCTGGCGCTGTGTATTTCCCGAGGAAACGGGAACCGTTGTAGCACCTATATGCTGTGCGCCTCCGTGAAGGCCAAGACCGCCCGTAAACAGACCGTAGCCGTAGGAAACGTGAACAACGGAATTTTCGTCCGCGCCCGTTGCAACAAGCTGACGGGCCGTGCAATCGTCCCATATTTCAAGATCGTGCTTGGTGTAACCGACAACTATCTGCTTGCCCGTAGTACCGCTGGAGGCGTGCAGTCTTACCACGTCCTTAAGGGGTACTGCGAAAAGACCGTAGGGATAGGTATCGCGCAGGTCCTGCTTGCAGGTAAAGGGGAGCTTGACGATATCATCGCGGCTTTTGATGTCCTCGGGCTTAACGCCTGCCTTGTCCATCATATCGCGGTAATAGGGCACGTTTTCATACACGCGCTTAACTGTGTCGATAAGGCGCTCGCTCTGCCACGCCTCTATCTGTTCGCGGGGGGCTGTTTCGATCTCTTTTTGCCAATAACGCTCTTCCATTGTTTTTTACCTCTTCGATGATAAGAATTATTCAAGTTCGAAGCCAAGGTCGAAGGCCTTAACGTTCATTTCGATGAATTGGGGCTTTACGCAAGTCTTGATGGCATCCAGCCACTTTTCCTTGGGTATATCGGTAAGACGTGCAAATTTTCCGAGCAGGACTATATTTACCGCCTTTGCGCTTCCCGCCTGCTCCGCAAGGGCAAGTGCATCGAAGGAAAATACGTCGGCACCGTTTGCCTTAAGCTTATCAAGCACGTCGGAGGGATAAGCACACGCTCCTGTAATAACGGGCATGGGATCGGTCTCGCGGTCGTTGGTGATTATCTTGCCGTCCTTTTTAAGGCAGGCGGCGTATCTTGCGGCCTCCAGCTTCTCAAAGGAAAGGATAAAGTCTGCCTCGCCCTCGGTAACGACGGGGGAATACACCTTATCGCCCCATCTGACGTAGGTAACCACGCTGCCGCCGCGCTGGCTCATGCCGTGGACCTCGCTTACCTTAACGTCGTAGCCCTCGGAAAGCACCACTCTGCCAAGCACCTTGCTGGCAAGCAGAGTTCCCTGACCGCCTACACCTACTATAAGTGCGCTTTTTACGTTGTTCATTTACTTGTCCTCCCCATCACAAATGGCTCCGAATGCGCAAAGCTGCTTGCAAACTCCGCAGCCTACGCACAGGGTGGCGTCCACCCTTGCCTTGCCGTCCTTCATGCTGATGGCGGGACAGCCGAGCTTCATGCACGCCTTGCATCCGCGGCACTTGTCCACGTCTATCACAAGGGGCTTTTTGGCCTTTACGCTCTTAAGCAGAACGCAGGGACGGCGGGAGATGATAACGGAGGGCTCCTTGACCGCAAGCTCCTCCTTTACCGCCTCGTTGCACGCCTTAAGATCGTAGGGATCCACAACGCGGACCCTGTTGATGCCAACGGCACGGCAAAGTGCCTCCAGATCTATCTTGGCGGCAGGCTCTCCGCGCAGGTTCATACCTGTTGCGGGATTCTGTTGGTGGCCCGTCATACCCGTAAT
>JAFSCG010000240.1 GCA_017436885.1 Clostridia bacterium | reverse complement strand
CGGCGAGCCTGCCCCCGTTATGTATGAGATGATAGAAGTGGTTGAGCCACATATGCCCAAGGACAAGCCTCGTTATCTTATGGGTGTTGGTACTCCCGTTAACATTCTCGAGGCTGTTTACCGCGGTGTTGATTTCTTTGACTGCGTAATGCCCAGCCGCAATGCCCGCCATGGTAATCTCTTTACCCATTTCGGTAAGATCAATCTTAATAACGAAAAGTATTTCGACGATCCGCGCCCCATCGACCCCCTTTGCCAGTGCGAGACCTGCCGTAATCACAGCCGTGCTTACGTTCGCCACCTTTTCAAGGCTCGCGAGCAGCTTGCAATGCGTCTTTGCGTTATTCACAATCTCTATTTCTACAACGAAATGATGCGCGATATCCGCGCCGCCCTTGACGAAGGCAGATACGAGCAGTTCTACCGCGAAAAGAGAGAAATATACGATTCTCGCTGTGAGGATTAATATAAAAGTCTTTTCATAGGCGTAATCCCCAGAACGAAGTTAAAAAAGCACTTATGATAGCGAATAAATACGCTATCATAAGTGCTTTTTATATATTAAGAGTTATAAGTCTTGCTTGCGCTTTTGGTCGTCAGTTAATCAGTAATCTTACTGAGCTTTTCGTTTATGTCTTTTTCTACGCGGGTTGCAGACTTTTCGTATGTCTTCCATTGAGAAGCTATGTTGTTCGTGCGATTGTTAACGAAGTTTATGAGGATGTTCTTAAGGTTACCAACGTTGTATATAAGACCAACGTCGTATACGCGGTTATCAAATATAACGTACAGCATCTCTGCGCTGTCCTCGTCACGCATCTCGCGGCCAACAAGAGTTTTTTCAAAATACGCGGGGGTAAGGATCTGATTGCCCTCATACGCAAGAGCCTCTACAACAGCACCGGTGCGGTTCTCATCTTCCATGAAAATCGGAACCATAACGAACTGTCCGTGGTAAGCGTTTACAAGGCTGTGGTAGTTTTCCTGATCCTCGTTGAGCTTAGGATAGGGAACGATACCGAAGTCAAGATTGTCGTCGCGGAAGGTGGAAACAGCGGAAAGGGTCTGCATGTAGTAAAGGCATCTGCTCTCGCGGAACATGGAGTTACGGTATGTATTCCAGTTAGACTGAGAGATATTGTACTGATAGTTGAATGCGGTCTGGCTGTCGAATACCATAGCGGCGTACTTATCGGCAAGCGTCTCGAGACGGTCATTGTAGAAGGTGATCTCGATCTTGCCTTCGTCGTTGATGGCGCAAATTTTGTTGCCTGCGGATGCAAGTGCGGCAACTACGGAGTCATTCCAGGTGAGAAGGCCGAACTTATCCTGATAGTCCATCTTATCGTCGGCATTAACGTCTACGCTTACCTTCGCAACCTCAGCTGCCATGGTATCGTAGGTCCATTTGCCCTCGCGAACGAGCTCGTAGGGACTATTGAGATTGGAATCCTCGGCGATAAGCTCCTTATTAAAGAGCAGACAATGAGTAACGAGATTGTCGCAAATGCTGATATCGCCTGTGGTGTAGAACATTTTACCGAGGATCTGAAGCTCCTCGTTTGCGCGCTGATCCCACCATGATCTTTCCAGATCAACGTAGGGCAGGGTGTTCAGATCGGCGGCATATCCGCTGTAAGCGATAACGCCCGCATCGAAGGAGCCGATCATGCACATGTCGTAATCAAAGCTATTTGTGGTATAGCTCTGCTGCATGGCCTGGAAGCCCGAACCGGATCCTGTGCTGGAGCCGAATTTAATGATATCCTTGTTTGCGATGTTAACGCCCATCTTTTCGGCAAGCATAACGTTACGTCGCCAAATAGCCTGACCGATGATATCGGAGGCATCCTCGGAGGCCTCGAAGTCGTTTGACTTGTAGTTACCTGAAACAAGAATAAGAAACTCGTATCCGTCGTAATCTGCATCCTCGGGAAGCTCGGGGAGCTCGACGTACTCGGTGGTAATAGGCTCGGTAGTAACAGGAGTATCGTCTCCTTTGGTGGGCTCGGTGGTAACAACAGTATTGGCGCCGTTGGCGCAGGCAACGAGAAGCGGAATGATAGCGCATGCTATGAGAAGTAAGCAAATAAACTTTTTCATAATTTTACCCTTTCTTCTTTTGTTATTAATTCGAATTCGCTTTGTTATTTTCCTGCTCTTGCCGTTTTTATTTTATCGAATTGTGCTTGCGGTAATCTGTCGGAGTTAGTCCCGTGAGATTTTTGAATATCTCCGAGAAATAACTTGGGGAATATCCGCACTTTCCTGCGATGTCGGATATGCTGCTATCGGATTCGCACAGCAAACGCTTTGCGGTCATGATTCGACGTTCGTTTATATACTGCATCAAAGGCATGCCGGTCTGCTTTTTGAAAATGTGTGCCAGATAGTATTTGCTGATACCCATTTCATCTGCTATTGAGTTCTGGGAGTATTCAGCTGACAGATCGGAATCGATCTTGTTGATTACGGCCTTAACGATCGGCTCCGCAGGGGCTTCCGCAGACGCTCTGATCTCCTTGATTATTTCTGTAAGCAGAGCTTTATCGTTTGAACCATTTTCGGTGAATTGGTTAACCAGCGCGTCAACCTTAGCTGTGTTGACTTTATGAGCTTTATCGCAGGGAATATTCAGCTTATCAAATACCGAGCCAATAATTTCAGAGCTTTCGCAATTATTTAAAATGTACTCCGCAAGCTCTTCGGAGGTGAATAGAGAAGGCTCGTTGTATGGGTTTGGATCATAACCGCAGTACTTTCCAAGCTTGTTTATTACGCGCTTAAGATAGCTATCATTGGAGATCAGCTTGCCGGCCAAAATGTCTTCCTCGGTTATGGATGCTGTCAGTATCTCTCTAGCGGAAGCTTCTGCTTGCTTAATGCTTTTAGCGTAGCCTCTTTCTCTATCGTAAATAATATGAATTCTGCCGTTTTTATCTATCTTTGCGTCGGGGTAGGATACTGACGTTCTTTCGTCTAACAATAGCTTGTACTTCCATGTTTCACCTTCATCCTCGGAAAGAAAAGCGGTAAGATCTTTGCGCTGTGTCGTGTTATCATGATAAATAAGCAGTAACCTGCCGGATTGAAGTCTTCTTATGTGAAAGCGAGAGCTTGGGCCGTTCATCAGCTTTCTGTCGCCTATCCAGTGCTTGCCTCCGTCATAGGAATCGGAAACAGCTATACCGTATGATGTTCTAACGTATACAGAGAGCTTTTGAGCATATTCAACAAACATATGTTCATCAAACACACTTTTGTTCAATTTTGCTTTTCCGCGTGCCTGAAAGGTCTTTCCCTGATCATTTGTTACGTAAGCGTAAGCACCGCTTGGAACGGGATAATCTGGTGCCTCGTAGCGTGCCCATACCGCGATTGGGAAAATCCACTCGCCTGTGGATAAGACGGTCGGTCTGCACATCATTACGTCGCGGCCTATGTAGAACGGGTTTCCGAAAACCGGATTTCTTGCATCGGGATCGTCGCATATTGCTCCATAGGTTCCCCTGTCGGGAGCTTGAGACCAGATCAGCCAAAGTCTGTTCAGCGGATCTATCCACAAAGCGGGATCATAGCATCTGAAACCGTCATTTGGCAATACGATAGCAAACGGTTCACCATAATTAATGCCGTCGTCAGACCTGTAAATAAGAACATAATTTCCTATGGTTTCCGTAGTCATTCCGCTGTAAAAGCAAGCGTAGGTCTTACCTCCGTCGGTATATTCGATCGAAGGGATTCCTTGCCATATACGCTTGTCGTCGGAACGGTCGAAAATTTCCTCTTTATCGTATGTAATTCTGAAATCGTACATTTTCTCGCCTCCTTTGCTACGATTATAGCCCTTATTTCTTCGCATCTCAATAACAGTATTGCTTTTTTATAGAAAAGGGGATGTAAAAAAAGGCAGGATCGCAAAAAAGAGAAAAATATTGAAAGCACAATGGTTTCAATATCGGTAACATGAAGAACTAAGGTAGGAAAAACTCAAGAAATTGAGTTTTTCCAAAAAATCTCTTTTTTGCTACGG
>JAFSCG010000239.1 GCA_017436885.1 Clostridia bacterium | reverse complement strand
TTTTTGATGTTGTTTATCATGATCGCAACGGGACGCTTATCCGAAAGATCGGTTTCGGAGGGAAGTCCTGTCAGGGGTTTCACGAACTCGGGCGCAACGATAACGGGCTCCGTTTCGGGCGGCTCCGTTACGGGAGGTTCCGTTACGGGAGGCTCCGTTACGGGAGGCTCCGTTACGGGAGGCTCCGTTACGGGAGGCTCCGTTGCGGGTGGCTCGGTTACGGGTGGCTCGGTTACGGGAGGCTCCGTTACGGGAGGCGTGGGAGCGTCGCCCACCGTGCTGATGGTATCAAAGCCGCTGATGCGCTTTTCTATGGGCATGCCGTTCAGCTTCATCTCATAAGTAACGGAGGTGGGCTGTGGGCTTGGCATTGTGGGAACGTTGTTCACAAACTGCAGCTGCTGTGCAAACAGCACGCGGTGGTTATATACGGCGCCATAGAACTGCTTGATGTGATAAATGCCCCAAAGTCCCGTTCCGTCGGGCTCGGGCACGAACACCATTGCGCCCGGTGAATATATACCCGTGGCAGGGTCCATTTTGTGCATCGGCTCGTTCAGCTTGTGCCAATAGCTTGCCTTGGTTATATGGTCGGCCTTGCTGCCCGCAAAGCGCAAAAGGCCCGTGCAATAATTCTCGCCGCTGGTGGCATTGGCGGAATAAGCAATGTACAGAGTTCCGTCGGGCGCAATTATGGGGTACGGTCCTTCCTGTATATGCACCTTACCCTCGCTTTCCCAAGCTTTGGTAGGCTCGGAAATAACGGTCATTTTGGTTTTGAAGGACGTGGGACTTGCAAGCTCACCGATTATCATTTTTTGCAAATGTAGCTGACCGACCACTCTATCCTCCCTGCGGTAGAATCCTCCGCATATAAGGAATCTCCTGCCCTGATACTCGAAAACTCGGGGGGATAGATACATATACACTTGATCGTCGCAGTTATCCATTTTGCCGTGCATATCAAAACCGTCATAGGGGCTATCCCCCTTACCGACCCAAACGTAGGGCTTGCGGTTGTCGTTGTTGCCGACCTCCACGCTGCAGGTGGCGTAAACGTACCACTTGCCGTCAAGGAAATATATCTGCGGTGCCCAAAGGCTGTATATCTCCGCGCCCGTGCCCGAAACTGCGGCACTCCATATCATAATGGGGGTGGACGCTCCGATATCCGCGATATTCGCCGCCCTTGTTACCCACAGAGCGGGCTTTCCCTTGTAAGTTGAGGAATAGGTATAATAATACCAGCCGTCGTAAAAATACACGCTGGGGTCCGCAAAGCCCGCAATGGGGTTCTGCACCGTAATACTGCCCTCAAGCTTGCCGCTTACGTTCACGTCCTCGTGGATATTCAGCACGCTTTCCGCAACGCTTCCGTTTGCAAGCTTTTCCGTTCCCTCTATACGGTTAACGCGGGTAAAATTGCCGCCAAGCAGGTCAAGCACGTATTTTCCGTTCAGACGTATATCCGCAACGGTATGTGCCGCAAGAATATCGCCACGCAGCTCGCCACCGGTTATTTTTACCCTCAGCTCGCCCGTGATATTGGAAATGCCGCCCACCGTTGAGGAGGACTGCGCCGTGGCAAAGACTCCGCAGGAAAGCACTCCGCCGTTTATCTCCAGACTTGCGCTGCCATCAAGGGAGTTCATACCGTTTGCAAACACGCCGCCGCGGTATTCTCCGCCATTTATAACAACTTTTATATCGCCGACTGTCTTCGGTGCGGTGCCAACGCCGCTGCGCAGGTTTCCGCCGTATACGTACTGCCACGTTCCGCTGTTCACGGTTACGTGCGCCGCCTTGCTGCAGGTGGATAAGGAACCTCCCACAATGGATGGATAGTTCTTTACGCCCTTATCAAAGAAGCGATCACAGTTGACTTTGTCGATCACAAGGCTGTTGCCGTTTGCGGCAATATACGCCTTGTCGCTTACGGAAATAATATCAAGCCCGTCGATCACCGCGTCGCTCATGATATCAAACGTACCGCCAAGGCGCAGCGTGCTGTTGGTTGCGCAATGAAAATCCACACAGCAGACGTTGCCGCCAATGGTAAGCTTGCCTGCCACGGCATCAAGCTTTTCGTTTCCCTCCTGCTTATAGGTGCCGAGGATAACGACGGAAATATCCCTCTCGCCTTTGTCGAGGGCACCTTTTACTGCCTGATATATGGACGGTGCGGGAGCGAGGGCACTTGCTCCGTCGCCCGTGCCTCCGTCCGTAACGTACACCACCGCGCCAACGTCCTCAAAGCCGTCGGGCACGGAATACCTTGACGAGGAGAAATATTTTTTGCCCTTTACCTTATCAATATCCGAAATGCTGACGGAAGCGCCCTCGGAAATAAGGCCGAGATCGCCGTCCACTGTACCCGTTTGGCAGGGAATGATGCTTCCCACCTCTCCGCCGTACACGGCAATGCCCACGTTGCCGTGGCAGCCGTATTGCGCGCCTATTATCTGCTCTGCCTTGCCGCCGTACATTATAACGGACGCACCGTCCGAGGATATCATATTTCCCGTACCGACAAGATATTTTACGCTGCCGCCGTACATAACAACGGAAGAATGGGCATTATATCCGCCGCCAACGGTCTGAAAATCACCCGAATGGACCTCGATCTTCATGGGTTCATCACCGCGAAGCCCAAGCAGGTTGATGCTTCCCTCGGTTGACACGTTGCTGCCTACCGTAATATTGCGTGCCGAGATAATTGCGCTATCCCCGACGGCACAAAGGGTCATTTCATCCATATAAAGATCGCAGTTGAAGGTCGGATAGCGCAGTATCTTAAGCTTTGCGCCGTTTGTTGAGGTAAGATATACTCCGCCGTCGGGTCTGATAGCGTTTGACGGCAAGTTATCCCCAAAGGGAGCGGAATCATCTGCTAAAACGGGATAATCCAAGGTAAAGTCGCCGCATACGACCACGGTAACTCCCCTCTCGCCCTTGGCAAGCTCCACGAGCTTCATATAGGTCTTTATGGGCTTATCCGCGGAAAGACCGCTGTTCGCATCGCTTCCGTTATCGGATATATATACGGTCCTTGCACAGGCGACCGCCTTTTTTTGCAGGCTTTCCGAGTGAGTGAGAACTCGGCAAACGCCCTTTACACCCGTGCCGTCTATCGAGCGTGAAACGCTTCCCTTCTCCACTTTGATAAGCATATCACCGTCAAGCATTCCCGCCTCGGGCTGCTGCAAGGCGCCGATACCCGAGAGGATTGCGTTTTTTGAGTTGATCTTAATGCTTACGTTACCGCGCATGGCGGGACGCAAAGCCGAGGAACAGCTGCCGGGTCTGCCGATACCGTACACGGCGCACTGTACCGTGGCGCCGTTTATCTCCAGCCTTGCATCGCCCTCAAGGCCGCAAAAAGAGGTGGCGGAAAGGACTGCAAGGTCCGTGCCGCTGCCCGTACCGGTAAGAAGACCTCCGTTGATAATAACGCTCACGTCTCCCACAAAGCCCATAGGCTGATTGGAATCGGTGCGGTAATTACCGCCGCGCACACAGGTCCAGGTTCCGCTGTCCACCTGCACGGTGTAGCCGAAAAAGCTGTTATTATCCGAGGTGGCACCGCTCCTGCCGCCCCAGGTGCCGCCGAATACGTAAGGGTACGAGCCGGAGCCGCTGAGACTGACGCTGATACCCTCGCCGAATCTAACGTTATTGCCGCAGCAGAAAAACATCGTTGCAGGTGCGGCCTCTATATCTATCTCGGAAAACTCCGTATCCCCACCGAGGTATAGCTTGCCGCCTACCCTCAGCACACCGGAATAATGAGTCCTTCCATCGTACTTTGACGTAATATACACTTTTCCTTGGGAAGATGGCAGATAGTTTTCCGCGCTGTTTACCGAAAGCGGTCCGCAAACGACCACGGTTCCGTTGCCGTTTATCCTTTTATATGCGGTACGCAACGTTTTTACGGGCTTTGCAAGGGTTCCCTCGTTGCTATCGGCACCATCGTCGCTTATATATACCACGCCGCCATCATCTGCCGCCGCTATATTCGCGGCACCAAAGCAAAGGGATGCAAGCAATATCATACACAGGGCAAAAAGAAGTGTTCTTTTCATAACGCACCTCAAAATGATTTCTATAAAGCTATTTTACTACACTTTTGCATAAAAACAAATATAAAATAAAAAAAATCCGCGGAAAAGGCAATTATTTTTGCCTTTTCCGCAGCTAACGGGGATATCAAATCTGAATTTCAGATTTGAATTCTTTATTTCTTTTTCTTTTTGCCTATCACAATGCCCACAACGGCGGCAATAACAGCCACTGCAGCACCGATGGCAATGGGAAGGATAAGCTTTCCGCCTGCGGAGGTGCTACCTCCCTGCTGACCGCCCTGCTGACCTGCAGGATCGGTATCCGCGGGATCTGCCGTGGTCTCCGGGAAGGGATCGGGGGAAGGAACAACGGTATTGAGCTTATCAAAGCCGAACACCCTCTTTGTCAGGGACATGGAGTTCATCTGCATCTGATAGGTGGTATCGAGATGCTCGGGCGCTCCCATAACCGGAAGCTCGCCCTCAAATGTAACGGGCATAGCGTACAGGATACGGTGGTTGTAGCCAACGTTCGGGTACAGCTTAACGTGGAATATGCCCCAAAGTCCCGTTCCGTCGGGCTCGGTAACGAATACCATAGCACCGGGGGAATATACCTTGTTATCGTAATCCATGAACTGAAGGGTCTTATCAAGCTTCTGCCACTTACTGCGGTCGGTAAGCTTATCGTTTTCCGTGCCCGTGAACTTCAGAAGACCGGTGCAGTACTCGTTGCCGGAGGTCTCGCCTGCCGCATAGGCAATGTACAGAGTGCCGCCGGGAGCGTAGATGGGGAATGGACCCTCCTGGATCTTTACCTTGCCCGTGCCCTCCCAGGATTTTGAGGGCTCGGAGATAACGGTCATACCTGTTTTGAACTTGGTGGGCGTTTCCAGCTCGCCGATAAACAGACGCTGATAGTGCTTAACGCCCGCAACCTTGTCCTCGGGACGGAAGAAGCCGCCGCAAACAAGATATCTGATGCCGCCGTGCTCGATAATACGGGGGGAGAGATAGCTTTGAACACTGGTGTCGTAATTATCAACGCGACCGTGGAGATCGTATCCGTCAAGGGGCAGATCGCCCTTTCCTACCCAAACGTAGGGGTAACGACGGGCCGACTCGGCAGTGCCCTCATTGGAGCAGGTTGCGTAGATATACCACTTTCCGTCAAGGAAGTATATCTGGGGTGCCCAAAGGCTCTTCATATCGGAGCCGGCCTTGGCGGCGCTCCATACCATCATGGGCTCGGTCTTGCCGAGATCGGCAATATTAACGGCACGGGTGAGCCAAAGTCCGGGCTTGCCTGCATAGTCCTTGGAGTAGGTGTAGTAATACCATCCGTCGTAGTAATAAACGCTGGGATCTGCAAAGGTGGCAATGGGATTTTCAAGGGTAAGCTCGCCCTTCAGCTCCTCGGAAAGGTTGATATTATCGGCAACGTTAAGCTCACAGCTTGCCTTGTCACCCAGCTTCTCCGTGCCCTTGATGGCGTTTACGCGGCTGTAATCGCCGCCGCCCATGGTAAGAACGTACTTGCCTTCAAGCTCTGCGTCCTCTTCCCTCTGAGCCGCCAGAATATCTCCGCGGAACTCGCCGCGGTTAAGGGTAACGGTTACGTCTCCCTTTATCTTGTTTATCTGTCCCACAGCATCGCTTGCTCTTGCGATACCGTAAATACTGCAGTTAAAGATACCGCCGTTTACGGTGAGAGAAGCGTTGCCCGTAAGATTGTTCATTCCGCTTGCGGCAACACCGCCGTAGAAGGTACCGCCGTTGATAACGACGCTGATATCGCTCTTTACGGTGCGGCGTACCGAGCCGTCGGTGGAAAGAAGGATATTTCCGCCGTAAACGTACTGCCACGAGCCTCCGTTTACGGTAATATCGCTTGCCTTGGTTCCGCCAAATCCACCGGATGCGGTGGCAATACCGCCGCAAATAGAGGGATACTTGGTTATTGCGCGTGCAAAATTGGTACCGCAGGTAACGTCAGCCTCAACTACCAGCTTTTTGCAGTTTGCCGCGATATAGGCGGCATCGGTATAAGCGGTTATATTAAGATTGGATATAACGGTATCTCCGTTCATAGTAAGAACGGCGCCCAGCTTCAGCTCACAGCCGAAGGCATTTGCAAAGTTAACGCCGCAGAAGTAGCCGCCCACGGTGTAATTTCCGCCCATATCGGGAATGGTAAGGGCTTCCGGAACGGAAAAATCCCCAAGGAATATAACCGCATAGTCGCTCTCGCCAAGCTCCTTTGCATCGGTCATAGAGCGATAAAGCTTGCTTGATGCCGTAGTGGGGGTAAGTCCGTCGCCCTCCGCGCCGTCGGTAAAGAACATAGCGCGGCCTGCGTTCTCAAATCCCTCGCGAACGGAGGAGCCTGCGGGCACGGACATAAGCTTTTTGCCGATCACAGCCTCAGCGGTAACGGGAGCGTTCAGATTTTCGGCATTGAGAACAACGCCGAAATCGCCGCTGATGCGGCCGCTTTCGGTTGCAAGGATGCTGCCTACGGTACCGCCGTACACGGCAACACCGCCCATACCCTTACAGCCGGCACCTGAGGCAATTGCCTTTTCCACGGTGCCGCCGAGTATGATAACGCTTGCATCTCCCTCGGTGCGCTTACCGCTTGAGCCGTATACGGAGCCCACGGTGCCGTTATAAAGCACCACGGCGGTGTGGCCCTTTGCGGCGCTTCCGCCAAGGAGCGCCTTGTAGGTACCGCTCTGCACCGTAAGCACGCGGCTGCCCTCGCCCTCGCCGCAGTCAAGGGTAAGATCGCCCGTAACGGTAATTCCCTCTCCCGCGGTAATGCTGTGGCCAAGAGAGCCTATGGTGGCATCCTTTGCCTCGATATTTACGTTTTCGATTATTATCTCGGAGTTTATAAGGTTCGTTCCCTCAACAGCGAGAGCCGCACCGCCGCGGGAGGTAATAAGGATATTACCCGCAACGGCATCGGTAAGCTGTGCGTTATTAAGGCTTGCCTTATCGTTTATAACGATAACGGCGCCGTTATCGCCCTTGATGCTCTTGATTGCGGCCTCAAGGGTCTTTTTGGGGCTTTCGGGGCCGCCTGCGGCACTGTCGTTACCGTTTTCGGAAACGTGGATAAGCTGTGCGAAGTCCGCAAGCTTTTCAGCCGCATCGTCAGTGTTAACGATTGCACGGCGCACGCCGTTAACTCCGTCCGCCTGGATCTTGGTAACCTTGCCGGTGATCTCGCCGCCGGTGATCTCAACGAGATAATCCCCGTCAAGCTCCTGCGCCATCAGCTCCTGCACGGCTGCAATACGATTGCCCGTAAATCTGCCGCCCGTTATCCTTACGGTAACGTCACCCTCGAAGGAGGAAAGCTTCCTTGTAGAGTTGCCGCCGGGTCGTCCGACGCCGAACACGGAGCAGGCAAAGGTTCCGCCGTTTATCTCCAGATAAGCATCACCGTTAAGGCCGCAGAAGGAGGTGGTGCTTATGACTGCAAGGTCGGTGGTGGAATTACCGGTTCCAACGAAGGAGCCGCCGTTTATAACCACGCGCACGTCGCCGATAAAACCGAGAGGCTGAGTGTTATCGTCGCGGTAGTTACCGCCGCGCACACAGCTCCATGTACCGCTGTTAACGGTAATAGTGTAATCGCTGAAGGTACAGCCCTCAACGTTCATACCGCTTTTTCCGCCGTATGTACCGCCGAACACGTAGGGATAAGAGCCGTTGCCGTTAAGGCGCACCTTTATTCCGTCACCGAAGGTAACGTTGTTTCCGCAGCAGAATATCTTCAGCGCGGGAACTGCCTCCAGCGTGATATTCTCAAGCACCGTATCGCTGTCGAAATAAAGGCTGTTCTTCACAACGAGCTTTGCGTTTGCAAAGCTCTCCCCGTTGTGGGTGGAGGTTATCTTCACCGCTCCGGCGGAGGAGGGCAGAAATACGCCCGAGGAGTCGGATAAGGTAAGGGTGCCGCAGACCACAACGGTGCCGCCATTCTTTCCTAAGGCTCCGTAGGCGGAGGAAAGTGTCTTTTTAGGTGCTTTGGACGAGGTACCGGCGGCAGAATCGTTACCGCCGTCGCTAACGTATATTACCTTGCCCGTCTCCGCGGCGGTCACTGCGCCGAGAGTACCGATACTACCCAAAGCAGATAGGGCTACCAGCCCCGCTACCAGTACTTTCATAAACCTTTTCATTTTTTCTCCTAAAACTATAATTTAAGGCGATAAGCGGTCGAGATCCTGAAACTCGACCGCTTATACGGATCAACCGGACGTGAACTTAGTCGTTCCACTCGGCAGATGCTGCCGCAAATCCCTCGTTGTAGTTTGCAAGAGCAGACTCGGCCGCATCGCGCTTTTCCTCAAAGCGGGAAGCAAATCCGGTGGAAAGCGTACGGAACAGGTAAATAAGCTCCTTGTTGATATTTGCGGGCTGTGCAAAGAAGCCGAAGTCATACGCGCGGGAATCAGCACACAGGCGAAGGGTCTTTACGCTCTCCTCGTCGCGCACGTAGGTACCCTCAAGCATCTTGGATTCATATGCCTTTGTAAGATGCTGCTTGGAGTAGTAGCCCAGAGCCTCCATAATGTCGGCACGCATATCCATATCAAAATCAAGATTAACGGTGCACATAAAGGTAGCGTGGAAGTAAGAGAGGGTGGTGTGATAGCTTTCCTGATTCTCGGTAAGCTTGGGATAAGGAAGCACGCCGTATGCGGTTTCCATATCGCGGAAGTTATCAAAGGACTGAAGACGGCCGAAGAAGAACAGTGCACGGGACTCGCTGAACATATTGATAGCGGGAGTACCGCTGGAGCCGAAGCGCTGATAGTTGATGGCGTTGCCGCTTGATGCGATCTCGGTGTACTTAAGAAGCGCGTTGATGCCCTTCTCATCGTTTATGGTAAGGGTAAGGTCACCCTGCTCGTTCTTGCTTACGATCTTACTGCCGGCAGAGCCAAATACGCCGTAGATGGTATCGTCCCAAAGGAGAACGCCGTACTTGTCGGCCATATCCATCTTGTCGTTACCCTCTACGTCCTCGGTAACCTCCTTTGCATACTCTGCAAGCTTGTCGTAGGTCCACTTTCCGTCATCGACCAGCTTGTAGATATCATCGGTGAAGCCCTCGGTCTTATAAAGGTCCTTGTTGAACATAACGATAAGCTGCTGCATATCGTCCCAAACGGTGATATCTCCGGTGGTAAAGAACAGCACGTCCTTTACGGTGCAGGCATCATTCATATTCTGATCCCACCAGGGGTTGGTAAGATCAAGCCCCTCGATGGAGTGCAGATCGTAAAGAGTTGCGGATGTAGCAAGGGGAACGGTAGCGTAGCAGGGCACAAATGCCAGATGGTAGCTTTCGTCACCGGAGGTAAACTGGGTGTTAAGCTTTGTGGAGGGACCGTTCTCGGTGCCCATATCCTCCACGTACTCGATAACCACCTCGTACTCCTCCTCGACTGCGGTGTTCTTTTCGTAGATAGCCTCGTCAAGAACCGTGGCATTCTCGGCATTTGACTTGAAGTCGTTAAAGGTGCCAGCGGCTCTTCCGCCCACCAGTACAACAAAGGTGGAGCCATCGTAGGTCCTACCGGGGAACACGTAATCGGGCGCCTCGGTTGTATCGGGAGCAGCGGTGGTATCTGCCGCGCCGCCGTCGGTGGTAACGCCGTCCGTTACCTCGGGGGTATCGGTGTTGCCGCAGGCTGTTACACCGATAAGCATCAGCGCCGCAAGCATAGTCGCAAGTATTCTTGCAAACGATCTTTTCATTTTCATCCTCTTTCTGCCGTTTTCGGCTTATTATTCACATTTTAATAATACATTTTGAAAAAAAACAAATCAACGGATAGCGCAACACTCACAATTTTATGTTAAACAGAACAAACAAAATGATAAATGCCGCGGCTGTATACGCCTAAATTGTACCATCCAACAAGGAGATTGTAAAGTCCGTTTTTGTGTAGATCGGTATAATTTCTTGATTATCAAAACGGCAGTAACGAGGTTTCGTTACTGCCGTTTTCATTATATTCCCTGAAGCTCCTCAAATTCAAGCAGCTCATATACCGCGTCTATTCTGTGCTTCGGTGCCTGCATATCCGCAATGGGCCACTCCGTCAGGCGCAGCCAAACGGGAACGTATCCCGCCTTCTTGCTTGCGCGAACGTCGTTATAGGGATTATCGCCCACGTACATCATTTCCGCGGGGGGAATGCCCAGCACGCGGCTCATCTCGTCGAACATCTCCGTATGGGGCTTCTGCAGACCGAACTCTCCGCCCACGAGAACGTGATCGAAAATGTTCTCAAATCCAAGCAGCTCCAGCTTTTTGCGCTGAACGGGTCCTCGGCCGTTGGTTATAAGACCAAGCTTATAGCCTCTGCGCCGCAGCTCCTCCAGCACGGGAATTGAATATGGAAAGGGCACGGCACAGCTTGAATAAACGAAGTAGTGGAAGTCTATCAGCCTTTCGGGGGTGGGAAGCGGCTCGCAGAACATATCGCCGTTTATCCAGTCGCCGTAAAGCTTGTGCAGGCTGTGGTGTGCGTACTTTTTATCGCTTTCGATCCAACGCATGGCGATCTCGGAATCGTTTACCCCGGGACGAACGTTGAACCACTCGCGAACGTGGCATACCATCTCGCATATAGTGCCGTACCTGTCGTAAAGGGTGTGATCCAGATCGAAAACAACCGCTCGTATCATAATTACCTCAATGCTATCTTGTTGGTGAAAACATCGGTCCGGTCGGGGGCAAGCAGGATGTATCCGCCGTCGTTAAGACCGTTGGAGCGGCCTGCCTGAGGCTCAACGCAGATATAACCCTGATATCCGTCGTTGTTGTACATTATCCAGTGATCGAAGTTTTCGGACACCGTAAGGCTGTAGGGGCCGATATAAGCCACGTTGCCCACGGAGGTGAAATAACCGCTGATAACGAGCCCACGGGGAGAAACGCCCTTGCAGATGGACTGCTCCATCTCGTTCAGATTACCGTAATACAGGGGGATATGGCGCTCGTTACGGCGATGTGCACGTCCAAGGGGCACAGTTATCTCTCCGTTTTCCACAAAGGTGGTATGGAGGGCAAAGGTAAGCGGCATATTTCCCTCCCCTGTGTTGGTGATCTCGAAGGTGCGGGAGAAGCCGTCCTCCTCCACCTTGGCGGTAACCTTTATTCTGAAGGGGAAGGGGTATGCCTCGCCCTTGTTTTCGTATGTACTTACAACGGTGGCATCGTCCACTCTCTCGGTGGCAAAATCCAGCTGGTACATTCTGCCGTGGAGATTGTTGTTGAGGCGTGCCTCGTTCAGGGGCAGAGTGTACTCCTTGCCCTCAAAGGTAAATCTGCCGCCGTCGGTGCGGTTGGCGGGGATAAGAATGGGAGAGCCCCACAAAAAGGGATTTACCTTAAGAGCCTCCATATCCTCCAAGGGGCGCAAAACGTTCTCGCCCTTATAGGTCAGCTTAACGGGATTTGCTCCGATCTCGGGCAGGATAGCCGCCTCCCAAAGACCTTTTTTAATTACCAAAGCATCACTTAACATATCTTTCTCCTTTACGTCTTATCCTATGGGATGCATTTTAAATCCGTTTGCGGTGAGCAACGCGTATTCGGTAAAGCCGGCGTTTTTTGCCGCCGCAACGGCAACGTCCCTGCCGTACAGCAGCTTCTCCTTATGGTGGCAATCGGAATTGAACATTATCCTGCCGCCCCTCTCCCTTATGCGGCACAGCATATCGGGATATGGGTACGGAGTGGTGCGCACGCCGCGCGCCATTGCGCCGGTGTTGATCTCAAAGACCATATCGGCGCCGCACAGAGCATCGATAGCGGCATAGGCCGCTTCCCTGTATCGGCTGTTTTCCGTGTCGAAAAGACCGCTTAGCTCGTTTAGCTTGGTTATAACGTCGAAATGTCCGATAATGTTACATTTCGTTACCTCGGGCAAGCGGGATACCATGGAATAATACTCCTCGCACATTGCCATGCGGTCGCCGTTCCAATACTTTTCTATGCGCAGGAGAAGCTGTTCTGCGCTTCCGCCGTCCACGATAACGTACTCGTCGCCCTTTTTTACGTAATGAACGGAGCCGATGCGGTAATCGCAGTGAAAATTCGGAGCAATAGAGTAGTAGTCCTGCTCCACTCCGCAAAATATCTCCATTCTGCCCGCGTATCTTTCCTTCTCCGATGCCACCTCGGCGGCGTACCTCGGCGCGCTCTCAAGGCTCATGGAGTATTTGGGATCAAAATCCGTTATGCCGTGCTCGGAAAAGCCAAGGCTGTCAACGCCGAGGGCAAAGGCAGCCGCAGCCATCTCGGCAACACTGTGCTTGCCGTCGGCAAACGCAGAATGGATGTGAACGTCCTGAATTATCAATCTGCCTGCCTCCTTGAATTTTTTGCGGGTTCAGCATTATTCCCGTACAGCCTATCGTAGGCGATAAGCTCCATATGCTCGATATACTCCTCCGAATCCGCAAACACGTCGTAAAGACGGGCGGCAGTGCCATCAATATCCAAAAGATTGAATATATGGGGCGCAAGCTCATAGGAGTTAATGTGGGGCGCTTCAGTCTCAAGCCCGAAATTGGACCAGATAACGTACTCGGAATCGTACAGCGTACCGTCGGCAATATCGCTGTCCTGCCAATTGAAGCTGGGAAGATGGTCGCCGTAGAAAACGCATACCGTGGGCTCGTTTCTTGCCTCCAAGGCGGCAACAAGCTCGCCAACGAAGGCATCGCATTGATTGAGCTGGTCAAGGTAGTACTCAAAGCCCACCTGTTCCTCCGGATCGGGAATACCGTAGGCCTTGATCCTTCCGTCTGTGCCCATCTTATCCTCGTCAAGATACTTTCCGTGGGGCTGAACGGAGATAACGAACACAAAATCTCTCTCATCGGTGGCGTCAAGCGCCTCGAGAGTGCTTTCCGTCAGCACCCTATCCTCGGCCCAGCCGAGGGGATTTTTTACGGCGTTGGGCATATCCTCAAGGGAGAGGAAATCGTCGAAGCCCATATTGTCAAATATTATATCTCTGTCGTAGAAGCCTGCGGCGTTGTTGTGGATCGCGGTGGCGCGATAGCCGTAGTTTTTAAGGACGGATGCACTGTTCTCACAGAAGGTATCCTTCATTATTGTGTCGTATGGGTATTCTCCAACGCCGAACAGCGAGGTGCTGATGGAGCAAAGCACCTCAAACTCGGTATTGGCAGTTCCCGCTCCCAATACCGGAACGGTAAGGATACCGCTTGGATATTTTTCCTTAAGAGAGGTGAAAACGGGCACAGGATCCTCGGAATAATCCACGCCCACAAGGCGCGAAGGATCGAAGAAGGATTCAAGCTGAACAAAAATTATATTGGGCTTTGTATCAACGTCGCCTTCTTCGCTTGGCGTTTTTTCCGTATCCGGCTCGTCAAGCAGCCAATAAAGGGCCGACATAGTGGCGTGATTGTAGTTTTCCGGCTCCTCTATACCGCGTCCGAAAAACGTGGAGCAAAAGCTGTAGGCAAAGCCGTTGTTGCCATAGCTTTCGTACATATTTGAAAAGGTTATCTCGTCGCTGTCAGCCTTTACGATAGGCTGAAGGCAGAAAAACGGAATCGCGGAAACAAGCAAGGCGGCAATTGCACGGGCAGGGCGCACGCGCACACGCGGAACCTTGCGCCACAGCCAGGCAAGTCCCAGCACGACCGCAAGCAGAGCCGCCGCAAGCAGCACAAGCTCCAGCGGAGAAAAATACACGTAAAGCACGGAAAATACCGAGCGGATCAGAATGAGATCAATGGCGGTAAGCGGAGAAGCACGGTAGCCGAGAACTATAAAATTAGCAATTCCGAGGGCAAGCCACAGGGCGCTTATTACCCATATCATAACTGCCTTTTGCCTGAAAAGCATAGATATGGCCAGCGTGAGCATAACAACGGATATATTTACAAGTGCGGCAACAGGGTCCTCTATGACCGCAACCACAACCGCAAAAAACGATCTGCGCAGGAGGGTCTCCATTGCGGCATTCAAAACCAGCGCAACGCAAAAAAGCGTCAGCACCGGGCTTTTCTCAAGCCAACGGCGGAAGAACGCGTCAAAAGCTTTTATTGCGCTTATGATCTTTACTCCTGTTTTTTTCAGCTTTGCTTTCATTTTTTCCTCGGATAATTTGCTACATAATTCTACGATTATATCATATCACCGACGGTTTTCTTTGTCAATAAAGCTTATGTTAAACATTTATTAAGATTGTGTTAATTTTGTTGGTAATAATAAAGACTTTAGATCCACGCAATAATTAAAGATTTTCATTTTCGGAAATAAAATCAATGATGTTTTTGTGTATTACCCCATCTCGCTTTTGCAATAGCTGATCAACAGTAAGCAGGTATTTGGGATAATTGTCAAGGATCTTCCTGAACGGTCGATACTCGCGCTCCTCGGTATCCTCGTGCATGATCGTCATCGCAACCTGAATATAACGGTATTCATCATTGATACGCGTAATGAAATCGCATTCCAGCTTGCCGATCCTTCCCACGCTGATCTTATAGCTTTTCGCGGAAAGATATGTGTAGACAATGTTTTCAAGCACAGGACCATAATTTATCCTTGCATCGACGTTGCGGGAAAAATAAATACCGAGGTCTGCAAGATAGTACTTCTGTTCGCCACGAAGTGATCTTTTTGACTTAACGTCGAATCGGGGGCACTCGTATATGATCTTCGCATTTTCAAGAATTTTCAGATAATTATTTATTGTTTCGGTGCGGATCTTGATATGATCATGCTTTTCAAAATACTCTGCGATACCTGAAATACTGACCGTAGCACCAAAGTTGTTGATCACATATGCCATGACCTTGTCAAATACAGCACGGTTACGTATCTTCTTATGCCTTACAACGTCCTTTTCAAGTATCTGCTTTATAACGTCGGAGATATAGAAGTCTTTGTCTGCAGGATCATCAAATTCAAGGGTCTTTGGAAACCCGCCGAAACGGAGATATTCATTAAACTCCTCAGTCTTATTATCCTTGATTTTTTTGCCGAGAAAGGCTTTCATTTCCAGATACTCGCGGAAATTAAGGGTGAACATTTCAACCTCGATATACCGTCCCGTAAGCTTAGTGGAAAGCTCACCGCTTAACAAATAAGAGTTTGAACCCGTAATGAAGATAGAAAAATTCCCATCCTCTCTGAATCCATTGATAACCTCTTCAAAGCCAATTACGTTTTGAACCTCATCAATAAAAAGATATTTGAAATCACCGTCTGTTATCAGATCTTCAATAGCAGCTTCCAGCGCATCCGGAGTTTTGATTTTTCTGTATCCACGCTTATCAAGATTAAGATAGATTATATCTTTCTCATTCACTCCCGATTTTTTCAGATCTTCCATAACCGAAAGCATAAAGAAAGATTTACCCGAGCGCCGTATTCCCGTTACGACCTTAATAAGATCGCTGTGATAAAATCCACGGATTTTATCAATATAATACTGCCTTGTATAAACCCTTTGCTTCATAATTCGTACTCCCTTCCTGTAAGCGAAGCTATTGTAACATGTTTTTCATCAAATGTCAAGTTAAGGGGGTGTAAATTGAACTTTTTAATATTTTACCCTCGTTAAACGGCATTTATACAGAGATTCATTTGATGCAAATGAACCGATATCCACATGATATTTTCACAAAACAAGGGATGCAAAAGGCATTCGTCTTTTGCATCCCTTGGGCAGTTATTTCTTAAGCGAATTTGCAACGGACATGGTTCCGTTGAGGGGGGCTACGTCGTCGATGTAGCGAAGTATCTCCATGCGGAAGGCGCAGGGCCACATAACGAGCCACTGGGAGGGGTTGAAGGGTGCAAGACCGGGACGACCCCAACGGGTGTGGAACACGGCCTCGTCCTGCGAGCCTGCGGGACGTACCCTGCCGGAGATGCAGAGGGTGCCGTCGGAGATAAGCTGGCTTGCGCCGAACCAGAAGGCAAGGGCGCGCTCCTTCCATTGCTCGTTGCCCGTCATTTCCGCAAGACGCATGAAGGAGATAACGTCGTGAAGCGCGTACTGGTCGATGGCGTTGTGGGCCGTGGAGACCGCGGTAGCTCCCATGGAATCGTAGCCGATCTTTGTAAGCACGCTCTCCTCGGGATAGATCGCCGTATAGTGCATCATCCACGTAGAGATGTACCAGCCCGCGTACTCTGCGGCGGTAATATACTTTTTATCCTTGGTTGCATCGTAAAGAGATATTGCCGCGGAAAGCAGAGGAGATGCGGACTCCTTATCTATGCAGTAGGTATCAAGAGCGCCTGCGGTAGTAAAGCCGTTATCGTACAGCTCCGCGTAATAGCAATCAAATGCACGCACTGCCGCATCAAGATACTTTCTGTCGCCGCTCTTTTCA
>JAFSCG010000238.1 GCA_017436885.1 Clostridia bacterium | reverse complement strand
GTGCGGGAGGGCACGTTGTAAAGTATCATAGGCAGGGGTGCCGCATCCGCAATGGCGGTGAACATCTTAATGAGGCCGTTCTGTGTGGCCTTGTTGTAATAAGGGGTAACCACAAGGGAGGCGTCAGCTCCCACGTTGTAGGCAAATTTGGTAAGGTCGATGGCGTAGGCGGTATCGTTGGAGCCTGTGCCCGCAATAATGGGAACTCTTTTGGCCGCGCGCTTAACGGCGTATTCGATAGCGTCGCGGTGCTCCCTATCGGTAAGGGTAGAGCCCTCGCCAGTGGTGCCGCAGATAACGAGCGCGTCAATGCCGCAATCGATCTGCCAGTCGATAAGCCTTCCGAAGGCCTCGTAGTCGATGCCGTCGGCGGTAAGAGGAGTTACAAGAGCGGTTGCCGCTCCCTCAAAAATGGTCTTTTTCATTTTATTTTCCTTTCAAAACAATAGACCGACCCTTGCGGATCGGTCTATCAAAAAACATAAATAGCTATGGCAACGCCATATGAAAATATTGATAGTACTCCGCAAAAAGATGCGACAGTCCGTGGGATGTTGTTCCCCGTCCCAGGTCAGCCGTGCGCCTTGGCTGCCTTCGGCGCGATCCCCTTTCAAAGCGGCAACGCCCCGCGAAGGCTTACACCGCAGTTACTTTTGTCACGCGCGACCTCTATTCTGATTTTCAAATGCAGGAATCAAGCATTATTCCTGCAATATATTGATTATAACAGCACCGTGGTGCTTTGTCAATATTTTTGGCAAAAAACCCTTTAGCCGTCGATATTTTCTTCCCAGTTGCCCTCGTAAGTGGTGTAATACTCCTTTCCGTCGGGGGTGTACTTGCGGCAGGTACAGCCGTCGTTGACCTTATCGGCGGAAAAGGTTCCGGTTTGGGGCTCGTTGAAAAGATTCATAATGTTTGCAAAGTAGAAAACACCGTTGGAATCCACAGCGGTAAAGATATGGTCGATGTTGCCGCCGGTGGCGTGACCTGCCTCAATGGCAACGATATTGGTCCAGCCCTCAATGATATCCTTCATTTTGGGAGCGTAGTCGCCGGTCATCTTAAGCTTTCCGTCCACGGTGAGGCCAACGATTATGCCGTCGCACATTGCAAGATCGGCAAGCTTGCCCCAGCTGAGAATATCGGCAGCATAGGTACCGGTGGCAACAACGGTGCCGTCGCCCTTAACGCCTGCAACGGTAAGGGATTCAATGCCGCCGCCAAGCTTTGTGCTCATATATTTTGCAATATCGACGATCGCAAGATCCTCAAAGCCCGTGTAATCAAGCTGCGTGTATTCCTCGGAGCTCCAGTTGGTAAAGAATTTACCCTCGCTGTTCAAAACGATAAAATCGTGCTTGTCGACCTCAATAAATACGATATCGCCGCTTGCAGTCTCTCCGGAGGGGAAGTTTTTGAACTCACTGCTGTAGGAACGCTCGCTTACGTTTGCGTAGCTGTCGATCCTTCTGATATCGTTGTCAATAACGCAAAAGCCCTCAACGTTGCTGTTGGTGGTGCAGTATGCCGCAAGGGAAACGTTATCGGCGGTCTTTCTGTTCTCATAGTAGAGCTCATTGTTATCGGTCAGGGCAAAGGAGGAAAGACCCGCGGCCTTGATAAGCTTGCGAACGTTGGGAAGCTGTGCGTACGCACCTGCCTGCCTCTTTTCGGAACCTCCGCCGATGGAGATCACGGTGCCGTCCTCGCAAAGGAAGTAGTTGGACATGGTAAGGGCGTTATTTGCCTCCATTGCCGCCTTGATGGGGTCGGAAATAACAACAGCGTTTTTGTTGTTCTTATCGTTTTTGCCGTCCTGCTTTCCGTCGCCGCCGTCGGTGGTGCCGCCTGCGGATCCGCAAGCTGCAAGGGCAAAAACGGTCAGCACTGCAAGAACAAGACTTATTAATCTTTTGATCATACTCATAACGTACCTCAAAAATGAATTTTACCCAATAATTATATTCCGATTAGGTAAAAAAGTCAATATCATTGTTACCATACCGCAATTTTAACCCAAGGCTTGTAACGATTTTTCCTATCTGTTTTGCATAGTCAGGCTCTCCTTTGGGAGAGCTGTCGGCGTATGCTGACAGGCACGACCCTGATTGTCCGATTTGCGGCAGGAGCAAGCCCCTGCCCTACGGCAAATAACCGTAACCTTTGTAGGGCGGTGCCTTGGTGCCGCCGAAAAAAAGTGATATGCGCAGGGCGCACGATATAAGCGACAACTGATTTGCGGCTAAAGTGGTTTGTCAATATATTGAGAAAAAAACGTTGTTTCTTTCGGCTTGTGCAACTATCTTCTACGATTCCAACGTAAGATTTATAATGCTTTTTCCAATCTGTTTTGCATATTTTACTGCATTGTAAGCTCCGCCGTATTGATTTTCAACGCAACAAACAACAAGCTCCGAGCGTTGGACCATGTATCTGTTCCGTGCGGTTATCGCACCTTTGGGATGTGATCGCTCTGATGCCTCGCAGATTTCTACTTCATCATAATAATCGTGAAACGATTTTTCGTTTTTTATATATTCTGCGGTTGCATAAGGCAGCATCAAAACAAGATAGCAATTATCTGCTTGCATCTCACGCTTTAATCTCCGTACTGTGGACGATACCATTTGGTCAAAATCCCCGTTTCTGCCCACCAAGAATTCCACGCTGCGTTTATTCTCTATTATTTTGCGGATGGTATTTTCAAGACTTCTTTCTACTTTTCTGAAATCTGCAATGTATCTGTGTCCAAAAAAACAAACGGAGTATACAGAATAATTATAATTCCAAAGGTCGTAGCGGTAGTCGTGCATATTCAACGTATTTGTAACCTCAAATCTATTATTAAATCTATTGGCAGAGAGTTATGGGATGAATTCCTTTATATAAACGATTATATCATTTATAAACCCACATTGCAATAAAAATAAAGCTTTAAAAACCATATTTCTTTCCGATGTATAGGTTAAAATACTATTAGTACAATGTTGGGGGATAATATGGACGAAAAAGATGTTTCCCTGCGGATAGCTCGTTTGCGCGAAAAGAAGGGCGTTTCTGCGCGGGATATGAGCTTATCTATCGGTCAAAATGCAGGTTATATAAATAATATCGAGTTAGGTAAGGCTATGCCTTCTCTTGGCGGGTTGTTTTATATATGCGATTATCTTGGAATAACCCCAGCGGAGTTTTTTGATACCGAGAGCAACGAGCCTGCAAAGATAAAAGAGATAGTTGCATATCTTAAGGAGCTTGACAGTGCCCAGCTTGACAATATTGCGGGTATTATTAAAGGTTTGATCAAAAAATGATCCTTTCCAAGTGTTAAAAATAGAAACGGCACGATCTGATTGATTTGAGATCAGATCGTGCCATTTGCTTTGGTTGCATTTTCGTCAGGTAGAGTCTTCGAGAGAGAAGGGCTAACGTTAGGCTCTCCCTCCGGGAGAGCTGTCAGCGCATGCTGACTGAGAGGGGAGAAAGAGCGATATGCGCAGGGCGCGCGATATAAGCGACAACTGATTTGCGGCAGGAGCAAGCCCCAAACGGCGGGAGCAAGCCCCCGCCCTACGGCGCGCGATATATCCGCCTGCGGCGGATGCGAGGCTTCCCCTTGAGGGGAAGCTCCCGCGAAAGCGGGTGATGAGGTGGTTCACGACCTCCAAATTCGGTAATATCGCCATTTTATGCGGGCGGATAATATCCGCCCCTACGGCAAAAGATCGCAACCCTTGTAGGGGAGGCGTTCCGCCTCCCGCGATATGCGCAAGGCGCGCGATATAAGCGATACGCTTGCGATATGCCTCGCAGATTCTTCGCTTCATTCGCCCTGTCATCCTCGAGGGAGCGTAGCAACCGAAGGATCTGGGCGAATTCGCTCAAGAATGACAGCGAGGCGCGATATATCCGCCGATGGCGGATGCGAAAGGTAGGGGCGCATATTATGCGCCCGCGATACGTTGCGACAAAAAAGCTCCCTTGTTCAACCAAAACAAGGGAGCTTTTTGACGGTAAAAACCGTATTTTACTCTGCAATAAATATATAGGGATAGATATCCTGACCGCCGGGGATGAAGTACACCTCCGCGTCGGGGCGCACCTCGGAAAGGAACCTTGTGAGCTCCTCGTTATCAGCGTCGGTGGCGTCCTTACCGCAGAAAACGGTAAGCATAAATCTGCCCTCAAGCATGGTGCCCGCAAGCACGCGTGCGGCTTCGCCGCGGTTCTTTGAGGAGACCACCACCTGCTTTTCGATAATGCCGATGGTATCGCCGTTTTTGATGTGAACGCCGTTGAGATCCGCGTCGCGGATAGAAGGAGAAATATATCCGGAAATAATGCTCTGCATTGCCTCCTTCATGCCGCCGAGTATCATATCCACGTCGTCGCAGGACAGATCGGCGGTGGAGAGGGCCACGTAGCCCATGCCTACGTTCTTGCTTGCAAGCACGTGGATCTTTGCGTCCTTATAAAGCTCTGCTGATTGCTGTGCGGCCATCAGGACGTTGCCGTTGTTGGGGAACACGAAAATGTGCTCCGCGTATATCCTGCCGAAGGCATCCAAAAATTCGTTTGTGGAGGGGTTGTGGGTCTGCCCGCCGTAGATCACCTCGTCGGCGCCCAGCTCGCGGTAAAGATTCTCCACTCCGTCGCCGTTGCAGACGGCAACGATACCGTATTTCTTCTTTTCTCTGGGCTTGGGAGCTGCCTCGGGCTCTGCCTGCTTCTCGCCCTTTTCAAGATCGGTGTGCTGAACGCTCATGTTCTCGATCTTAACGGTGAGAAATTCGCCGTAATGTCTGCAATGCTCCAGCACCTTCTCGGGGGTGAGGGTGTGGACGTGGAGCTTTACGATGCTCTCGGTCTTGAATGCGACCACCGAGTCGCCAACGGAGGAAAGGAACACCTTCAGTCCGTCCACGTCAAAGGTATCGGGGTTGCACTTTTTGTTCTGCAGCTGCAGCAGTGCCTCGGTGCAGTAGCCGTAGGTCATCTCGCTGTCCGCGTTAAAGGAGGTGTAAAGGAAGGAGGGCGCCTTTGC
>JAFSCG010000237.1 GCA_017436885.1 Clostridia bacterium | reverse complement strand
TTGAGGCAGAGGACGTAGTTGAAAAGGTTGCCTACGTTGCCTGCAACGGACGCTGCGACGTTGTGGCAAAGAAGTACGACTACGTGGGCGAAAAATCCTGCCGTATCGCAAATATGGCGTATTCCGGCGATAGATTTTGCTCCTATGCCTGCCTTGGCTACGGCGATTGCGTTGCCGTTTGCCCCAGGGACGCCATTTCCATCGAGGACGGCGTTGCAAGGGTCGACCCCCGCAAGTGCATCGGCTGCGGACTTTGTGCCCGCACCTGCCCCAACGGCATCATCCACCTTGTAAACGACACCACGCGCGTTGTGGTGGAGTGCTCTAACCACGATAAGGGTGCCGCCACCCGCAAGTACTGCACAAACGGCTGTATCGGCTGCGGCAAGTGCCAGAAAAACTGCGAGGCGGGTGCAATTACCGTACAGAACAATCTTGCGGTAATAGATTACGAAAAGTGCACCAACTGCGGCAAATGTGCCGAGGTCTGCCCCGTAAAATGTATTCACGAGGGTAACTTTATCTGCGGAGCGCATTTTTAAGTGAGAGATAGCAGCGATATATTTGCATGGCAACGATATATTTTCGCTACGCTCAAATGCGATATAACCTCATTACATTCGGTTGCGATATGATATAAATTTCTTAGTTTCAATCTTTCACGTCCCTTAAGGGACATATCGCGCCGAAGGCATATCGCGTTTTGAACGTCTCATCTATAACGAGACGTTCAAAACATATCGCAAATTTCGAAGAAATTTATATCGTTGCGCGCCACGGCGCGCAAGGGAGGAACGGCTATGAGTGGATGTAATAGCGTTAAAAAACTGCGTTACGATATTCTGCTCATAGCCGTCCTTCTTTTCGTTTCGGCTTTGTCGGTGGCGCTGATGCTCGTTTTTCGCCGTGGCGGCGATAGGGTGGCTGTGGAGATAGACGGCAGCCTCGTTTGCGAATATTCCCTTGCCGAGAATGGGGAATACCCCCTTAACGGCGGCACGAATATTCTGGTCATCGAAAACGGAAAGGCTTATCTGCGGTATGCCGACTGCCCCGATAAGGTCTGCGTTAATACGGGCAAGATAAGCTACGTGGGTCAGACCATAGTGTGCCTGCCCAATCGCGTTGCCGTTACCGTGATCGGTGGCGGCGGCGTGGATATCGTGCAGTAGGAGGGCGTATGAGTAAAAACAAAAAAATAGCACTCCTTTCCATGTGCGCCTGCCTTGCCATGCTCCTTTCCTTTGTGGAAAGCCGCATTCCGCCTCTTACCGCCATTCCGGGAATAAAGATGGGCCTTGCCAATATCGCGGTAATGTTCACCCTCTACAAGCTTGGCACAAGGGAGGCTATGGCGGTGTCCGCCATCAGGGTGGTGCTTATCGCCCTGCTTTTCGGAAGCGCGGTCAGCTTCCTTTACAGCCTTGCGGGTGCTGTGCTCAGCTTTGCGGTAATGCTTCTCGTGCGCAGAGTAAAGCTCTTTTCCGAGGTGGGCGTGAGCGTTGCGGGCGGCGTGTGCCACAATATAGGTCAGATAGCAATGGCGTGCATCCTGCTGGAGACCAACGTGATCGTGTATTATCTGCCCTTTTTGCTTCTTTCGGGCACCGTAACGGGCGTTCTTATCGGTGTTACCTCTGCATTGCTTATTAAAAGAATTAAAATAAAGTGAGGAAAGCTATGGATATCAAAAGCGTAAAAAAGATAATTGACGATACCGCCTACGTCCGCACGGGCGGAAGCGCGGAGGAATTAAGATGCGCGGAATATCTCCTTGCCCGCTGTGAGGAGCTGGGTATGAGCGCAAGGCTGGAGAGCTTTGACGTTCAGATGGCGGAAATAAAGAGCGCGACCCTAGAGATCGACGGCACCCCCGTTACCTGCAAGGGCTATTTTTGCTCGGGCAGCGGCACCGTGGAGGCACCCCTTTACTATCTCCGCAGCACGGACAAGTACTCCCTTTCCCTTTGCAAGGATAAGATAGTAATGGTCGACGGCTATATGGGCTTCTGGATGTATAACGACATCGTGGAAAACGGTGCCGTGGGCTTTATAACCTACGACGGCAATCTTAATTACGCCGACGAGGATATCGACCAGCGCGAGCTCCGTGCCATGGTGGTAAAGGATAAGAAAAAGCTCCTTGGCGTTAATATAAACGCAAAGCAGGCAGTAAAGCTTGTGGAAAACGGCGCAAGAAATGCAAAAATAACCATCGATCAGACCGAGAGCATGGGCGTTTCCCATAACGTTGTTGCGGATGTAGAGGGTGAGGGTGACGAGACCGTTATCCTCACCGCCCATTACGATTCCACGTCGCTCTCTCAGGGTTCCTATGATAATATGAGCGGCTCTATCGGCATACTCGGCGTTGGCGAGTATTTTGCCAAGGCAGAAAAAAAGCCCCGCCGCAACATCCGCCTTGTGTTCTGCGGAAGCGAGGAAAGAGGACTGCTTGGCTCCAAGGCGTATTGCGAGGCGCACAAGAGCGAGCTTGACAAGATAGTGCTGAATATCAATCTGGATATGATAGGCTGCATTATGGGCAAGTTTATCGGCTGCTGCAGCACCGAGGAGGCCCTTTGCAAGTATATTGAGTACATAGGTGACGAGCTTGGCTTCGGCATTTCTTGCCGTCAGGACGTTTATTCAAGCGATTCCACTCCCTTTGCCGATAACGGCGTGCCCGCCCTGTCCTTTGCCCGCATCGCACCGCCAAACGTGGCAACCATCCACAATCGCTACGATACCCCCGCGGTCATGAGCCCCGCCCAAACCGTTGAGGATATCGCGTTCATCGCCGCATTCGCGGACAGAATGGCAAACGCCGTGCGTTGCCCCGTTGACCGTACCATCCCCGAGAAGGTCAAGGACAAGCTGGACATCTATAATTGCAGAAAAAGAGCACCGAAGGGTTAAACTGACAGCTCCCCCTGTTGTATGTATGTACAACAGGGGGAGCTGAAGTCTTTTATAGCAGATTGCTCGGAATAAAACAGTTTTTCTCGTCGATTGGTATGGGGGCTTCGCACATGCATACGATACCGCCCGTGCCACGTTCGAGGGTGGCGCTGTCGAGAACGGAAAACTTTTTGACCTCGCGCTTGTCGGGATTTGCGGATTTTTTGATCTCCAATGGATGGACAACACCGTTTTCTTCAATGAAAACGTCAATTTCCTTTGCGTTTGAGTCGCGGTAATAGGTAATGTTGGCTTTGTTTTTTGCATATGCGTAGTACTTTACAAGCTCCATTACCACATAATTCTCATAAAAATGTCCGCTTGCGGCTCCTTTCATAAGAACGTCGGGGGTAAGCCACATGGATAGATAAGAGCAAAGTCCCGTATCGCAGAAATAAAGCTTGGGTGCCTTTGAAAGCCGCTTCAGTGCGTTGTTATAATATGGTTGAAGGAGATATACTATGTGTAAGCCTTCCAACACGCGGAGCCATTCCTTTGCGGTGGGCTGGGAAATGTCTGCCGCTTCTGCCAATGTCGCATAATTTACCTGCTCGGCAACAAGGGCGGCACAGGCAAGAAGAAATTTTCTGAAGCGAACGGCATCGGTTATTCCTCCCGCCTCTGCCACGTCGCGCATCAGATATGTGTCAACGTAGGAGTTGAAATAATCTCCCCTCAGCTCCTCGTCAACGCCAAGCACCTGCGGCATGCCGCCTTCCCAAATATGCTTGAACACTTCGGTTATATCGTTTTTTGGAGTGAGAGCTTGGCGGGATTGCAATGCGGCAAAAGAAAGATCAAGCTCGCTGCCGAAAAGGCAGCCGCTTTTTTCGCGCTGTGATAAGCTGAAAAGCTCAAGTATCCCCACTCTGCCCGCAAGTGTTTCACGCACCCTTTTCATCATTCCGTATTGCTGCGATCCCGTAAGCCAAATGAGTCCCTTCTCCTCGGACCCGTCGCAAATTATCTTTATCTGTTCAAACAGCTCCGGTGCCTTTTGAACTTCGTCAATAAGTATCGGCGGTTTGTAGGTCTGGAAAAACAGTACGGGGTCGCTTTTGGCAAGATCTCTTACTATGGCGTTGTCAAGGGATACGTAGGTCCTGCCCGTGCCTTCTGATAGATGCCTGAGCATCGTCGTTTTTCCCACTTGTCTTGCTCCTGTTACCAAAACAGCCTTGAAAAAACTGCTCATTTTCAAAAACTTGCGCTCAAGTTCTCTGTGTATATATGCCATAATGCACCTCGAGTTTATGAAAATCTAAAGTTTACTTTATTTTATCCTAAATTTAACCCGTTGTCAACGGTTTTATACATCAAAAAAGAAAAAGTTATGAAAATCTAAAGTGCACTTTAGATTTTCATAACTTTTTTATTGGTAGGCGAAACGCCTCACAATAACTTTGTAACAACTAAAACTTCATAGATCCCATTCGCAGTTGTCATCCTTGAGCGGAGGCATTTTTCTTTAGATCTTTCGCTTTGCTCAAGAATGACAAGGAAAAATGCCGTAGCGAAGGATCTTCTGCAAAATAGCTAAATAAAGTTTTAGTTGTTACAGTATGCACGGAAAACACACTATACTTGTGGCAAAGACCTTACTTGTCTATCTGCTCCTTAAATAGCTTCATCCACTCGGTTGCGATAAGGGCGGAGCCGCCGACGTTGGGGTGAACCCCGTCGGGAATGTAGTACTTTACGCCAATGCGTTCAACTGCATCGTCGAACTTCTTTTGCAGGGGGAGGTAGTAGCAGCCGTATTCCTTTGCAAGACGCTCCACCACTCTTGCGTAGTCGTATATCTCCTTGAAAAGCTCGTAACGCTCGGGTCTTTCGTCTGTGGGGCAGGTGGCGGTTCCTTCCTCAACGAAGGGCTCGCAGAGCACGAACTGCACGTTTGGCAATCTCTTTTTGGTGTCCTCGATTATCATGCGGAACACCTTTTCAAATCTTTCCACGTCAACGCCGTTTCCGTGGTTTATCTCGTGCCAAACGTCGTTGATACCGATAAGAATGCTGATAAGATCAGGCTCGCGGTTCCAGACGTGTGCCTTTATGCGTGCGTAAAGGTCAACGATGCGGTTGCCGCTGATGCCCATGTTGTAGATAACGTGCTTGTCGGGCGCTTCCCCGAGGAGGCGGTCGCCGATGGCACGCACGTAGCCGTAGCCGAGTGCGGATTGCTTTTCAAGATCGTCGCGGTTTCTGCCCGCGTCGGTAATGCTGTCGCCAAAAAAGATGATCTTCATGATATACTCCTTTTCAGATGTTTATTTCCTTATGCTTGTTAAGCCATTTGCCGCGGATAAGCCTTGTGAGGAAGAACGCCGCCCTGAACACCCAGTCGAGGAACATTGCGATCCACACGCCGTAAACGCCAAGCCCAAAATTAAGGGCAAGAACGTAGCTTCCCGCCACGCGGAACACCCACATGGAGATAGCGGAAACTATCATGGGGAAGTGCACGTCGTCGGCGGCGCGGAAGGTGTGGGGCAGGGTGAATGCCAGCGGCCAGATAAGCGCGGTTGCCAGATTGTGCATCATAACGAGATGTGTTGCTGCCACGGTGGCCTCGGAGGAAAGGTTAAAGATGCGCAGTATCGGCGAAACGAGGATAGTAAGCGCGATGGAAACGGAAATCATCAGCAGGTATGCGGTAAAAAGCAGCCGCCATGCGTAATGCTTTGCCTGCTTTTTTTCGCCTGCGCCAATGCACCGTCCAACAACGGTAATAAGCGTCAGACCAACGGCACCGCCCGCCGCATATTCGAAGGAGGAAATGGTGTGGGCAACGGCGTTTGCGGCTATCATAGCCGTGGAAAAGCCGGAAACAAGGCTTTGGGTCAGCAGCTTTCCCATCTGGAACATTCCGTTTTCAAGACCGCCGGGCACGCCAACGTGCAGTATCCTGCGGATAATGGGCTTTGACGGACGGAAGTGAAGCATGTCCTCCACGTAGAGGGCGCGTTTTTTATCGTGGGTGAGGTAAAGAATGACTATCGCACCGAAAATTCGGGAAGCAAGGGTGGCAAGCGCCGCACCCGCAACTCCCATCTCAAAAACGTATATAAGCAGGGCGTTTCCGCCTACGTTCAGCAGGTTCATAACGAGGGAAACGTACAGCGCGGTCTTGGAATCTCCCATGGCGCGGAAAAGCGCGGCACCGCCGTTGTAAATACCAAGGAAGGGGAAGGATATGGCGGTTATAACGAAATAAATTCGTGCGTGCCCCATGACCTCTGCCGTTACCTTGCCGAAGATAAGCTCAAGTATGCCGCCCGAAAATATAAGGGCGATTGCCATCAGCGCGGAGGAAACGGCAAAAACAACGTAGTAAAGTTGCTTTGCGGCATTGCGGGCATCCTCTGTGTCGCTGTGCCCCAAAAACTGCGAGCACACGACCGCACCGCCCGTTGCAAGTGCATTGAATACGGTTATCAGCAGAATGTTAATGGAATCCACCAGGGAAACGCCCGAAACGGCGGCTTCGCCAACGTCCGATACCATCATGGAGTCGAACATTCCAAGTGCCACCGCAAGTATCTGCTCCGCTAAAAGCGGAAGCAGTATTCTCGTTATGTCTTTGCGCGAAAAAAGCATTGAATTCTCGGTATTCATATTAGTCCTGTCGGTATGTAATAGCTTTTATAGAATTATATCGCAACGCAACCCTTCCGTCAAGCGGAAAATGCGTAATGTGATCCGGATCGGAGCATTTAATGGCACGTATAGCCTTGCGCAGGTAAAACGGTTATAAATGTTGACAAATACTTTGGCGTATGGTATATTAAAGATATAAAGAAAACTTATAATTATTAACCACGGAGCGACCTCTGCCGCTCTCTATGCGGTGTATCGAGCTTGCTCCGATACAGCCGCTTTTTTGTTTTTCGGCAGAAATCTGTCCGAACACGAGATGGTGGTTCTCAACACACGCAACACATGGAACCGTCCCCTGTGTTCCGGCACATTTGAGACACTCAGGCTGGCTAAGTGAATATGTGGAGGATTGAATTGCTATGAAAAACAGGTATTTTATTATATCAGTTTTTTTAATAACCTTGGCGATTTCATTTTTCGTTAGTTGCACGGAAAAACAGTCTTCTGATGCTATATTGGAGTTTGTGTTTGATAAGGATAGTCAACCGGAGAATCTAATTATCAGCAACGACGGAAAAACCATTTCAGCCTACAATTGGAATGTAGGAATAAGCGATTTTTATTTAGTTGATGGTGAGGTGCATATCGTTTCCGGGATAACTGTTAAGAACAACAGCGACAGCATCCAGCAATTTAAAATCGTTGGGAAAAGCCAGGAAGATTATGAATCGGGGCTTCTTTCATCCGCGCATTTGACAGCCGTCAATTATGATACCCAAAGCGATATTTTTGAAATTCAAGCTTTTTCTCAAAAAACATTTAGAATTGTTTACATTGGAAAACAAGGAAATTTTGATAAAAAACACGATAGGCTTGTACCAGATGAAATTTCGATTATCATAATTGACAGAGCAGGGCAACCATAAGACAAGGGACCGGTTCGAAACCACTGAAAAAGTGAGTATTTTATGCGAAACGCAGAGCTTTTGACGTCTTGAAATTGAAGTTAAATTTCACAACACACGGAACCGTCCCCTGTGTTCCTTTTGACTGCTTAGGATTTGGAGGAATGAAGCGATGAAAAAGAGAGTTTCGATTAAAAATATAATCATTGGAACAATACTGGGGATGATTGCATTTTATCACCTGTTTATTATTTCGGGTGCGTTTGCATTGCTTTATGAGGATCCACTTGAGCCTGTAATAAAATATGGCGAGTTTCCAATAACGGTCATATACGAACTTAATGGTGAAATTAAAGAGCGTAAGGATGTTATAGTGTGCGAGTATGCCGGTATAGAGAATTGGGGAACCGGAGGAAAGCATCGAAAATGGACGAGTGAATATATAAGTGGGAATGACTATCTCTTTCTGTTAATGGGAGAGGAGGATGGTGTAAAGTTCACTTTATCGGTGGAGATGCCCAATTGGTTAGCGAGTTACTATATGGATGATCTTGATCCAATGTATAGAGAAGAAAGAGAACGTGAACTAAAGCGTATAAACCAAAAATTATTACTAACTCAATTTGTGGACGGGGGATGGGTGCAAAGAACTCTCGCAGGAGATGAAGTCTATGAAAAATACAAGTTAAGGGTATTAGAAGTTCGTCATTCTCTTCCAATCAATAACTCGTATTACGTAGCGGACTGAGATGCAACACAGGGGACTGAGATGTGAACTGAGGCCGCACACACAGAACCGTCCCCTGTGTTCTGTGTTCTCTACTGTACCCTACGAAAGGTGAATGCTATGAAAAAAATACTAAGTTTTATTACATTCGTTATCGTTTTAGGTTGCGTTATATCAGTTCTTGTCGTTTGTTTTGAGCCAAAATACGAACTCGAAGAAAGGTATATCGAAAACGAAAACTTGCTATTTTGTTTTTCAGTTTCTCAATTCGGAGGAGGAAATGCCACTTATTACCAAGTGGGCAAAGACGGCACTTTATTGCGAGGCAGCGGTTATGCCGAAAGTGAACGTATAACGGACAGAGGGTATTTTCTTACTTACGATGAAGTAATTGCTGAAAACACGGATACTGTATTTACTCCCGAGGATCTTGGAATTAAGTATCACGATGTCAAGCTCTCAAAGGTGCAGATGCAAGAGCTTGCAGATCTGCTTGCTAACTGTATGAACTTGGTTGATGAGGGAACCGAAAAGATAGATGATGTACATACTGAGAGGCTTTTACACGCGTTGTATTGTGATGGTAAGACGTATTACGAATGGGCAGATAGACGAGGACACGTAAAGGATCCGCTCTCGCTTATCGGATATAAGCTTGAGGAATTGTCAGGAATAGAGGAAAGTAGGTACCAGGGAGATGCGGCATATTTTGCCGAAGTAAAGGAGCATTTGCAAAGCGATGCAACTTTTACTTCGGAGTATGGCAAAGTGATGTCCGTATCTGCTGCTCGAAATTGGCCTGTCAGGCAAGAAAATGGCGTAATGCTTTTGCCCTTTACAGTGAAAACAAAAGATAAAGAATTGACCGTGTATATTCGCATTGGTGGAAAAGACGCAAACGGAAAAACATATATGTACGAATTTGAAGTAGCGGAGTAGCTTCCGTAACCGGGAATCGGTTCGAAACTACTGAAAAATCGCAACACACGGAACCGTCCCCTGTGTTCCCCAACTTTGGAATCGAAGTGATAAAGAGATTCATGGAGACTTAAAATGAAAAAAGAATTGTCTGTTGATGAAATTGTGGAAATGCACGTTAAAAGTGATTTGATTATAGATGAGTGCATGAAAACTTTGAACAAACGGTCAACATTGATAAACAATCGAGAAGTAAAAAAACTGAACAAGTTAATTCAATCGTATAAAGACGACAAAGAAACTGCAAAGCAAGTATATGAAAAACTGTTTGCCCATAGCAATTCTCGTGTGAGATCTCATGCAGCGGTTGAATGCTTGAGAATTGGTATTTTTGAGGAAGTTGCAGTAAAAACACTTGAAGAGATAGAACTGCAGACCGGTATTACTGCGCATGGAGCAAGATGGGCTCTAAAGCTTTGGCGAGGAGAAATCAAAGGAAGGCAATTTGAACGCTATTAATAAGACAGGGGACGGTTCGAGACCACTGAAAAAGTCCATTTTAAAATTTGCGTTTCGTCAATTCGAACAACAAAGATTCCACAAAACACAGAACCGTCCCCTGTGTTCCAAAACGATAGTAGAGGTAATTATGATAGAAAACTATGTTTCTGAGTTCATTCGGCTTTGTGGTGAACCAACGTCACTCGAAGATTGTGGAGACAAAAGCAAAGTGAGAAAACACAACGCGAAAATGAGAAAACTGCACAAACTGTATTTAGAGATTATAAAAGACCCGATTATTGCAGATGCCGTTTTCCAAAAACTGTTGGATCACGAAAGCGTGGATGTGCGCACAGCAGCTGCAGCAAGATGCTTGGATCCCGGCTATCATTTGGACAAGGCAGTGCAAATAATGGAATATGCCGCGCGCGAGGATAATCCCAATCGTATACAATACTTGGATGCATCTATAGCGCTTGAGGCGTGGAGAAAAAAACAGCGTTAAGACACGTAAGACATAGAACCGTCCCCTGTCTTGGACGGCGTTCGGGAGGAAATGATGATTAGAAGAAAAATAATTGTGTATGGTTCGGTTATTTTGTTGGTAATTGTATTGGTTACCGTAGTGGTAGAGTTGTTTAACCCGTTGCGCAGGTCAGCGGAGCAAATAACAGAAGACATATTGGAGCTTACGCCAATTGGTTCAAGCATGGAGGATGTTATCCGAGTGATCGAAAGCAAAAAGTCATGGGAATGGTCGGGGGAGGTTTATCCCTTCGGATTTTTGAAGCAACCCCCACCGCCGGAGGAGAGGACCGAAGTCGGTGTACAGTCAATAGACGTATTCCTTGGAGATTACAGGAATATATTTGTAACTTCGGTGACCGTATTCTGGGCTTTTGATGAGAACTCTGTTTTAATTGATGTTTGGGTTTGGAAGGATACCGATACAATATAAGACGGCTATTGATTATTCAAGAGCAGACGGTTGGCGAAAGCCAACCGTCCTTTTTTATGAGAAATTCGCGGGGTAGTGTTTTTCTTTATTTTCCGTTTACGACTCTTGCAAACCTGTCAACGGTAACGGTGCCGTTTATCGCGCTGTCGGCAACTGCCTCGGTCTGTATTGCGCTGCCCTCAAATACCTGCTGCCAGGTGCCGCCGAGGACGGAGAGGGTGAACTCCTTGTCCGAAACAAGGAAGCTCTCGTTTGAGTTGAACTTGTCGTATACGGAGGCGGTGTCGTCCCCCGTGTACTTCCATTTGCCTGCCACAAGGTAGGGATAATCGTTTTCGCCGTAGGGGCGGTTAAGGCAGCTCATGCCCTCGCCCATTACCACGGTGTTGAAGTTGCACTCTATAACGGACATGCCGTTTTGGGTTTCGGGGGCAAGGATGATATTATCCATGTAAAGGGGACCTTGTGCCTTGATGAACTTGAAGGTAAGGATAACGTTGTTGTGCTCCGCGGTTATCATTATGGGATTGCTGCGCTTGGGAAGCTCCAGCAGGGTGTTTGCGGTGTAGCTCTGCAGCAGGACTATTGTGCCGCCTCTTGCCACCTTACTTAATGCCGCTTCAATGGTCTTGAAGGGGCGTTCCTTGGTGCCTTCGTTTGTGTCAAGACCGTCAACGTATGCAACGTATACGGTGGGGCAGGACTCCAGCTTTTCAAACACGCCCGTCAGATGGGTGAAGCGCTCAAGGCGGCTGCCCTCGAACAGGGGCTGCTCCACGGCTGTGGGGACGGTGGGCTTTTCCTTGGTGCCCGCAAGGAGCTTGCCGTTTTCGTCAAACCATGCAAGGTCAAGGCAGGTGCTTCTGGGGGATACGAGGTTTGCGCCCTGCAGTCCCGCAGAGGAGCGGCCCGTGCGGTGTGCGTGGTAAACGATAAGCAGGTCCTTACCGTTGGGGGCTTCCACAAAGCAGTGGTGTCCCGTGCCGTAAAGATGGGGATTTTTGTTGTCCTTATATTCAAGGTCGTCGCACATCAGAGTGATATTGTTCTTATCGCGCTTGAAGGTGCCGAGGGGCGCGTCGCTCGTTGCGTACTGAACGGAATACTTGGTGTTCTGGTATCTGTTGGAGGAGAAGGTCATGTAGTAGGTTCCGTTATTCTTTATCATAAAGGGACCCTCAACGCAGTCGCCGCCGCTGAGTGCCAGCGTTTCTATCTCTGCGTCCCACTGGACCAGCAGCTTAATGGTGTCCATCTTTATTTTGGAATTCTCCACGTCAAGCACACAGCCCCAAATGTTGTTGCCGGATTCGACCTTCGTGCCGTTGAATTCAGCCGCACGCTGTGTAACGAAGTAGAGGTATACCGTGCCGTCGTCATCTATAAAGAAGTTGCCGTCGATAACGTTGGTGGACTGGATAAGATAACGTCTTGCACTGTTGGTAAAGGGGCCCTTGGGGCTGTCAGATACCGCAAGACCGATGCGGTGCTGTGCGGTGTATACCATGTAGTACTTGCCCTCGTACTTCATTATCTCCGGTGCCCAGAAGGCATATTTGGTAAATGCGGAATTGGGATTGGTGTACACCTCGTCCTTTAACAGGCAGTAGCCCTCGGAGGTCCACTCCACAAGATTGCGGCTGGAGTAGCAGCGGTAGCCGAATTCGTCGCCCGAGGTGGCGTACAGATAGTAGGTGCCGTCGTCATCCTTAAAAACGAAGGGGTCGGCACCGGGCGCAACGGGGTTGGTGAACACCTGCGGCACGTCGGGGTAGACTACCTCTGTGGTGCCTGCGGTGGTTTCGGTGGTGTTTTCGTTCTGCTTCATAATACTGCTCCCTAAAATAATTGTTAAAATAATGCCTGCGGCAACTGCCGCTCCGACAATGATAAGTATTTTTTTCATGGCTTACTCCTTTATCTCAAAGTAGAGCACGGAGTTGGGCTTCAAGCTTATCTCGATGGGCTTGTCAGCGGGTGCTTCTCCGATCTTCTCCGCGTCGCGGGCTTCGTCAAGGACGTACAGCTCTGCCGTGCCCTTTACGGAATCGTCAAAATGCAGGGAAACGGTCTTTTCGGGCATGTTTGCCGCGTAGGTGTAGTAGGTTACAAGACCAACGCATTTTTCGCCCTTTGCCGCAAGCACGTAAACGTCGCCGTCGTCGCTTTCCGCTTTTATGCGGCTCCGCTCGTTATATACCTTATTGAACAAGGTAAACGCATGGCAGGTCTTGTATTTTTCGTAGGTAAAAGCCTTGAAAAGTCCGCAAAAGCCGCACGGACGTGCATCGTAATAGGTCATTTTGTCGATGGGCAGATCCTCGGCGGTGCAAAGCAGGGCGCTTGCCATTGCCGCTCCCTCCATCGTCATTAATCTGACGCGCGATTCCTGCAGGCCGTCCTTCCAGTTTATAAGGTAGTTCCATTCGTCGATAATGCTTTCCGCATTGGGATAACCGCAGGTGTCGAGCAGGCGGCGCACCTCCACGGAGCGTCTTTGGAAGTCCTCAAGCTTGCGGGAGTATGTATGCCAGGAAAGGAAGTCTATTTCAACGCCGCGGTGCTTCATCTCCGTAAGAAAATGGTTCACCCTACCGTTATCTACCGACCATTCCGCAAAGGCGGGTCCGCCTATCTTCAAATTGGGGAAGCAGGATTTGAGATGCTTTGCGCTCGTCTCAAAAAGGTCGTAGAACTGCTCCATGGTACCCGTCCAGCAGGCGGGCGCGTTGTCGGGCTCGTTCCATATCTCCCAATATTCGATACCGTAGTTAAAGCCCTCGTTCCAGCCCTCGTTGTAGTGGCGTATGATATGCTCGCATATCTGCGCCCATTTTTTGAAGTCCTTGGGCGGGTGTACGTGGTATTTTTTCGGGTGCGGCTCGATGCGCTGACCGAGGCGGTATATTATTTTCGCTCCCGTGCCGAGGCATCTTTTTATATAGGAATCGGTATAGAAAAAGTCGTATGCGTCCTCATCGTCCGCATCTCTGTCAAAATCGGGGAAAATACCGCTTATGTCAACGGTGTGCTCGCCTCCGTAATTTACAAAAAAAGACGAGTCGTGCAGTCTTACGTACGGAATGCCCATTTCCTTGAATTCGGCAACCGTGCCGCCTGTTCCGTCGTGGTTTGCAACGGGACCGTTTACTGTGCCGTGCAAGGGCTTTATGCTTTCTGCCGTGGCTTTTGCGTTTATAAATACGTTTGTCATAGCAAAACCTCCCTTTATAATTCAATGTCATTAAGTTAAGATCAGAATCTGACGCGTGCAGTCCGCGTCATCCTCGAGGGAGCGTAGCGACGAAGGATCTGCGGACTCTTCGCTCAAGGATGACAAGCGGCCATCTTAAGTTATTGACATTGCTTTATAATTGCATTGTAGCATATTTACTTTTTGCGTACAATATGTTATACTGTCATAAAACTAATATATCCTGCTTTTCGGAGGCGTGGTATGAAGCTTATGTGCATTGGGTACAATCGGGGACAAAGCGCGAGTTTTGCCATCAAGCGTCAACCCAGATTAATAGAATACGTTATGCTCGTTATGCGCTCCCGCTCCTTTTTTGCCTTTGGGGAGGAGAGGATAGCTGCGGAAAAGGGCGCGGTGATGATCTTCGATAAAACAACTCCCCAGCATTTCGGCGCAAACGGAGAGCCCTTTTTGCACGATTGGGTAACCTTTGACCTTACGGAGGAGGAGAGGGCGGAGGTGCTCTCGCGCGGCGTGCGCTTTGACACGGTGCAGTACCCCGATAACGTTCCCGCTCTTTCGGAGCTTATAAAGCTGCTCCAGCGGGAAAAGTATTCCTCCTCGGAGGACGCAGCGGAGATAACCTCGCTTTATCTGCGAATATTGCTGCTTAAGCTTGCGGACGGTCTTGACAGGGTAAAGGCGGAAAAAAGCAGATATTTCGAAGCACTCGGGAAAATGAGAGTGAATATCTATTCCGAGCCCGCAAAAAAGCATTCTGTGGAAAGCCTTGCGGCTTCTCTTAACGTCAGCCCCTCGTATTTCCAGCACCTTTATAAGGATCAATTCGGCATAAGCCCCATTGCCGATATTGTAAAAAGCCGTATGGAATATGCCGAATACCTGCTGACCTTTACCGATCGCCCCGTAAAGGCCATCGCCGACGAGCTGGGATACCCAAGCGACGTGCAGTTCATTCAGCAGTTCAAGCGGCGCATAGGTCAGACCCCGCTGAAATACAGGAGCTTTTTGAAGTAGCCTGCCCCACGGACAATTTAAACGTCAGAAATCATAAAAAGAGCCAAGGAGCTTTGGCGTGATACTCTTATCGGAGTATCACGCCAGTTCTATTCGCCTTTGGCGAGTGATATTGCTACGCAGTGATATTCGGCTTACGCCGAGTGATATTCGCTTCGCGAGTTTATGGGCGAATAGAATATCACTGTGAGGCGTAGCCGCACAATATCACTGTCCGCAAGGGCAATATCACTCTTTGCGAAAGCAAAGAATATCACTCATAGACAGCAGAAAAAGAGAGAGTCTTACGGAAGCTTGCTTCCGAAGCACTCTCTCTTCTGTTTTTATTGCAAGTTTCGCATTTGTATAACAAATGCATCGGGACCCTTATTTCATTTCTCCGCTAAGAACATCACGCATTTGCCCCTTGGCTCTTTTTTGCTTATTCAATGGCTTCCCACTGCGCATAGAGCATCACGCTCGTTGTGCCGTAGCCTGCGCTGTAGGTCTCGCCGTCGCGGATCAGCCAATCGGTGTCGGGATCGTAGGATGCTTCCGTGGTCCAGCCGATAAAGCGGTAGCCGTCGCGGACGAAGCCGTTTGCGTGGATCGCGCAGAAGTTCTGCTGATCGATGATCTGATCCTCCATAATGCCGGTTCCGCCGTTTGCAACGAAGGTTACGGTGCATTCGTAGCTTTCGCTGCTCCAGCCTGCGTAGAGGTGGACCTCGCCCGCGGGAATATCACCGGAGCCCTCGGTAACGTTTATGCCGTCGTAGCTGTGGAAGCCGTCAACAAGCACCAGACGGTCGCTTATTGCGGTGCCCTGACCCATTCCCGCGGCGCTGTTGCTTCCGTATTTCCATCCGGAGATGAAGTAACCGTCTTTTACAAAGCCGTGGTCGGTGGGGAGAAGCACGGTGTCGCCGTATTCGTAGTATTCCACTACGGCATCCTCGTCGGAGCTTGTGCCGTTGTGGAGCACGACCTTTACGGTGATGGGGGTCCACTTAGCCGTTACGGTAAGATCCGTTGCGGGCATTGCGGAGGTCTCGTTGTCCCAACCGTCGAATACGTAGCCGGGGAATGCCTCTTCGAAGGGAACGTCCTCAAATACGGGAACGTAGTCGTTTGCTGCATCGTCCCAGATCTCGCCCACATTGATGCTTACGGTAAGACCCGTGAGATGCTCGGCAAGGGATTCGCCGTATTTGATGCCGTCAATATTAAGCTCCTCGATCGTCTGTGAGGTGATGACCTTTCTGAAGGTCTCGGGATCGTCCACAGCGATCTTGATACTCTCGCCGTTGAAGTTTACGGTAAGGGTGTAGCTGTTTCTGGTGTAATAGAGCTTCAGTGTAAGAGGCTCGCTTGCGCTTGCAACGCCCTCGGTGATATTACCTGCGTTGCTTGCGTCGAAGGTGAAGCCGTCAACGGTGATGCTGCTTGCGGTAACGGTTGCACCGACTGCCGCCTCAAAGCTCTGGGTCTTCAGGGCGTCAAGCACGAATTCCGTTCCGTCAAGGCTCTCGAAATAGTGCTCCACGGTGTACTGTACCGAGGGGATCTCCTCCCACTGTGCGTACAGAGTAACGCTTCCGCTTTCAGCGAGGTTGATGACCTCCGCCTGATCTGCATAGGCGGTGCCGCTTCCGTCGGCTGCTGTGTTCCAGCCAACGAAGGTCCAGCCCGTGTAGGTGAAGGCGTTCTTTGTAAGGGCTGCTCTTGCGTCGTAGGTAAGCTCCTGCGCCTCCATGGTGCCGCTTGTGCCTTCCTTGTTTGCGTCAAATACAACGGTGTAGGCGTTTGCGCTCCAGCCTCCGAAATCCTTGGTGTTGAAGGAAAGTCCCTCGGCTGTCATGGTGCCGTAGCCCGTTTCAGCCCAGCCTGTAAAGGTGTAGCCCACGCGGCTATCGTCGGTAAAGGCAGGCGCGGTAACGGCCTCGCCGTATTTGAACTCGGTGGTGCCGAGAACTGTGGCGGCATCGTATGCGTACCAGGTGGCGGTGTAGCTGTTGCGCGTGTAGTAAAGCTTCAGCACCACGGTGTTCGCCGTAGTTTCGATGGTTCCCGCGGCAACCGTTCCCTCTGGCTCTGCGTTATGGGTAAAGCCTGCAAGGCTTGCGGCCTCTGCGGTTACGGTATCGCCGATAAACGCGGTGGGAAGGTCGGTCTGCTGCAACGCATAGCTGCCGTCAAGCTGCTCGATATAATGCTCAACTCTGTAGGTGATGGGGGTCTTTTCCCACTTTGCAACGAAGGTAATGTCGCCGTCGGAGGTAAGAACGTCGCCGTTGATCCAAACGGGATCGACGATCTCCTGATCTTCATCTCCCTGCAGGTACCAGCCGATAAAGTTATAGCCGTCCTTGGTAACGAGGAAGCTGTCTGCAAACAGCGCAAAGGGAACGCCGTAGGTGTACTGACCTGCGTTTCTGCCGTTCAGGCGTCCTCCGTCAAGCACAAGCTTGACTTCGTAGGTCTTGCGCGCGTAGTAGTAATTCAGAACTGCGCTTCCGTCCGCAAGTATGGTGATCTCCCTTGCGTTGGGGGATACGTAGCCGGTTTTGCCCTTGATATCGCATATTACCTTGCTTCCGGTGGTTCCGTACAGCGTTTCGGTAACGGGCGTGCCGTATTCGTTTTTGGTATCGGTCTCGTAATAGTGGTTAACGGTGTATGCCGTGTCGTCTGCCTCTTTGTAATCGGGGACGAAGTATTCGGCGCGTTCGGCGGTGTACTTTGTGCCTGCCTCGTAGAGCATATCCTCCATTCCAACGTAAGAGGAGCGCCAACCGATGAATACGTAGCCTGCCTTTTCGGGGCCCTCGGGCATCGTGATCTCGGAGCCTGCACGGATGTACTGTACCTTGTGGTTGAAGAAGAATTGATAGAAATCGTAGCTGCAGTATACGTCTATCACAGCGCCGTGGTGGAATCCCGGAGTGCCGAGATAGCCCTTTGCGATCGCCCAATCGGAGACTCCGCCGTAGCGTGCAACGTACTTGTCGATCCTTCCTGCTTCAAAGGAGGTGCTTTCCGGATACAGCACGCTTGAAGTAATGCTCGTGCCGATGGGGAGGGGCCTTTGCTCCGTATGCGCGGGAGAGGCGGGATAGGTCTTCGTATAGGGGTCGAAAAGGTAATAGTTAAAGGTTACGTCAGCATCCTCGTAGTCCCATATTGCATAGTAATCTATTCTGCTTCTGTCCATCGCGGAAACGGTTTCCGGCAGGGTGGTGAATTCCACGGGGCCGTCGGGGCTTGTGGACCAGCCTGCAAAGGTGTAATAGGGGCTTTCGATCTCGCTGTAGCCGGGGTCGGGTATTGCCGCACCCATCTTGAGGTTGTAGGAATATACCTTTTGCATACCGTCGGTGGCCTCAAAGACGGGGTTGTTCATATGGATGCCGACACCGTAGGTTTCGCGGTTGTAATAGACGTTTACAACGGTGCTTCCGTCGCCATATATTCTGTGCCACCATATGTAGGTGTGCGGTTTGCCGTCGATCTCGTAATGATAGATATCATCGTAGGGATACTTGTCGTAATCAAGCTTCACACCGGGCTCGGAAACGAAGTTGAAGTTGTATATGGAGGTTCCCGAGGTTCCGATGAATTCCTCCTCCAGGATCAGGTCGTATTCGCCGATTCCGTCGACGGATTCAAGCCAATGACGGACGGTGTACGGGGTGTCGTCTCTGGCCTTGCGGATGGGCTCGAGACCGATGTTGCATTCCGGCATTATATAGCCTTCAAGATAATTAACGTCGGAAAGCATCTTGCCGTGAATGTCGGGGAGAGAGGGGCAGTCTATCTGCCAGCCCAAAAAGTCGTAACCCGGCAGGGGGGAATCGTGGTTGGGGAGGGAGGGCAGAGCCGAGCCTGCGAGTATCAGCTGGGTCTTTGTGTCATCCGGCTGCGGGCCGCCTTCCCAATTGTTTGCGGAGGAATATACGATGTTGCCGGTGTAGTACTGTATCGCAAACTTGGGGTCCGTTTTTACCCAATTTACGGTAACGGTCTTTGTGGCGGGTGCAAGCAGGGGATTGCCGTACTTATAAACGAATTTGAAGGTTTCGGTAAGGTTCAGATCCGTAAGCTCCGCGTTTACCTCAAACTTGCCCGTTTGCTCGTTATAGGTTATCTTACCCTCGCTACCGGAGGCAAGACCGGCATAGGTGGTCGGCGCAAGAGAAAAGTCCGTTATTGCCACTCTCTTTGTTTTGCGCTCGCCCGTGAGAATATTGAATTCAAGCAAGTCAAAGTACTTGTCGGAAATGGTAAACGAATCTCCGCTGTAGGTGGTAACCGTGCTTTTCGGTGTTTCGAGTGCAACGGTGTACCATTCCGTTCCCGCTCCGAACAGCTTCCAGCTTTCGTCTACCAGATGCACTTCAACGGAAAGCAGATCAAAGAATGCACCCGCAAAGAAGTCAAGGGCCATATATATGCCTATCTCAACGTAGATGGCACCGCCCGATTTGATATTGGGCTTGGCATTTCCTATCTTATCGTAATGGTAGTAGTAGAAGCCGTACAGCTCAAGGTACGGTCCCACCTCAACGTGTACGCCGATATTATCCAGCTTAACGCTGATAAGACCGACGGAGAAGGTAAGTCCGACTCCCGCACGCACGCCGAGGTTGCCGAACAGGAAGAAGTTGAAGTTGGTGTACGGGGTCTGCTTATTCACCACGTTGTAGCTCTTCTTGCCCTTGAACAGCTCAAAGTGGAAGGAGTATTCCTTCACGTCAAGGTTCTCGAAGGAGATACCCATGGTAACGTTCAGCTTTGCGGCAAAAATAAGCTCGATGTCGATAACGTAGTTTACGATGTGGGTCTTGGGGTCAAAGTAGCCCTTTTTGTGGAATATGGGCAGAGCAAGAATGTCAAAGTAGTCGATCTCGCGCTGCAGCATATCTGCGTATTTGTCCACAAGCTCGCTTTCTCCGCCCACGTCGCCGAAGAAGGAGAGATCGCCGTTTTTCAGATATTCGTTAAGCTTGGTTGCAATGTTGGATGCGGAGCTGAACAGCTTGGTGCCGTCCTCCTTTTCCACAAGCTCGGTCCAAAGATAGGTCTTTTTGTAGTACTTTTCCGTGGATGCGGTGGTAATTGCGCCAACGCCGGTATAGGTGCCGAACTCAAATCTTGCATCGGCCACTACCTCCTTCAGCACGGGAATAATGAAGTACCATTTCCATTTTGCATCTGCGGAGAACTTGGCGTTGAAGGCTACCTCCTGCTCGAAGGTAACGTAAAGGTCAAAGGTAAGGCTTTCCACAACGTGCCAGCCGTTTTCAACTACCTCAAGTCCAACGGGAATGGTAACTCCGAAGGCAACGCGAAGTCCCGTCGCCTTGTTTATCTGAGTTATCTTCTGCAGGTTCTTGGTTATCTCCGCGCTTACGTTGGGGCGGCCTATCTCGATCTGGTACATCAGATTTCCGCCGTCCACCTCAATGCCGAGGCGGGAGACCTGCTCACGGGTAAGGGTGTACTTTTTGCCGACCTCGGCATCGTTAACACCAAACTTTTCCGAAAGGTAGAAGGATGCCGCCTTCTCGGCAAAGCCGCTTTCAACGGCTTGAGAGACCAACCTGTTCTCAAGATCCTTGATTTCGGATTCGGGGATGTTTACGTCAACGGCGTTTACGGTATACGTGTCGATAGAGGATTGAAGCTCCTCTGCGGTCACTGTCTCAACGGTAAGAGTAACGGTGCCGTCGCCGTGAACCACGGAAAGGATCCTTGCGTAGCTTACGTTTGTGCCCTCTGTGAAAACTCCGTCGTAAAGTGCAACGAAATCGTCAACGCCGACAACGGTATTCTCGTTGAGCACCTCCTGATCCTCAAAAAGGCTGAAGTCGAAAAGCGCGCTTTCAACGACGATAACGTTGTTGGTGCGGTCTCCGTCCATATCCGCTCCGTAGGGAACGGGGAATACTTCGGGCAGGAACATAACGTCGGTGGCCTTGGCGGAAACGTAGTAATACGTGGTACCGTCCACTCTCGTTATCTCGATATAAGCAACCTCCGCATCCTCGCTGAAGGTGCGCTCCTCATCGTTTGCCTCCCCGCTGTGGATGGCAACAACGTCGCCTACCTTCAGTGCAGGGGTGCCCGTGTAGGTAAACTTGCCCTCGGCATCGTTGTTTACAAGGTCAACTCCGCCGTTGTCGGAAAGGCGCGCGGTGTAAAGACCTTCGGCCTCCTCCATCTCGAAGCCGGATACGGCGTCAAGCTCGATGAATCGTACGTCGTCGTCGATGCGCAGGTTGTATACCTCTTCGCGGTAGGTGAAGATGTTGTAATATACGACCTCTCTGCGCTGTACCTCGTCCTCGTGCACGTAAAGCACGTATTCGTCATCGGCGGGATAGGGGTTTTCCGCGGTTGCAAGGGTCTTGCGGTCGTTTGCGATAAGCTGGTAGGTCTTTCCTGCCTCAAGTCCGTCGGTGGGCTCTATTGTATAGGTACCGTCGCCGTTGTCGGTAACGGTAAAGGGCATTTCCGTATTGCCGTCGGAAACTCCGATAAAGGAGATTGCCTCAAGCACTGCGGCGGCGCTCGGTGCCTTGACCGTTACGCGGTACGCGGTGCTGACGTCGATGGCGGCAACGTAGTTAAGGGAGCCGTCGCCAAGGATGGAATCGTCCTCGGGAACCATAAGGGGGTAGAGGGTCAGGTTTTTGGTGACCGTATCCTCAACGGAAGCCACGAGGGAAAGGCTTGCATCGTAATACCAGCCCGCAAAAACGTATCCGGGGCGGTAGGGAGTGGGAACGGAGTATACCAGATCACCCGATACCACCATCTGCTCGTCGGGCATAAGCGTAGCCTTTTTGTCATCCTCCGTCATATTGGCGGGGTAGTCTATCTTTACGCTGTGGAAGGTTACCGTCTCCACGGTGTCGAAACCGTCGTTGCCGCCGGGTATAACGGTAGGCTCGGACTGCTTGCGGAGAACGTATCTGTGCAGCCTTTCGCATACGGCGGCCGCCTCGGCACGGGTGGCTGTGTCCGCAGGGCGGAAGCTGTTGTCGTCGTCGCCTCTCATAAGTCCGATCTCGTAGCAGACCTTAACGCCGTGCACGGCGTAGTCGGAGATGTCTGCAACGTCGCTGTACTTAAGGCTGTAAACGCCTGCGGCACTCATGCTGTAAGCACGCAGGAAGCGGTACAGAAATGCGGCCATCTGCTCGCGCGTAACGGGAGCGTCGGGATCAAAGGCCCCGTCGCCCACGCCCTCGGCGATCTCCTCCGCTTCTGCCCACGCAACGTAGGGACCGTACCACGAGCCGTAGTCAACGTCGCGGAAGGAGGTGTTTTTATACGCAGAGCCGTTTACCTCCGCTATTCTGCCAAGCAGGGTAACGAACATTGCTCGCGTAAGGATTCCGTCGGGGTCGAACTCGGTTGCCGACACACCCTTGAATATTCCTTTTGCGGCGGTGTAAGCCACGTGGTCGTAAAACCAGTCGCTTTGCCTTACGTCCGTAAAGGCAAGCTCCGAACGTTTTTGAGCGGTAATGGCGTAAGCTCCCGTTGCAAATACGGGAACCAGCATAAGCACTGCCAAAAATACGCTCAAGGACTTGAACAGAAATCTTTTCATATTTTTCCTCCGAACAAATGGATTTTAATGGAGTATTTAGTGTTAAAATATTAACACAAAGGGCGTGCTTATGTACGCACTGCGCAAATTTAGCCGTTTTTGCGCATAATTAATTCGAGAAAGCAGTACCGCGGCTAAGGTCTTTTGCGCGCCGCCGTGTTTGCAAATATTCCCCTGCGGTGCGTTATTGCGCAAAACAAGGCGTCTCAAATGCTTTTCGCATTTGAGACGCCTTGTTTTAAAGTATGTTTGTGTACGCAAGCAGCATTCCTGCGGCAATGTCGCCGCCCGAGGAGCTGTCCGCGTATTCATTCACA
>JAFSCG010000236.1 GCA_017436885.1 Clostridia bacterium | reverse complement strand
GCCAGGATCAAACTCTCTGAAAAATTGTATATTATCTACCTAAGTAGTTAATACCGATTATCCAGAGCTTTTGTAGCTCTTTTACTTTTTTTGAGTTGTATAGTACTCTAAAGAATTGCGAGTTCCTCACTTCTTGCATTTCTACAATAAAAGTGTCTCTCTCTTGTTGTTCTCTTTTCAATGACCGGTTCGCTGTCTCCCTCTCGGGGCGACAGCTTTGTTAGTATACCATTTCCGTTCGGAAAAGTCAACACTTTTTTTCGAAAAAATCGTACATTTTACCACTTTTGGCACCAAGGCGACAAATTACACAATTTTCGCCATGGTTTTTGTGCAGTTTTACCATTTTAAATATGTATACCGAGCATTGCTGCTCGGTACAAGCTTTTCACTTTACATTATAAAGGAAAGATACTTATTTGGTTGCGATATCGTTCTCGTACTTCTCGATCATCTTCTTAACCATCTGACCGCCTACGGAGCCTGCCTCCTTGGAGGTGAGGTTGCCGTTATAGCCGTTGGTAAGGTTTACGCCTACCTCGCTTGCGGCCTGCATCTTGAACTGATCAAGAGCGTTCTGTGCGTTGGGAACGAGTGTCTTCTTAGACATTTTGATTTCTCCTATTTTAGGTTTATCTATTTGAAGGAGTACGCCCGATGCGCTTTTCGGGCGCACCGTTTGTCTCCGATAATATTATTATCCGCGACGTTTTTTATATGAATGGCAATTTTTAATTGTTTAGGAATAAGATGCAACAAAACGAAAGCTTCTTTGACGCACACGCATTTCGGTGCACCAAAGAAGCTTTGCGTTTTACTTTTGTTCGATAATTGCCTCTAAAGCTTTGAGGCGGCGGTCGAATTCCTGTTCGGGTATATCTTCTCCGTTGAACTCATTTTGCTTCCGCAGATCACGCGGCAATTCGCCGCATACGATAGTTGCTTTGAGCGAATAGTTTCCTCTATGCTTATCGCGATTGTAGCCTCCGAGATCTCCGACAATCCTATGCGCTTCTATGCTCTTTTCATACTTTATCGGCGAGCCGTCGGCGTTTGTTTTTTCGACGAATACGCAGTCAATGATCTTTCCGCCGTTCAAGCAATCAACAACGCTTCCATTTCCAAACAGACCGGATTTACCGATGATACCGCCTGTTTTGATAACAAACTCTTTAGCACTGCCGGCTACGCACTCCGAAGTTACGCTGCCGAGATTGATGCTGTTTCCGGTATATCCGCTGTAATCGTACCCAACTATACCACCGATATTCAGTTCGGTTTTTACCGACATGCTTTCAATATCGCTTTTACCGATAACGTTACCATAGTTGATGCAATTTACAACGTACCCCATATGACCCGATATGCCACCTACATCGACATACCGTCCGCCGTTGGCACAGACATCACCGTAATTGCGGCATTCCTTCACTGCAGAAGATATAGCGTGGGTAAATCCGACAATTCCACCGCAATATACCTCCCCAAAAACATTTCCGAATCTGTAATTTCTGTTTGCTTTTGCGTAGATGTTAACGCGACTGTCGCATCCGATGACACTTGACGCCCTACCTGCGACGCCGCCAGCCATCGCACGGCAACCGTTCACAGCTGTCAGATTTCCGGAAACAGCACAGTTTTCTATTCTACCGTAACTGGTTCCCACAAGAACTCCGACGTTGATATTGTAAAGGATACCGTATTCCTCGAAGAAGCTAACGTAATCCGTTTCCGCTTTATCCACATACACAAAAGCATCTTCAATAATGATATTCTGCAGCTTGCCGATTTCACTGACTCCCGAAAACAACCCGACACAATCAAGCTCCGTTTGATCGATCTTTAGTCCTCTTATAACGAAGCCGTTTCCGTCATAACTTCCTTCAAACCACGCAGCTCCATAATCATAATACTTTGAGTGTACTCCCAGCGTAACTCCACCGGGATCGGCCTTTCCTATAGGCAGAAAATTCTCAAACACGGACAGGTCGATATCATTCATTTGTATATAGTGAGCCTTCAGATCGTTGCGGACCATATCGAGATGCTGTGCCGTACGGACCTGATACGGATCCTCCGCGGTACCTGAGCCGAGCATTGCCGCATTCGGGTCAACGAGGGGCTCCAAGACCACGGTGTTATCGGACAGTGCACCGTTAACGTACGCCTTCTTTTGGGTTTCCTTGAAGGAGTTTGCCGCACAGCGTATATAGTAGGACTTCAAAGAGCTGATCTCCCCGCCAAGGGAAAACTCGCCGCCCGTGCCGCTATGTCCGCTTGACACAAACGCGCCATCGGCGGTAACGATAGCTACAGCCGCTCCCGCGACAGGTTTGCCGTTAACGTCAACCACCTTGCCGACGACAGTTCCGCTCATATCCTTTGAAAGCTTAAAGGTCATATGCTTTACCTCAAAGCTTGGCGATACGGAAAGCTGTGTTGTAAGAGCGGTATACCCGGGCTTGCTTATCTGTACGGTATAATCCCCTTGCGGGATATAAATATTGGTGCTTATATCTCCATGCAGGCCGTTAGGATTATTCCAATAGAAGCACGCATTACCCGATCCGTTTTTGTTTCGGAAAACAAAGGTAGTGCCGACAAGCTCCATTCCCGTATCCTTATCCTCAACGTGAAGGCAATGCAGTCGTACGCCCTGATTGGTTATAGGGACGTGCATTTCTATCTTATTTTCTTCTCCCGCCTTGATGGTAACGGTCTTTTGCACCTGATGAACGCCCCAAAGCTCTTTACCCCAGACTCCGATGACCGTAATATTGTAGGTTTTTCCCGAATCGAGATGCATTTCGTACTTATTTCCGAAGTGCTTTACGAACGCCTGCTGAACTCCGTTCACATAAATAAAGAAATCCGGCTGCACCTCCGAGTTTCCGTCGTGCGTTAGCTTCAACATAACGTTTGGATCGCCGAGCAGCTTGCATTTATCCACAAGAGCTTGGGAAATACTTACGCCCACGCCGTCCGCGTAACCCGTAACGTCATCCACCTTGCCCATTATATATTCTTTGCTGTCGCGAATTGAAGAATAAAGACGCTCACCGTTAAGGCGCAGATTGCAAATATGGGAAAGAAGCGAATAGACCACGGTCGTGTCGGCGTTCGCCTTCGGCAAATAGACCCCGTCCTTATATTGAATGGAATCGTACAGAAGCGATGCCGCGCTGCGAAGCATGTACTCGTTTGCGATAACTTGATTTTGAGCATATGCCCTGTCCGTGCCAAGTCCCACAAGCAATTCCGCAGACCATTGGACCGCCTTGCCCACCGGAGTGGTATTCAAAACGAGGGAGGCGGCATTGTAAATGATCTTCCACGTATACTGTGTTGCCTTGTCGTCCAAGCCCGCCCAGAATCCGCGACTGAAATCAGAGGCATTTTCCGAAAAGGCTATCATCATCTCGCCCGCGGCCTTTCTTGCCGCATCATCTGCACCTTGGGTGTTGTATATATCGCGGAATATTGCGACACAGCTGTTATAGATCTCCATGTTTGCGTTCATTTCCGCAACCTTATCCCAGGTATCCTTCAGCTCATTAGCGGCACTGAAGGTAATGCCGATAAACTCCACAGTTGTAGATAGCGTTTCGGGAACAAGCTCGGTGGTGTTTTTCTTTATACGCACTGCCCAATTATGATCCTTTGCATAATCAACGTAAGCAGCATAATCCTTAGCTCGCAATGCGTCCCTGCGAGTCCGCAAAAGCTTTATGTGTGTATCCAAAGCTACATCGTTTACGGGATTGGCAAGCCAATTCTTTTGAAAATCGACTATTTCATTGGTAATAGAATCAATAGCGGCAAGATAGGAGGTGCTTTCTATTTTTATATACTCCATGGCTTTGGCTTCGGAGAGGAAGTTATCGCAATAAGAAGCCATATACTCCAGCCATACCTCCTTGAAAACGGCCTTCTGCGTTCCATGATCCAAGACACCCAAAGCGGAAAACATTTCATTCCAAGTATACTTGCTGCTGTTTCCGTATATCTGATCGCACATAAGCGAGGAGGCAAAAAGATCGTTATTCATCAACGCACGCAGATCCGCAGGTCCGCTGAGAGAGAACTCCAGCGGGAGCACATCCTTCCCGTCGGGAATGCCGTCAAGATCCGAATCCTCCAGAGTTGGGTCGGAGATCATCCTTATGGCAAGGAAGCCGTCGGGGCTTACCACGATACTTATTTCCTCGCTGTTTTTCAGTCCGTCGCCGTCGTAATCGTTATTAACGGAAAGATCATAGCCTACAAATTTGTACGAACCGTCGAGCAGAGGTATTTTTCCGTTGTATATATCCTCGTAATGATCTTTGATATGGTAGGATGACTTGGATGGGTCGTGCGGGATATGATCTTTGTTTCTTGTCTCGTATTCCGCCACGTTCACGGGAGCGTAGAACGAAAAATGCTCCAGCTTTGCAACTATCTTGCCATCCTCGGCAAGGTGGCTTTCTACGATCTCAAACGCTCCCGTTTGCTCGTTAAAATAGAGTATTCCCGGCTTAAAACCCTCACCCGTTTTCCAAACGGAGCTGTCGTATTCAAAGGTAACTTCAGCCGATTCGATATCACCTGCGGCTTTAAGCTCGAAGGTGTTGCCCATATAACCGGGAACGGTGCGTGATATGGCAGCGTACTCTCCGTCCGCAACCGCACGTACACTGACAGTACCCGCAATATCTCCTTTTACCAGTGCCTCAACGGTAACGGTGATATCACCGTTTTCTCCCACAACGCCTGCCGAAGCCGTTTCGGTAAAAAAGCTGTCAGCAACCTTGGCATCGGTGCCTTTATGAAGCTCATACCCGTCCTTTGCACCGTCGCCGTCGGTATCGGACTTCAGCGGATCAAATGCCAGCTCTATCTCCTTGCCGTCGTCAACACCGTCAAAATCCGTATCGGACAAAAGGAGATGAGTGCCGAGATCCTGCTCCTTGCCGTTTGCAAGACCGTCGCCGTCTGCGTCCTCTATGCCGTCAAGTACTCCGTTACCGTCGGTATCGGGATTTTTGGGATCATACGCGAGAATGGCCGTCTCGGTGTAATCGTCTGCACCGTCGCCATCGGTATCGGGCTTATTCTTGTCCGTACCGATCTTATCCTCGTATTCGTCGGAAAGTCGATCTCCGTCCGTATCCACACCCGCAACCGCCGCATACTCCGCAAATATCGCGCTGTCCAAGCGCCAAACGGCATAAAGGCAGATGCTCTTTTTTACGGGCGTATCCTCGAACACAAACTTGCCTTCAAGAGACTCCGGCTGTTTTTCCGTAAACCAGCCCACAAAGTGATACCCGTCCCTTTCAGGGCTTTCGGGCTCCTCTGCAAGACCGCCCCGCTCTATCTTCTGCTCGTCGGGTGCGCCGCTTGCCTCCGAATAATTCAGATCAAAGGTTACGGTTAAGTCCGCACTCTCAAATATAATTACGCCAACCACGAGAGCTACGGTGCAAAGCGCCGCAACCGCAAGGACGAGCTTGGTTTTGTTTTTCATGACTATATTCCTTTCGCCAAAAGCAAGTCCGCGCAGAGCCTGCGAGCGCAGGCGTCCTGCGCGGACTTACCGTCAATTATATATGAAGCTGTGTAAACGCTGGCGGCAGGTCATAATATCAAAGTATATTACCGCCATTCCCTGATACCAAGCAAATTCGTACGTGTCGTTATACGGCACGTTTTGAGTTTGAATGGTCAGTGAATTCTTCTGCCCCGCTACGGATGCGGCAAGGGAGGCAAGCGTGGTTGCCGGGATGTTGGTCTTAACAAGGGAGAAAGTATAATCGACTATACCGTAAATCTCCGTAAGGGATCTTTCCTTGAAAACAGACTGTACCACCGCAGTCATTACGTCGCGCTGGCGTCTTGTACGCTCAAAATCGCTACCTATGGTTCGGTTGCGCATATGCATAAGCGCCTGATCGGAATTCAGATGGTTCACACCCTCAGAGAGCTTCCAATACGTATGGGTGGAAACGTAGTACTCCGCCTCCTCGGCAGTAAGGTACACGTCAACGCCGCCGATGTGATCGATAAAATTGCGAACTCCGTTAAAATCGATCAGCACAAAGCTCTGAATATCCATATCGAAGACCTGATTTACCGTGTTTATGGCAAGACCCACGCCTCCGTATGCGTAGGCGGAGCTTATTCGGTCCCAATCGCAATACTCAATGGGGACGAGGGAATCGCGCATAAGAGAGGTGAGCTTCACAGAGCCCGTAGTCTTGTTGTAAGATACGATTATCATCGTATCGCTTCTTCCGCGCTCCAGAGTAGGGTCGCGGGTATCGGTGCCCATAACGAGAATGTTGATTACGTTGCTGTTCTTCTGAGCCACCTTATATATAGGTATGCTTGAATAGATACTGACGATGGACTCGCTGTTTGCAAAGGAGGCTTTGCTATCATACTGTATCGGAGGATAGGTCACCACGGGCTCGGGCTCCGTGGTGGTATCGCTTGCGCTATCGGTAACGTTGTCGGTATCCTCGTTTTTATCAAAGTTTTCGCTTGGCGGACGCCAAGGGTCGGTAGTCTGAGGCGCGGTGGCGGTCTGCTCTTCCGTGCCCTGCACGGAGGTATCGGGAGCAGACGTTGCCTCCGTAACGGGAGAAACGGTAGCGGGAACCTCCGTGGAAGTCGTGGCATCCGTAACCTCAATGCTGTCCGAGCCGATGGAAACGTCGGGATAATCGGGAAGCTGATAGGTGTCCGAGCGCTCGACGATATCAACGGGCTCGTATGCTTCGTTGTATTCCAAGGCAAACCACGCAAATGCCGCGGCGGCGCAAACGGCAAGAAACGCCACAACGCCAAGGGGAATCAAAAGCAGCAGTTTTCTTTTATTGTTTTTTTGATTTTTTATTGTTTCACTCATTATATCATCCATTGTACACTACGTTTTTCAGATAAAGACCGCACGCCGGCGCGGTGCTCCCTGCCATACGTCTGTCACGGGAGGCTATTATCCCCTCCACGTTCTCGGGCGCAAGCTCGCCTCTGCCTACCTCAAGCAGGGTGCCCACGATGATACGCACCATGTTGTAAAGGAAGCCGTCGGCGGCAACGTTTACGTAAATAATATCTCCCCTGCGCTCCACGCGGCAAAAATGCACGGTGCGGACCGCATCGGTTATCTTTGAGCCGCTTGCCATAAAGGAGGTAAAGTCGTGAGTTCCGCAGATAAGCTCTGCGGCACGGCGCATATTCTCGATCCCCTCGTCGGTTATCGGGGCGGGAAAGCGAAATGCCCTGCCAACGGTAAACGGGTCGGGGATTGGTGAGTTATGCACACGATATTCATACTCCTTCACAAGGTCGGTATATCGGGGATGGAAATCATCCGCGACCTCACACGCCGCAAGCACCGAAACGTCGCACGGAAGGAGCGAGGAATATGCATACGGAAGCTTGGCGGCGGGAATGAGCGCGTTTGGGTCAGAGGGCTTTACGGTACAGCGAAAGCCCAGCGCGTGCACGCCGCTGTCGGTACGGCTGCAGCCCGTTACAAGGCATTTGCATTTGAAAAGCCGCTCCGACACCTCGGTAATAACTCCCTGCACGGTCCTTTCCCCCGGCTGGAACTGCCAGCCGCAAAAATCCTTGCCGTCAAAGGCAACGGTAAGCAGATAGTTCATGGCTTCTCCTTAAAGGGTAAATCCCGCAGGAATACGGTTGAGAAACACGATGGCAACAACGAACAGCACCGCAAGCACGGTCCACAGCCAATCGGCGGCGGAAAAGCGCATTACCGTCATTTTCGTTCTGCCCTTGCCGCCGCGGTAGCAACGGCACTCCATGGCAACGGAAAGATCGTCCGCACGCTTGAAGGCGCACACAAAAAGCGGAATGAGGATGGGGATCAGCGCCTTTGCCTTGGCAATGAGTCCCCCGCTTGAAAAGGAGGCTCCCCTTGCCTTCTGGGCGTCCATTATTCTGTCCGTATCCTCCATAAGCGAAGGAATAAAGCGAAGGGCCGTGGACATCATCATTGCAAACTCATGCACCTGAACGCCGAACACCTTAAGGGGCGAGAGCACGTATTCAAGGCCGTTTGTCAGCATTATGGGCGTGGTGGTATAGGTAAGGAAAAGCCCCGTGCCCATTATAAGCATGATTATGCGGAAGGCCATAAAGATGGCGGTGTATATACCCTCGCGGTAAATATTAATAAACCGCCACGAAAACAAAAGATGCTCGCCCTTGGTAAGAAAAATATTGATAAGGGCGGTAAAGACCAGAATGAACATAACGGCCTTAAGACCGCACAATATGGTCCTCAGCGGTATGCGGGACAGGCGCACGCACAAAAGAAGTGCCGCCGCCGCAAACAGAAAGCCCCAAATATTTTTAGCAACAAAGAGCGCAACAATATAGACCGTGGCCAACAGCAGCTTTGTGCGCGGATCGGCACGGTGTACCGCCGATTCCGTTGGGTAATATTGGCCAAGCGTAATATCCTTTAACATTTATCTTCTCCATCGGCAAAATGCCGCAGGTCATTTTTTGTATCCAAGAAGCACCGCAAGCTCCGATGCAAGGGCATCGGGGGTGCAAACGTCGCCGCTGACGGGAACTCCGCGGGCTCGCAGCTCATCCGCAAGCTTAACGGTATCGGGAACGTCAAGTCCGTTTTCCTCCAGCTCGGCGCGGCGGGCAAAGACCTCCTTGGGCGTGCCCTCGAAGGCCTCGCGGCTCTCCTTCAACACGATTATCTTGTCGCAATAGTTCGCCATGTCCTCCATATTATGGCTGACGATAACTATGGCGCAGCCCGTGCGGTCGCGGTAATTCACAAGACCGCCCAGTATCTCCTTGCGTCCCATGGGATCAAGACCCGCGGCAGGCTCGTCAAGCACTATTACCTCGGGGCGCATGGCAAGTATGCCCGCAATGGCAACGCGACGCTTCTGTCCGCCCGAAAGGTCAAAGGGAGAGCGGGATAGCATATCCTCGGGTATGCCCGTAAATGCCGCCGCCTCTCGCACGCGGAGCGCTATCTCATCATCGGACAGCTTCATGTTCTTCGGTCCGTAGGAGATGTCCTTCTCCACCGTTTCGTCGAACAGCTGATATTCGGGATACTGCATAACAAGACCCACGCGGCACATAACGGAAGCAAGGGACTTTTTATCGGCGTTTATATCCACACCGTCAAGCAGCACCGTGCCGCTTGAAGGGGATATAAGTCCGTTCATCAGGCGCACGAGGGTGGATTTACCCGAGCCCGTATGACCGATGATGCCCGTAATACTTCCCGCCTCTACCGTAAGGCTTACGTTCTGAAGCGCCTTTTTTTCAAAGGGGGTGCCGGGGCTGTAGCTGTAACTAACGTTTTTAAGTTCTAATTTAGCCATTTTCAGTTCTTTTCTTTGTATTTATTCGCAATAATCTCGGCACACTCGGCAAAATCCAGCGAAGGAAGTGGGAAATCTCCGCCCATGCCGTTCAGCTCGTACAAAAGCTCTGTTCCCGCAGGCGCCTCAAGCGCCGCTTCACGCAGGGCGGCAACGTCGCAGAAGACCTCCTCGGGAGTGCCGCAGGTCATCACCCTGCCCTCGTTCATAACGTAGATGCGGTCCGCACTTACTGCCTCGTCCATATGGTGAGTGATGTTCAGCACCGTAATACCGCGCTCGCGGTTCAGGCGGTGCAGTATGCGCATAACGTCGGCTCTTCCGCCGGGGTCGAGCATAGCTGTGGATTCGTCGAATATGATACATCTCGGCATCATTGCAAGCACGCCTGCAATGGCAATGCGCTGCTTCTGACCTCCCGACAGCATATGGGGTGCCGTTTTTGCATACTCGCTCATGCCAACGAGGGCAAGCGCCTCGTCTACTCGCTCGCGTATCTCCGCAGAGGGAACGCCGAGATTTTCGGGTCCGAAGGCAACGTCCTCCTCCACAACGGTGGCAACCAGCTGGTTATCGGGATTCTGGAACACCATACCAACGGTACGCCTGATCTCAAAAAGCTCGTCGTCGGTCATCTTATCCTCAACAACGGTGCGTCCGTTTATAAGTATCTCGCCGCTGTCGGGAGCAAATATAAGATTAAACAGCTTTGCAAGGGTGGATTTGCCCGAGCCGTTGCGGCCAAGCAGGCAAACGTACTCTCCCTCGCGAACGTACAGATCAACGCCGTTCACCGCGGGAAGGGCGGTGCTTTCATCCTCTCCCTCATAGGTAAAGGAAACGTTTCTCGCCTCTATAATAATGGGGCGCTCCTCGCCGCTTTTGGCGGGTTCATATTGCTGTGTCATAACTGTCCTTTCAGAAGGTTACGCGTACGCTTCCGCCGCAGGGGAGGAAGCTTCCGTCGCGGCAAGGCAGGGCAAGTTCGCCCTCCTCTACCTTTTCGGGTGCGAAGCCGCCTCTTTTGAGAGCGAGCTCCAACGTGTGGCGCATGGTAAGAGGGGAAAGTCCCGTGGAATAGGAATTAAGCAGGAAGAAAAGCGGCTTATCCGTTAACACGTCGGTGCAAAGCTCGATAAGCTCCTCAAGATTATCCTCCAGCTTCCAGACCTCGCCTCCCGTGCCTCTGCCGTAGGAGGGAGGGTCCATAATTATTGCATCATAGTAAGATTCGCGGCGTTTTTCACGGAGAAGGAATTTTCTTACGTCGTCCACGATATATCTGATGGGCGCGTCGGCAAGGCCGCTGAGTGCCGCATTGTCCTTTGCGCGCTGTACCATTCCCTTTGCCGCGTCAACGTGGCAAACGGAGGCACCTGCCGCCGCGGCGGCAACGGTCGCACCGCCGGTATATGCAAAAAGATTAAGCACCTTAATGGGTCTGCCCGCTTCCCTTATAAGCTCGGAAAACCAATCCCAGTTTGCGGCCTGCTCGGGGAAAAGTCCCGTGTGCTTGAAGCCGCCGGGAGCAATGGTAAAGGTAAGCCCCTTATAGGATATGCGCCACTCGGCGGGAAGCTTGTTTTCCTTCCAGCTTCCGCCGCCTCCGCGCCGCTCGTACTCTGCATCCGCGCGCCTCCATTCGGGGTATTTTTTATCGGAGGTCCAGATGACCTGCGGATCGGGACGGACAAGTATATACTTTCCCCACCTTTCAAGGCGCATGCCCTTTGAGGTGTCTATAAGCTCATAGTCCTTCCAAGAATCGCTGTACCACATATATTAGTCCTTTCTATCTATGCAAGGCTGAAAGCGCGGAGCCCGCGCAGTTTGAATGGCAAATGGCAAGGGCAAGTGCGTCTGCCGTATCGTCGGGCTTAGGAGCTGCCTTAAGCTCAAGCAAGGTGGTTACCATGCTTATTACCTGCTTTTTTTCCGCCCTTCCGTATCCAACCACCGCCTGCTTTACCTGCAGGGGAGTGTACTCGTATACGGAAACAAGGTTCTGCCGCGCCGCAAGCAGGATAACTCCCCTTGCCTCCGCAACGCGGATGCCCGTGGTCTGGTTGGTGTTCCAGAACAGCTCCTCCACAGATATGGCATCGGGGCGGAAGCGGCGCAAAAGCTCATTCATATCCGCGTAAATCGTCGCAAGTCTGTCCTCTGTCGGCGTATGTGCGGGCGTGGTTATGGAGCCGTAGCCGAGAACGCGGTAACCCCGCGGCGTCGTTTCGATGGCGCCCCAGCCAACTATGGCAAGACCGGGGTCGATTCCGAGTATTACCGTACCACCACTTCCCTTCCGCACCAAAAGGCACTACTTTCCGATGTTAATAAGTAAGTATAGCATATATTTACTGCATAGTCAAATGCTTTTTACAAAAACAGGCGGCAAAACCGAAGTTTTTACCGCCTGCTTTTGTGATCATTCACTTTTGCTCTATGCATATAACGGGGCGCACGCCTCCCGTGGACCTTTGACTGAGATCGTGCCAATAACTTTGGCCGTCCAACGCCCCCTCTCCGTCTATCAAGAACCAGTTTGATACTGAGCCCGACCAGCTGACGATCCCCGTATAACAGCCGCGCTGTATTGCGTACAAGGTAACAAGCACATGCTCCTCAACGGAACTCAGCTCCTCACGGCTTATAAGGCTCACCTTATCCGCAACGCCTTCTGCCTTGCTGAAGCTGCAGAGATACGCCTGCTCCTCATCGGAAAAAGCACTGCCGAAAAATTCGCCGTTCAGCCATTCACGCATATAGCTTTTCTCCCACGAGGAGCCTTCTGCGCCGGAAGCATAGCTTACACAGTCGATCACATAACAGCTTACCAGCCATATCTTACCTTCTTCCGCCTTATAGACCTTCCATTCGATAAGCTCGGGGGTCTCTTTGTCCAGCTTCGGATGTTTTCCCAACATCAAAACGTCGCCAACCTCCGCCACACGCCAATATTCCGGGGAATTTCGAATCTCCATGGCAAGGAGCCTTGCTTCTTCACCGCAATGAATGCTATCCAGCCTATCCAAAGCCTCCTTCGGCTTGCCTGCATTATACAGCTCTTTTCCTCGGGCATAGTATATCTTACCGAGCATTTCCGAGCTTTCTGATGATAGGGGAGCATTCTCAAGCAGCTCCTCGGCTTTTTCGTAATCTCCCGAATCGTAGGCCTCCGCGGCAAAAACGCACATAATATGGGTGTACTGTATTTCGCTGTCTCTGTATGCCTCGAGCAAGGCGAACTTTTCTGCAGCCTCGGAATACATTTTCTGCTCCATCAGCTTCATCGCCGCATTGTATTCGGCATCGGCAAGCATTATCTCAGCCACTCTTTCACGGCTGTCTCTGTAATCTCCAAGACTTTCAAATATAGGAAGCGCCTTGTTCCAGCACCACTTGCGGGCGTATCCTGAATAATAGTATACCGCCCTTCGGTATTCCACCTCCGTAAGCATTGCGGCGCTGTCGCGGTATTCACCCAGCTTTTCGAAAAGGTCCTTGGCCATATCGAACTGCATCGCGTCAAGATGCTTCACCGCCTCATTGTAGCTTGCATCAAGAGCCTCCGCCGCCTTTTCCCTGCTGTCCTTGTAATCGCCAAGCTCCGCATATAACTGATAAGCCTTGTATGCACTGTCGGAAATAGCCGTCAGCAGCAGCTCCGCGCGCAGGTATTTTGATTCCAGAATGAGCTCGGGCGCATCACGGTAATCGCCAAGCAGTTCAAGCTTGCTGATGGCAGAAACGTACCTTTTTTGATATATAAGAGCCAATGCCTCGTCATAAATAACGGTGCGTACCTTTTCAAGAATCTCCGCGCTGTCCTTATAGCCTCCAAGCTTCAACAGCTCCGCAAGGGCCGACTCTGCCCATCCGTCGCGGTACTTTGCAAGTACCATCCGGTATGGGATCTCCTTTTCCCTCATCAGCACGCTGTCCTTGTAATCACCAAGCTCAAGGAAGAGCTTTTCCGCCTCTGAAAAGCTTTTCTTCTCGATCAACAGGCAAGCCCGACGGTATTTCGCCTCCTTGATCAATTCGGCGCTGTCCTTGTAGCCTTCTATCTTGACAAGCAGGCTGATAGCAGTGGAATAATCACCGGATTCAATGTGATTCTTCGCTGCGACGTATTTTTCCTCATACCCTTTTTCTATACACTGAAGCTTTTTTTCCGCGCTGTCAAGAAAATCCCCAAGCTCGTCAAACAGCTCTATTGCCGTCAGTGTTGAATTCTGCATATAACCGCATGCCTGTTGATATTTGAATATTTTGCTCATAAGCTCTGCGCTGTCCTTGTATCTGTTCACACGGTTCAGGAGCGCTCGAGCCTCTTCAAGCTCTCCTTTCTCCAAGTATGCCAGAGCCTTACGGTAATAGCATTCATTGTACATATCAGCGCTGTCTCTGTAACGGTATATCTCAAAAAATACCGAACGGGCCTCTTCGTATTTTTCATGCTCCAGCATATCGGTAGCCATGAGGTACCTCGCCGCCTGCAGCTTGGCATCGCTGTAGCTGAAACTGTCAAGTGCGTCGAATATTTCCTCAGCAACGTCGTACTTTCCCTCGGAAATGACGGAAACACCCTTGTTGTACATATATTCCAAGGATTTATGGTAATACTCTCCACTGTCCATGGCAACAGAGAAATATCTGATACCCAAGGTATAGTCACCTCTTGAAAAAAGCCGCTTTCCGCTCTCGAATAAGCACTCGTACTTTTTCACCGAGCTGTCGCGGTAATAGCCGAGCTGACAGTAAAGCTCGTACGCTCTCACAAAATCACGGGAGGCAAAAAACTGTTCCGCGCGGGCGTACATGTTGCTGTGCTCGTTTTCCCAAATGGCAGCCCGACACTCATCTATCTTCTCCTCGGAATCGTAATAACCGCCAAGATCCTCCAGTATTTCAACGGCTCCATGGTATTTGCCGCTTTCCATAAGCGAAAGGGCAGCTCTGTAATCAAGTGCAGGCAAAACCGCAAAACGGTAGATGCAAAAAGCACCCGCGCACAGCACAACTGCGGAACAAACACCGATTACAGCCTTTGTGATCTTTTTCATAATGCCACACTCCGTAGATAATACTAACGCTTATATCAAGTTCATAATATCATCAATACCGCCGATATTCAATAATTTTTATTTAACATTATGTGAACAATTTATTAACCTTGGAACACGCCGGTAAAGCTTTTGCTTTTTTGGCTGTTATTTTGATAAATCCGTTTACAAGAGGAAAATAATATGGTAGAATAATTATGTATTTACATTTTTGACCTGTTTTTTCTTCACCGAGGCAATAAAATCCCAAAGGAGAGCAAAATGACAAAGGAAGTTGAAATAAAGGAGCTGGAGTCGAAGGAAGACGGCCCCAAGCCCAAGGCAAAGAAAGAAAAAAAGAACTCCGCATCATATCTGATATGGGCATTTGCATTGCCCGCGATGCTGATGTTCGTTATTTACGCGGCAATGGGCACCTACCCCTTCGGTACAAGCTCGGTGCTTGTGCTTGACCTGAACGGGCAGTACGTTTATTTCTTCGAGGCTCTGCGCGACCTTGTGTACGGAGAAGGAAGCTTTCTTTATTCCTTCGGGCGTGCCCTCGGCGGCGAGTTCCTCGGCATATACGCCTACTATCTGGCAAGCCCCCTTTCCTACATCGTGTGCCTTTTCCCCAAGCACGCAATACTTGAGGCACTTTACACCATGTTCGTTATTAAATGCGGTCTGTGCGGACTGACCTTCGGCTACTATATGCACAAAACGGGCAAGGTGCGCGGCAAGGCGGCGACCATTATGTTTTCCACCATGTACGCGCTGTGCGCCTATAACGTTATCTACCAGCACAACACCATGTGGATAGACTGCGTTATTATGCTGCCCCTCGTTGCGCTGGGTATCGAGCAGCTTATCGCAAAAAGAAAATATCTTCTCTTCACCGTTTCCCTGGCGCTCGCCATCCTCAGCAATTACTACATCGGTTTTATGATGTGCTTCTTCGTCCTTGCGTATTCCGTATACGCGTATTTTTCTCTTCCCAAGTCCGATATCGACCCATACGGCGAACGCTTCCACCTTGTTCGCTCCGTTGGCAGAGTTGCGCTGTTCTCCGTTATCGCCATTGCCATCTCGATGGTAATAACCATGCCCGCGGTATATGCCCTCTCCTTCGGCAAGGACGATTTTCAGACCGCGGGTCTTGACATATCCAACCCCCTTGCAATAATCGAAAACTTTAAAAACAACCCTCACTTCAAGCTGACGCAGCGCTTTGATTTTCTTGATCTTTTCGGCAAATTCTACGTTGGCGCGTACGATACCGTCCGTCCCGAGGGTCTTCCCAACGTGTACAGCGGCATGCTTGCCCTTATACTCGTTCCCATCTACTTCCTTAACAGCAAGCGCCCTAAGGGCGAGCGCATCGGCACTGCGCTGTTTATCCTGTTCTTTATCCTTTGCTTCAACTTCAATCCCATAGACATGGCATGGCACGGCTTTGCGATTCCCAACTGGCTCAACTATCGCTACAGCTTTATGCTTTCCTTCGTGCTTATCGTTGCGGCGCGCAAGGGATACGACGCATTGGAGGAAAACGGTCCACGCTCCGTGCTTGGCGTTTCGCTCATTCTCGGACTTGCGCTTCTCGTTATGCAAAAGCTTAACGTCAAGGGCGTGGACGATTTCGAATGCGTATGGCTCTCTCTTGCTTTCCTTGCTCTCTATTGCATCGCCCTCTCCCTCGCCTCCCGCACAAAAACACGCGAGACAACGGCAATGATAATGTGCGTGCTTGTAAGCCTTGAGATGTTCTGCGGCGGACTGCTTGGTCTTGTACAGCTGGACGAGGACGTGGTCATCTCGTCATATACCTCGTACCACGAGTTTATAGACGACATCCAGCCCATTATCGACGAGGTAAAGGAGGAGGACGACTCCTTCTACCGTATGGAAAAGAACGACCACCGCAAGGTGTGCGACCCCTATGCGCTTGGCATTCGCGGTCTCAGCGGCTCCACCTCCACCCTGAACAAGGAAACGATACTGTTCCTTCAGCGTATGGGTTATTCCTCAAAATCCCATTGGTCGAAGTATCTCGGCGGCACTCCCGTGGCCGACTCGCTCCTCGGTATCAAATACTTGGTTACCAAGGACGACGACAGCACCGTTGATCCCAACTGGGGCGAGATCATAAAGACCGACGAGGAAAACGGCTACGTAGTGTACCTTAACCCCTATGCACTGAGCATTGCATACGTTGTAAACAACGATATCAAGGACGTCTACTTCAGCGATCCCAATCCTCCGGAAGCTTACGAGGATGAGGACATAGACGACGTCGAGCCCGACGATTTCGAGGACAACAAGGAAAAACCCGCGCTTATCCCCTATGAGGAGATAAATAATCCCTTCGAGCGTATGAACGCTATGGTAACCGCTATGCTTGGCGCGGAAAAGGAGATACAGCTCTTCAAAAAGGTCAAGGACGTTGATATAAGCACCAACAACATCAATCTTTCTTTTGCGGGCGGACACAAAAAGTACGCTCCCGTAAACAGCCAAGTGGATGCTTCCCTCGACTACACCGTCACCCCCGCGGTTGACGGCATCGTGTATTGCTACTTTGCCTCCAAGTATCCCCGCGAGGTCAAGATGAGCGTAAACGGCTCTTCCTACGGAACCTACTACGGCAACGAGACCCAGAGAATAGTCTCCCTCGGTGAACGCACCGCCAACAAGGATTTCGACGTTAAGCTCACCCTTACAAAATCCGACCTTTATATTATGAGCGGCGAGGACTTCTTCTGGTATTTGGACTCCGAGGTTTACAACGAGGTTATGCCCAAGCTTGTTGAGGGCAATATGAATATCGAAAAGTATACCGAGAGATACTTTGAGGGTACCGTTACCACCAAGGACGACTTTTCCACCGTGTTCACCTCTCTCCCCTACGACGAGGGCTGGCAGGTATTCGTTGACGGAGAGAGAGTGGAGATATTCAAATCTCTTGACGCACTTATCGCCTTTGACGTAAAGGGCGAGGCAGGCGAGCACAAGATAGTTTTGAAGTACTCCCCCAACGCATTTACCTACGGTCTGATAATAACTCTTGCCGGCATAGCGGTGCTTGTGCTTATCGCGGTGTTTGACAAAAAGCTGCGGCTGTTCTTCACAAAGCTGTTCCCGAACGACAGATACCCCGCAGGCAACCGCGAAGAAGCAGAGGCCGCAGAGCAGGCATTGTACGCAGATGCAGGAGCTTCCGCTCCAAGCACCGACACCGATCAAGCCGAAGCCGATCAAGCTGAGGCGGATCAAAACGGCCCTGCCTCCGAATCCGCGCCCGAGACGCCCGTTGCAAACGCGCCTGTAAGCATCAAAGCCACGGAGGCTCCTCACACCGAGCCAAAGCCGCAAGCATATGCAACTCCCGAGCAGTACGAGCGCGGTAGCTTCGGTTGGGCGGTTCTGGGATTTATCTGCCCTATCGCCGGATTTATTCTGTGGGGCATTTGGAACAAAACAAGACCCATATGCGCCAAACACGCAGGCATCGGCGCAATAATAGGTGCTGTTGCTTCCTTCGTGGCCGGTATGCTGCTTGTGTGGTCTTTTGCCAACGTTTTCACAGCACTTGGTTGATGCCTTCCTTCTTAAAAATGCCAAAAAGGGGGTGTAAAGAAACGCAAGTTTCTTTACACCCCCTAAAAACATCGCAGGGGATAGGAAAAAACGGCTGGAACGGGCAAACATCCACCCGTGAGGCGTACTGGTGTACGTCGAGGGTGGATTTTGTCCCGTAGCAAAAAAGAGATTTTTTGGAAAAACTCAATTTCTTGAGTTTTTCCTACCTTAGTTCTTCATCTTACCGATATTGAAACCATTGTGCTTTCAATCTTTTTTCTCTTTTTTGCGGTCCTGCCTTTTTTTACATCCCCTTTGCATCGTCGAGAATAGAGAAGGCCTGGCAACTTCAATGTTTTTCCTTTTTGCGCCCTGCGCTTTTTGCGTTCCCCTAAACGAATGCCTGCTCTATGCTTCCGCCCCCATCCTTTACGGTAAGGCGGGTCATTGCTCCGTTTACAACGGGCATCATCGGTTTGACGTGTCCGGTATCCGTGTCCAGCACAAGCGGGATATCTCCCAGGGCACTCTCGGCGGCCTCCCTGTAAGAGAGACCGTAATTACTGCCCGCGAACAGCGTGCGTGAGATCATAACCGCCCTTGCGTGTTTAAACCATCCTGCGTTTTTCATATTCCAAAGGCTGTAATACAGTGTTTCCGCAGTAAGTGCAAAGTTGTCGAAATTCCAGATTATCCCTTCGTCCTTATACTTTTCCGCAAAGGCCTCCACCGGCGCGTAATCGGTTCCAACCAAAAACGAGGAGCAATCAATGCAGGAGGACAGCATCCTTCCGCTGACGGAAAAATTACCGCGCGGCGAGTCCCATAGTGTGGGAGTGTCCAAATTATATCCGTCCACATCATTTGCGCGTGTTCTTTCGTGCATTTTTGAGGAATGCAATACCTCCGGCTTCCCCTCCAGCAGGGGGAAAACGGCTTTCAGGAACGGATGGAGCTCCGTCATATCAAAGCTGCCCGCATTGGGGCCGTACACAGTGGCTATATCACACTTCAGCGTTATGGGAAACAGCAAGCCCGTAATGTCGCTGTAGCCCATTATCCATTTTGGATATGCACTTACCTTTTCGTAATCTATATACTCCAGCATCTCCATCAGCATATCGCCGCCGCAGGCCGCAATGACCATATCTATATTTTTATTCTCAAGCAGCGAGTGAAACTCACGTGCTCTTACCGCTCCCGCACTGCTGGCTATTCTTCCGCATTTATAAACGTTATCCGTGAGGGTAAGCTCCCAGCCGTGAGCCCTGAGATTATCGAGAGATTGGCAAAACGCCTCGCGCTTTTCCTCTGCAATGCCGCAGGAGGGCGCAGTGATCCCAACTCTTGAACCACTTGTTAAAAGTTTTGGATATATCATATATCTGCCCTTTCTTTAACGGCCGAACGTATCGACCGAGTACAGATATATGATAAATCAAACGTGCTTGCTTTGTCAACATAAAAAGGGTCGTTCCCTTTTTACAAAATAGCCGCGGCGCTTACGAGTCAAGCTGCTTTCCAAGAAAGGCGGCAGCAGTAACAATAAGCTTTTTTTCCGTTTCCGTACCACAAAGTGAGGCATCCCCTTTACCGTCTTCACTGCGTAAGGATGCCACCGAGCCTATAACGTCGCCGTCATCGCTTACTATAGGATAAGCACAGCTGATATAACAGCTCCCCCTATCCACGGTGGGATAACGCTTTTCTCCTCCGTTTTCGTAGGTGTAGCTTTTGCGCTCTCGCATAAGCATATCAAGCTCCGCCGATACGGTCTTTTCAAGATACTCCTTTTTGGAAGCGCCCTCCACCGCAATTACCGCATCTCTGTCGCATACCATAACACTGAGCGAGCCTGCCCTATGAAGCGTTTCCGCATATTTTGATGCAAATTCGGTAAGCTCCCCAATGGGAGAATACTTTTTGAATATGACCTCCCCCTCCCTGTCGGTGTATATTTCAAGCGGATCTCCGCCACTGATAACATTGACACTAAAAACCTTATCGAGCTGGTTTTTAGCCGATTGAACTGCCACAGAATGGTATTTATCTGCGACTTTTTCGATATTTTTAGTGTCTTCGTTAAAATTTGCGGACTCCGCCTCCGTTTGTTCATCCTCGCACCGCAGGAGGGCATCTACGTCATTTCTCAGCTTGATGTCGATGCGGTTTTCATAGACGATGATTCGGTCAACGATCAGACTGATATCGCGCTTGTCAAGCTTATCCTTGGTCAGTATATCGTGGAAGATATCCAGCACCGCCTTGGCGTGTCTGTTGGCGCGGATGATGGTGTTTCTCGTATCAGCCGTCATAGCGATCTGGTTTTCAAGTCCGTGGATACGGTTGGCGGCTTCCTCAATGAGACCGTCATACATCTCCATGATCACGTCCTCGTTCCCCTTGGCACGTGCCAGGTCGCGTGTCTTTTGACGCATCAGAATCTTGAGGGCTTCCTTCTCTTGCTCGATCAGCTCAGCAAGCTCTACGGCAGCGTTCGTACTGTCTTGAATGGCACTTGGCTCGAAGCTGATCTCGGCTTCCAAGCGCTTCAGCATGTTTTCCGAGGTTTGGCAGAGTCTTTCCACGTATCGCTTCAGCTCACGGTCAAGAACGTCCACACGGATGTGGTGCGTTGAGCATCCGGCTTTTCCCCTTGCGTGGTACGTACCGCAGATATAGGCATCCGCAAGGTCGGGACGGCTTCGTGAGAACATGGGTGAACCACAGTCACCGCAGAAGAGGTAACCGGAGTAGTTGTTCTCGTATTTCTTTTGACCGCGGTAATGGGAGGTGCTTCTTTGCTTGAGAAGCTCCTGCGTGATGGCGAAGGTGCGGTAATCGATGATGGCCTCGTGGTTATTCTCGAATATGATATGCTGGGAAGGATCGAGCTCCACGTCCTGTCCGTTTATCTTTTTGCGTTTGTATTTGTGCTGGCGGAGCGTTCCGATATAGAAATCATTGCACAGTATTTCCGAGATGGTTACCACACTCCACGCTTCTTTTACCTTGCCCTTGTAGTCATCGCCCTGCGCTTCCTTGCGTGCCTTTTCTCGCATACGAGGCGTTGGGATATGCTCATCGGTCAGATGGTTGGCGATTCTTTTGTACCCCCAGCCGTCGATATAAAGCTCGAATATTTTCCGAACCACCTCGGCGGACGGCTCGTCCACCTCGAACAGCATTTTCTTTGAGTTGGTGATCACGTATCCGAACGGCACGGAGCAGATCCACTCTCCTTTGGATTGTCTGGAAGCGATGACATCCAGCACCTTTCGGCTTGTGTCTGTTACAGGCATTTCATTGACGAAGAAGTACAGTTTTATCTTCATCCAGTCGTCAATGTGATCTTGATAGTAATCTACGCCATCACCGATGGCGATAATGCGAACGTCATGCTCCGAGAGCTCCTCGAATTCCGCAAGTCCTTTACCCGTTCTTCGTGAGAAACGGCTCAGATCCTTGACGATAAGTATATCGTATTCATGATTGACGAGCATTTCGCGCATCCTCATATAATCGGGGCGTTGCTCGAAGGTGTAACCGGATTTATCACGGTCTTCGAAATAATCCACCGTGCTGGTCGGGAAATGCAGACGGCAGTATTCGCCTATGATCGCTTTTTGGTTCTCGATACTTGTGTTATCACGGTCAAGCTCAAGGTCTACCGAAATTCTTGTATAGGCGGCAATCTTAAACGTTTCAACCATATTGATACTAACTCCTTTCTTGATTGCTGATAACATTGTACCACAAAATCCCGACGGCGTCAATGTCATTTTTGTAAAGACATAAATTGTTATCATTTCCATTAAGGGCAGAAGGCTTCACGCCTTCTGCCCCACGGTTTGAGCCTGTGCCTGTTCGGCTGCAAGCTCAGCTTTGATCTGAAGCTCTAAATTGTGTCGAAGAAGCAGGACAGTGTCCGAGAACAGATCTCGCTCGCCCGATTCAAATACCGACACAAAATATTTCTTCTCTTTAAACTGTTGATAGTACGGCTCAAGCGATTTGCGGAAATTCTCATCCCGCGCTTCGCTTCGAGTGAGCCATATGTCAACAGTTTTTTCGTCGTGATGAACGTTCATCTCCATATGACTCACCCCATTCAAATATTCTTTTTGTTATTTTTTTGCGTGAACGCGCCCGTCGTTTTTCTCTGCGGTCTTGCTGAATGCAGAAAGAATAAGGTCAAATAATTCCTCCCTTTAAGGCAAAATTTACCCGAGCCCGAGGCTATGTTTATCTGTGCCTCGTGACCGTCTGTTAGGTATCGCCTTGTATGTTTAGCCCGAAGGCTATGTAAGCAAGACCCCTACATCACCCCTTTCATTATTGACAAGTCGGAGGAAGAAAATGCAAATCACATAGTCATCTCCATCTGTGGATCCTCGTCCTCGTCATCATTATTCTCTATATTTGGCTCGTGGTTTTTGTGAAGACCGATGGCTACCCCCGTTATGGTTCCGGCGATAACTCCGACAGCAGTACCTGCGTTTCTCGCTTCTCGCTCACGCTTTTCTTCCTCGGATTCCTCGCCGTCCTCAAATAGATCGGTCACATTCCCAATCCCACGCGCACCCATAAGAGCAGTACTAACAGCATCGGAACTGCCGTGAGAGCGAGTCGGAGCCACCACAGTGCCTCGTCCCGACGAATTCTTCTGTCGATAACTTCTGAAGCTCTCGCGCTCGCTTTCCCAACCTGTTCGGTAGCTTCTCTCGTGATCTTGTGGAGAGCCTTCTCCGTTGCCTCTTTCTGCGCCTCTGCTGCCTTCATCATCCTCTCGGTATATCTGCTCGCCTCGCTCGAAAGAGCCTCCCTCTGTGCCGACAGCTCCGCTGACAGAGCCTCCATTCGATGCACTGTTTCCGTTAGCCGCATCCATTCCTCTGCGCTGATCTGCACCATCGGAATCTCCTGTTCCGGCGTTGTTTCCTCCATCGCTTCTTGAAGTGCCGGAGGAATATTCCGCGCCTTGAGCTTGTCCATATAACTCTGACCTGATCCTGAATTCATGTTCCATATTCTCCTTTAGATATTTTTCATCGTTTAGTTTTATATCACGGACTCTGCATTCTTTGCCGTTTTGAGTCGGGCAGATGTACGTGATATATTTTCTCTCCGGTGTCCACACCATATCGTAGCCGAGCTTCTTCATCTCGCGCTGAAACTCATCCTTGTTTTTTGCCCTCGTCATACAAAAATCAATTGCCACTCGCAGAGCCATCTTCCAGCTGTTGCCGTTCAAAGCGGCTCGATATTCCTTGGGGCCGAGGCGTTGAGATTTCACGTTTGGGTTATATTTTTGCAGAACCTTGAGCCCATGTGCCTGACATATCTCATCGCTTTTGTGACGAAGGTCGCCGAGAAAATATTTATTATAATGCAATTTCAAACCACTTTCGAGGTCATAAGCGCATACGACAATATGATTGTGGAGGTGGTCTTTGTCTATATGAGTGGCGACGATTGCCTCATGGTTTTTGAATTTTTCAAAGCCTCGGACGAGCTCCATTCCAATTTCATTTGCCTCTTGCGGTGAGATGTCTTCGCCGATCTTGAAGGACTGAACGAAATGATAAAACCTCACGCCGTCCGGCTCGTGACCGTATATCTTTTGCGTGGCGAGGAAGGACTCGTTTGCCAACTCCGGCACACAATTATATCCCGAAATATATGCGAGTTGTTCGTCCTCATCGAGCGTTTTTGACGGCTGCATACAGTAATCCAGCACACCTTTCTGTGCGCTCGGTGTCTGATTCTTTTCGGGAATACTTTCAATTACCGCCATCCAAATCACCTCCAAGAGCTACAAGGATTTGCCGATAGAGAGATAACAATTCCGAGAGATCGACCGCAGAGATCCTGCCCTGATGGCAGAGCTTTGTGAGCTGGTTGAGGTTGTTCCCTTGATAGCGAAGCTCCTGATTCAGCTCTCGAAGATCTGAATTTACGATGACCTTACCGTGCATACACATATCCAAAATAAAGGCTCGCATCGATGGTGAGACGGCTTCTTTCATGCGTTCACACATCGCCTTTTTTTCTTCTGGTGTTACGTGAAGAGATATCGATTCTGATTGTAATCGTCCCAATATTTTTCTCCTTTCGATGAAAAGTGGGTTCGGGCTTCTGCCCGATATTGTCCCAGCGTGAGCGCAGGGACGGTGCGAGGAGGGCGCCGCCATTTGGCGGTGGACATCCACGCGCTATGCTTGCCCCAGACGCGAGCGTCGGGAAAACAGAAAAAATAGTGACCTTGCCATGTGCGGCAAAATATCCATAACTCCAATGTTGGTTTTAAAACGCTATTTTGCCGATAGCGTTTTCTTTGGTTCCTGCATCACAGATTTTGGAGGGTGAGAACAGCAACCAAGTGCAGTACCTTCTTCCAAAATTTACACAAACAAAATTTAAATTTTGTATTGCAATTCGCCATACAATGTGGTATACTAATAGCAGAAAGGTGGTGCATACTATGGCAACGAAAACCGCAAACGTAACCGCGCGAGTCAGCCCCGAAATCAAACAACAAGCAGAGGAAGTATTGGAGCAACTCGGCATCCCTGTTTCTGTATTGATTGATTCTCTTTATCGCCAAATTATTATGACCAACAGCATCCCTTATTCGTTCTCCGTCCCTGCATTGCAGACCCGTGATTCGATGACCGATGCACAGTTCAACACAATGATGGCGAAAGGACTTTCGGAAGCAAAGGCAGGTCAGGGTGTTGACATCGAAGATGCTTTTGCCGAAATCAACAAGAGTATCTGACTATGACATATAAAGTTAAACTGACAAATAACGCGCTGGCGCAGTTGAAGGAAGCCGTGGGGTATATCTCCAAGGTTCTGCTTGAACCCGAGGTAGCACGGCGCTGGTCTGACCGCATCAAGAAAGAGATTCTGACTCTCGACCATATGCCGCTTCGCTATCCCCTTGTGGATGAAGAGCCGTGGAGAACAGAAGGCATTCATAAATTGACGGTTGAGAATTTTATCGTTTACTATTGGGTGAACGAGGACACCTCTACCGTTTGGGTTACTGCTGTTGTTTATGGCAGAAGAGACCAGCTCTCCGTCCTTCGCAATATGCCAAAAGAATAATGTTCAAAGAGATCGCTTCGGCGGTCTCTTTTCACTTTCTCGCATTGAGCTCGTTCATTTTAGCCCTTGCCGTTGCCTTGCGTTCCTCAGAGTACGGAGCTACCAGACGATAGGTGAAACATCTCTTTTGAATGCGGAAGGAGAGCCCTCCGAATCCGTCATCATCTGTCTGCGCGCACAACTCCGGGTGCTCCATTGAGAAAGCAAGGAGCCTGTTCTTGAGGCTGGTGTTGTATGTCCTGACCGTAGTCCACTCGTCAGCCTCATCAAAATATATTTCGGTCGTTTTATGCGTTTTCTTGATGCCTGTGATCATGTTTCCCCCATTGCATTATTCTGCCGATACCATTTTGCGAAGAGATCAAGAGCAGTGGTTCTATTTTCTTGATCCTTATGGAAATCATAGCTGGTTGCAGAAAATAACTCTTTGTATTCTGCAGATACACCGATACGAGGAAGTTCCTCAATGTCTTTGACTCCCCCATACTGTATGATCTCAAACTCCCGCCTCGAATTTGTAAAAGCTATAACGTCATCGGCAGAAATAGTCGCCTTATACAAGTGCTGTTTTTCTTGCCCGTAATGCTCATGCCGCTCAGCAAACCACTCGGCAACGTCTCGCCATAATGTCCATGATAGAGAGTCAACTGCCTTGTCTATACTTTCTTTCCCTGCACGATAAACGGTGAATGTGTTTGCTTTACGCACGCATTCGGGCATTTCCTTGTCCCAATCGTTTGGACGATGCTCTCTGCCGTTTTTTACTATATTTACTATTTCATCATACATATCGCCTTTATCGGTATATAGGCTTATCGCAATTCGATATTGGATCGGCTTCGGAATGATTCGTTGCCCAATTTTCAAAACGATAGCGCCGTTCTCAGCCTCTCCGAAAATGAAACTGCTGATCGAATCCCATTGTCCGCTGAGCATTGCTTCTTCTGCTTTTAGGATTCGATAATAGAATCGGTATTCTTCCTTATCCTCGATTGCCGGTGACATGATTAACTCTTCCAAAAAAGCTATTTGCTTTGCCGTAGGCTTGCGTATGATATCGCAAAAGGTATAATTGGTTTGAATATTGCTTCGAATTCTGTTAATCATAATAGATTTTTCAAAAACCTCCTGTTTTTCCGTTCCGTGAGAAGCACCCCTATTTTTATTCAAAAAAGCCTCGGTCTTCATCGGCGTTATTTGCGAAATTCCCAACGTGAGAACTCGCATTGGGCAACGCATCGTTTACTGATCTCAAAATCAGCAAAAGCCCAAATTCCGTCGGTGTACACCGCAAGTGGGGTATATTACGAAAACCTTATTTTCAACGCCTTATTTTGAGGCGTTGAAACCGGTTCTTAATCGCCTTTTCTTTGATTATGCGTGTCAATTATTGACGTTTGGTGACAGCATGACAGCTATGTGGGGAGTGGAGCGTTGCCGTCATTGTCATTATGATCGTGAAGGTCATGTCCTTTCTCCAGTCGCCGCTTGCGAGAATGGTTTGGGGTTGAAAAACTGTTTCCATTGAATGGACTTACGCTGACAGAAAGAGGTCCTTTCTTCGGGTAGTGACATCTTTCGCCTACTATCGGCTCAGCCGTCATGCCGTCACCGTCATCCTCGTCCCCCTCCACAGTAGGAGCGTCATTGATATATTTCGGCAGTTCATCCCTTGTCTGTATGGTTTTGCGCAACGATTCGGGAACAAGGTTGAAGATAAAATATCGTCTTTTTCCTGTGCGCTTGTTTTCAAAGCTCAAACCCATTTGCTCCAATTGATGATGATACATCGTCAAATTTTTCTTGACCATATTAGCAGGGAGCGTCATATCCATCAGCTTCGATACTTGATCGGCAAGCTCGGTGGCGGTGCAGACATACTCCGATCGGTGCTTGCCGGTTTTCTCATCGATTTCGAGAATATCCGTGTGCCACATTACCCACAGATACGTTCCCACCACCACGGGAGATCGTATCTCTCCCTTGT
>JAFSCG010000014.1 GCA_017436885.1 Clostridia bacterium | reverse complement strand
TGCCTTGCAGTAATCAGGGGCAAAAGAAAAAGAAAGGGCGTGGTCTCCCGCACTTGCAGAGCCGCCGTGCCTATCTTCACCGTGCTTTGCGTCTATTACGTTGTGGCAATTCTGATGTTTACCTTCGCGGATATGTCCTTCACGGCAAATATCGCCGTGGAGTATTTCCTTACCTACGACGTAATGTGGCTGGTGGCATCCCTTATCCCCATCGCCGCCGCAGCCTACGCGCTGCTGTGGCTCCTGTGCGCCAAAAGCGCAAACAAGAAATAAAGTCAACAATACCCCGTTCAAGCTGCATTGAACGGGGTATCGCTTTACCTTATTACTTACTTTGAAATCTGTCAAGAGGGTCTGCCTCGTCCTTGCCGTTATCAGACGGGGCGGGCTGAGGAGTAACCGTGGGACCGTATACCACAAGCTTATCCTCGCCCCATGGATAATCAACGAACTTGATCCGGTCGATACAGGTATTAAGGGGCCTTACGGAGGAGGAGCTTGAATGGCAAAGGTATGCAATAAAGTACTCCGTGCCGTCGGGAGACGGGAAGATGCTTGCGGCACCGACACCGTAGGCCTGCTCGTTTGAAACGAGAATGGGATTGTAGCGATACCTTGTGTAAGGACCCATAACGTTCTTTGAGGTGGCATATCCCATTCCGTAGGTGGAATTATAATTGCCGCCCGAATACAGCAGATAATAATATCCGTCGTGCTTGATTATATATCCGCATTCCACAACGGAGGCAATGGCGTTTTCCCATTGCGCGGTAGCTTCAAGGAGCTTTGCGGACTTATCGTATTTTGGCGTTACCTTGCCCTTTTCGCACTCTATCTCCATTATCCACGTTTCGTTGCCCTTGCCGAAACGAACGTGCACAAGATATATCTTTCCGTCGTCGTCCACAAAAGGCTGTCCGCCTATCCAATCGTTACTGCCGTACAGGGGCTCCTTTGTATCTGACACAAACGGTCCAAGGGGACTCTCGGAGTACGCATAGGCCTCGCGCGCGTCGCCCGTAGCGGGATTGGCAAGATAGAACATATAAAAATATCCGTCGTGATACAGGATATTTGCCGCCTTGAATACCTTATCTCCCCACACGTCCTTGCCGTGCATAACTATGCCCGCATCGGTAAAGTTAACGCCGTCCTTGGACGTATAGCAATACAGGTTTGTATTATCCGTAGTGCGGGTACCGTAAAGATAGTACGTACCCTCGTGGTAGAACATTTCGGGATCTGTCATACCGGTTATAATGGGGTTGGTATAGGTCAATCCGCTCTCGGGTGCTCTGCCCTCCTCCGAAACGGTAATATTGGAAACATAAGCCTCGCTTTGGATGCACGCAAAGCCGACGGTGCCGCTTGTCTTTTTATCGGGTATTATCTCAAACTGAGGATACGGATCCTCATCGGAGGAACCGTAATTAACGTAGAACGCAAGCATTCTCGGAAGCGTTTTCGTATTCATCTCTACGACGATATTATATATCTCCCTCTCGGAGCTTGTAAGCATTGATGCCACAACGGGAAAATTCTTTTGCCCTATGAGAGTTCTGACGTTATTCGTTATATAATAGAGCGAAAGCGTCTGAGTTTCAACGTCAAGCTCCAGATAGTAGCCCGTTACGCTGATGCCGCCATCCGCGTCCTTTACGGTGGCGGGAACGAACACGCCGCCACGTCCCTTATAATACAGCTCCATATCGAACTCGACGCGACAGTCCTTAGAGAGCTTTTTATCGGCAAAAACAAAGGAGGGGCCCGTCATTTTAATTTTAATACCGTTCGCGACGGTCTCCGCGTTGCCGTAACAGGTACACGCAATGCCGCTCGCTTTATTCGGTGCATCGGTGGTTACGGGAATATCGGTGGTCGTTTGAGAAGGTGCAGTATCGCTTACGCCGTCGGTGGTTACCTGTGTCTCCCCCTCTCCGCAGCCGTAAAGAAGGAGCGCGGCAGATAGGGACACGAAGCAAAGGCAAAGGGAAAGAGCGCGCACTCCCCTACCCTTAAAAATGAACGTAACGCAAAGAAGCACGGCGACAAAAGCAACCACGCCGATACAAAGCCCGGCAATTTTTGCGGCTGTGCCGTAAACGGGGGTCTGCTCCCCTTTATGGGATATCAGTTCAAAGCTATCCTCGGCAGATATATACTCGCCGATAGAGCACTCGCCCTTTTTCTCCACCTCAAAGGACTTATACCAGCGGTCTATTGCATCATCGCGCTCTTTTTCGAGCAATGACGTTCTTGTGTTAATTACCGACGCAATGGACGTTGCCTGCGTTTGAGCGTTATTACTGTCGGTCGTAACGGTTCCGCCGCCGGTTACGGACTGATTTGCAGAACGCAGGATACTGAGATTGCCCGTAACGTTAGCCTTGGGAAAACTATAGCTGCCGCTTTTGGCTGTAATGGCAACGAACACGTTGCCGTTGATCTTGCCGCCCTCGGAAAGCTTTACCGTCTTCAACGTGCCGCCGCTTATGGCAAGGTTTACGTTGCCGTGGATATCGGTGCTTCCCGTGATGCGCACGGCGCCCGTAAACGTTCCTCCGTTTATGGCCATATAAACGTCGCCGTGGGAATCGCTCTCGCCTCCGCATTCCACAACGGAGGAGAAGCTGCCGCCGTTTATTTCAATATACGTACCGTCCTTACTGCCGCCCGTGCCGCGGTTACCGCCGCGCAAACGGAGCCAGCTTCCGCTGTTTACTGTCAGCCTTGCGCCGCGTGCGTTGTAATTGGATGCCTCGCCGCCCGTGATGCTTGGCAGGTTTGCACCCTTGGTGGTGCAGGTAATGCCCGTATCAAAAACAACTCGGTTGCCCGCGCAAACGATCACCACGTTTTTCGTCGTGGTCTCTATCTTTATATCACGGAAGGTATAATCTCCCCTTAAAAAGAAGTTGCCGCCCAAGGAAAGCATTGCGCCGTTTGACTTACCGTAATCAAATTCGTCCTGCTTGGAGGTTATAGTTATATGTCCCACGGTAACGGGAGCAATAAACGAGCCCGTTGTTTTTATGGGTCCGCAAAGCACGATGGTGCCGCCGTCATAGCACAGCCTGATGGCGCGGGAAAGAGTGGCAACTGGAGTCGCATAGCTTGAGCCGTCAAAATCATCGTTTCCCTTGCTTGAAACGTATACCGTTCTCATTTCCATCTCCGCAGCATCAACGCAAACGGGCGGCAAGATGAATGCGCCCATAAGTGCGATGCATAATAATATTTGCAATAGTTTTCTCATATCGGCCTCCGAGTACAGACTTTCTCCCTTAAATTATAAACAATGCCGATTTTTTTGTCAACCGCATAAAAATCACATCGGGATTTTATGTATATCGCGGTTTGAAAAATGTAAATTGGATCAAAGGTCTTGCATAAATTATCACGCGGTGATAAAATATACAATACATTAATAAAACCCACCCAAAGGGGGAAGATATATTTTGAACTACCGTTTGACAAGCGCAGGTATCCCACGGGAAAACGGCGCAAATATCGCCTTTGCAGTTTTCAATCACCGAGGAGAACGCGTATATAAAATAGCAAAATTTATCACAGCTGACAGTATTATAATGGGAAAGAAATACTTTACCGCACAGGAAGCAGAGCTTGTTGCCTCACGTATGGCTGTTTCCTATTTTTCCAATTACATCAGAAGCAGATATTATGACGAGCACTTTGCAACTATTCTGGAGGAGGACGGTCTGCTTGCAAAGACAGAAAGCCCACTGCCAAGCAAGGAAAGCTTCCCCGAGGGAAGCGACACATACCGTATCTGCGATATGCTTACAGAGTTTATCGAGCGCTCCTCCATCACCTTCGCCGTTGCCGAAAAGGACGACGGGGAGATGAAATACACCCTTGAGATACTGAAGGACTTATTATGAAAAATAACATTCGCCGCGGAAGCGGCGTTCTGATGCACATATCCTCTCTCCCCGGAGACTACGGCTGCGGAGGCTTCGGTATAGAGGCATATCGTTTTGTTGATATGCTGGAAAAGGCGGGCTTTACCGCGTGGCAGACTCTTCCCTTCTGTCTGCCCGACGAATACGGCTCACCTTATAAATCCGCATCCGCCTTCAGCACAAACCCGTATTTTATCGACCTGCCCACCCTCTTTGCAGAAGGACTTATCACCTCTGAGGAGCTGGAGGGTGCAAAGCAGAACTCACCATACCTTTTGGAGCTTGAACGATTTGAAAGCGAGCGTATGCCCCTGCTTGCACGGGCGGCTTCCCGCGCAGACGAAAGGCTGAAAGCCGCCGTAAACGAATACGCCGAAGGAGAGCCGCGCATTGCGGAATACTGCCGTTGGGCGGCTGAAAATCTGCCTTCTTACGGAAGTGAGGACGCGGAGTTTTTCCGCCGCTTCTGCGAATACGAGTTTTACGTGCAATGGCACAAGGTAAAAGCCTACGCAAATGCAAAGGGAATACGCATAATAGGCGATATTCCCATATATCTTGACAGTACAAGCTGTGACGCGGAGCTTCACCCCGAGCTTTTTTTGCTTGACGGAAGCGGAAAGCCCACGGCAATTGCAGGCTGTCCGCCCGATAATTTTTCCGAGGACGGACAGCTTTGGGGCAATCCCATATACGATTGGACCGCCATGGCCCTTGACGGCTTCGGCTGGTGGCGCGAGCGCATCGGCTTTTGCTTCAAGTTCTTCGACGTACTGCGTATCGACCATTTCCGCGCCATCGAGGCATATTGGAGCATCCCCGCAAAGGCCGAGACTGCCAAGGAAGGCAAATGGGTAAAGGGACCCGGAATGCCCTTTGTGCAGGCCATTCGCTCCGCGGCGGGAGATGGCGAGATAATTGCCGAGGACCTTGGCAGCTCCACACCGGGTCTTGAGGCGTTTATGGCAGAGGCCGGACTTCCCTGTATGCGCCTTATGCAGTTCGGTGAGTACGACGGCACCCCTACCGATCCTCATATGAGCTTCAATTACCCGCACGCCTGCGTTGCTTACACAGGCACCCACGACAACAACACTCTCCTTGGATGGGTGTACGAGCTGAGCGCGGAAAAGCGTCGCCGCCTGTTTGATTACTGCTCCTACGGAGGGAATGACATCTGCGAGGGCTGTGCCTCGGTCATTCGCTCGCTGTTCGCAAGCCCTGCAAATATGACGGTGCTTCCCTTCCAGGACCTGCATCTGTACGGCAAGGACACCCGCATGAACACCCCCGGCGTTGCCAAGGGCAACTGGATATACCGCGCAACACGTGATGCAGTGCAAAACGTAGACGTAAAATATTGGCGCGAACTTAATTTCGTTACCGCAAGGGGAACAAACAAATAAATAAATTGCGGACCGCCGAGAAAGTCGGTCCCTACCAAAAACGAATCAACGCGTGATGTAGGGATCGGCCTCCCGGGCGGTCCGTTTGTTATTGTTTTACTGTAAGAAAAGCTTTTTAATCAAATATTCTCAGCTTGGGTATTCCGCTCTTGTCGTCGCGCCAGATCTTTTCCATATCAAATCCCGTATATTCGCCCTGACGGGAGGTGTAGCAATCGATGATGCCCACCTTCATACCGTTTTTAATAAGGATCGATCTCCACTCATCGACTGTCATAAGACTGAGAATATACGCTGACATAACCTCCAGCTCACGCGGATCGATATTCTCTGTTAGGCAATACCATCTGTCCTTATCGGGAAGATCTTTCAAAATTTCCATAAGAAGCTTCTCTTTTTCCACTATCTCATCGGGAATCGGTATGCCGTTTTCCCTTTCGTTTTTCTTTGCCTCGCTGATCTCACTGAACAGCTCATATATTTTTTTAGCCTGCGCTACCCTGTCGGGATCATAAGTATACAGGATATAATCCTCCGGATAGGCAACATAATATCCTATATATTTATATTCGAACTGTCTTGCAGAAAAATCATTATTTCCCGCTTCAACGATGTCCAAAAACGCTCCTCCGTTCATACAGCGCGGAACAAAATAGTTATTTGCAACCATATCGCTTATTATCACTTCGCCTATAGGGTCGCCAATATACTGCGCCGCCCCAAGGCAAAGCGAATTGATAACGCTGAATGAGCTGCCGGCAAAGGCACCAACGTAGGCCGTGGGATAGTATATGCTCTCAACAACGTGAGAGCTGACCTCCTTGTAGCTTACCTTCGCGTTCACGTAGCAGCTGTCGGCAATATATACGTCGCCGCAAAGGCCGCCAACGTGTGCATATCGCCGCTCCGCCACGTCGTAGCTTGCCGTAACCTCACTTTTTTCCACAAAGCAGCCTGCAACGATGTGCGCACTGCCCGCAATAACACCCGCATAGCAACCGTAGTCCGCCGTTGCGTGTAACGATATGCTTGCACCGCTGACACCGAGATTTTTGATCACTCCGCTGTAAACGTCCGGAGACTGTACAACTCGGCCGAACAGACCGCCGTGATTACCCTTGATATTTACGCGAAGTCCGTATATAACGTATCCGTTGCCGTTGAATATACCGCGGAATGCATTTTTTTTATTTCCTATAGGCTCCCAGCCGCCCGCAAAGCGTCCGCCCTCAGCAAAATCCGCATCGGTGAAGCGGATATCCTTCATCAAAATATAATTGCCTTTCAAATCATTGCGTATGGCATCCAGCCCTTCGGCATCGTATATGGGGGTGTATCCCTCGGGGATGTTCTCCTCGGTTATACGAAGATTGTTTTTAAAGAAGTTCATATTTATAAAGCTTCGTATATCATCCGACAGCGCGTAGGCGGAAAACGTTCCGACCGTCAGCAGGCATAGGCAAGCCGCAAAGGCGATCACCCTATGCCAAACCCTGCGTTTTGGCTTTTTAATGCCCTTTCCGTTAAGCAACGCAGCCTCTTCAATAAATTTTTCATCTGCCAAGCCGATGGCATCCATCAAGCTATCGTTTTTCATTTGAATACTCCTTCCTTTTCCAAGAGTTTTCGCAGTTTATCCCGCGAACGCATCAATGACATTTTAACCTTGCCTTCGGTACAGCCCATATCCTCGGCAAGCTGACTCACGGAGGAAAAATACCAATATCGGCGAATGAATATAATGCGCGCTTCCTTGTTTAATGACGCAAGAAAGCCGTTGACCGTGTCGCGCAACACGATCATATCTGCAAAGTCGTCCTCTCTATCGGGAATTATGGCAAGCAGTTCATCGGTTATGGACTGCACGGCGTCGCCACCGCGCTTTTCCGCATCACGGAGCTTTCGCCTGTCAAGAGAGAGATTGCGCACTATTCTTGCCGCGAATGCGGAAAGTGATGCAGGAGAGCTTGGCGGTATTGAATTCCATAGGCTGAGATATGTATCGTTCACACATTCCTCGCTGTCGCCATCGTCGTTAAGAATGTTGTACGCTATGCTTTTCAGATATGTTCCGTATTTGCTTGCAGTAGCGGATAACGCATCCTCCGACCGCGCGAAGAACATATCGATTATCATTTTGTCATTCATTGCATCCTCCTATGTAGTTTAAAAGCGCTTTCACTTATAATGACGACGTGCAGCACAAAAAGGTAACGGCACAAAAAAATTTTAAAACAAAAATAGTTAAAAAGCAAGCCCCCACGTTTCCGTGAGGGCTTGCTTAGCTTTAATCAAATATTCTTAATTTCGGTATTCCGCTCTTGTCGTCGCGCCAGATCTTTTCCATATCAAAGCCCTTATACTCGCCCTGACGTGAGGTGTAGCAGTCGATGATGCCTACCTTCATACCGTTTTTAATAAGGATCGCTTCCCATTCCTCATCGGAAAGAACGGTGTTGATGGTGTCCATAATTTGAGCATATTGGGAAGCAACAACGTTTGTCGCAAGCAAATACCACTTCTCCTCAACGGGTCCGTAATCCTTCCAATCGAAGTACTCTGTACGGACCCTTTCCATCAAAGCCTCATTTACCTTTTCTCCCGCCTCTCTTGCTCTTGCTCTTTCCGCAACATATTCATTCAGCAATTCGTTCTTTTCCCGCATAAGCTTCATGTTCTCGGGATCGGGAGTATATAAAAGATAATCGTGAGGATAGAGGGCAATATTGGGCATATATATGAATACCAACCGTTTTTCCGCAAAAGACATACTGTTATAATCCGTATGATCGCTGATTCCAAAGGCATGCAGCAAGTCGGCAAAGGTCCCGCCGTTCATTAAGCGGGGAGCGAGGCATACGTTAGCCACCATATCGCTGATAACGACCTCGCCAACGGGGTCGCCTATCTTTTCCGCCGCCCCAAGGCAAAGAGAATTGATAACGCCAAAGGAGCGACCCGAGAATGCGCCAACGTACGCTATGGGATACTTGTTTTCCTCCAAAATGCCAAAGGGGTACTCCTTGTAGCTGACCTTTGCATTCACATAGCAGCTGTCGGCAATATAGATCGCACCGCCAAGACCGCCAACCAGAACGTATTTATTATCACTTTTGTTGTATTTATTACCGCCGCTTGAAGCAAAAGTTGCAAACACCTCGCTTTTATCCACAAAACAGCCCGCAACGATCTCTGCCCTGCCCGCGATCACACCGGCGCAGCACTCGTCGCCTTCGCCGGCATTTACAACTATCTTTGCACCGCTGATACCAAGGTTTTTTATAACTCCGCTTTGCTCGGTAACGGATCGCGCATGTACCGCTCCGAAAAGCCCACCGTAGTTATCCGTTGTGTTGACACGCAGACCGTACACCACGTGGCCGTTGCCGTTGAAGCAACCAACGTAAGGGTCCATCAACGTTCCGATAGGCTCCCAGCCTCCCGCAAAGCGTCCGCCCTCGGCAAAATCAGCGTCTGTGAAGCGGATATCCTTCATCAAAATATAATTGCCCTCCAGATCGTTGCGTATGGCATCCAACCCCTCGGCATCGTATATTGGGGTGTATCCCTCGGGGATATTCTCCTCGGTTATGCGGAGGTTGTTTTTAAAGAAGCTCATATTAATAAAGCTCCGTATATCCTCCGAGAATGCATAAGCGGAAAAGGTTCCTACCGTAAGCAGGCACAAGCAAGCCGCAACGGCAATAAGTCGATGCATCTTAACTGTGCGGCGTTTTTTTGCCGTGAAGATCGCGTCTGTAACAAGGTTGTCGTCGATATTGTTCATCGCATCGGCTATCCATCTGTTTTTCATAGTGTCATTCCTTCCCTTTCTATGTATTTTTGCAGTTTTTTTCGCGTTCGGAGCAGAGACATTTTTACCTTGCTTTCGGAAACAGACCATGCATCAGCTATCTCCTTCACGGTCATAAAATACCAATACCTGCAAATGAACATCCTTCGCGCATCGTCCCCGAGGGATAACAGAAATCCGTTTATCATCTCTCCGAGCACCACGGCATCCTCCGTTTCGGTACGGGAGGTGGATATCACGTTTTCAAGCTCCTCAAGGGCAACGTTAATACCGCTCCTCTTTTGGGCTGTACTTTTTTCCAACATATCAAGTGCGGTATTGCGCACGGTCTTTGCCGCAAATGCCTTCAGGTTATCGGGTCTGCAGGGCGGTATGGAGTTCCAAAGCTTCAGGTAAGCGTCGTTGACACATTCCTCGCTATGGCCGCTGTCGCGCAGTATGCCGAAGGCAACGGTGTTACAATAATTCCCGTATTTTTCGGACATTTGGGTCAGAGCGTCCTCGGAGCGCGCCCAAAACAGGTCAATTATTTTCGTATCGTCCATACTCCACTCCTTGTTGTTAAGGTACCTTCACCCGTATAGACGGGAAAAAATACAAAAAGGTAACGGCACACAAAAAATTTTAAATCAAAGAAATAAAAAAAGCAAGCCCTCCCGTTGCCGGGGCTTCGTAAAACAGTTATTTTGAAAAATGCTTGAAAACGACTGTTTTCAAGGGACGGCGTGACCGAAGTCACGCCGTTTCCTTTTTTGCAAGTTCCTCCAAAGGGATAAAGCCGATTCCGTCATATTCGATG
>JAFSCG010000235.1 GCA_017436885.1 Clostridia bacterium | reverse complement strand
GCTAACTCCAAGGGCGTTCCGATCGTATTCGAGGACACCGCTACCGTTAACATCTGGATCGACACCAACTCTATCTCCTTCAACGAATTTGAGGGTGTTACCGTTACCGGTGTTGACTACGTTAAGAGCACTCTTACCGTTACCGCTGACAAGTTCGTTACTTGCGAAGGCATCGATATGAAGGTTGAGGCAGGCTCTGCTCCTGTTGTAACCGATGCTCCTACCGTTACCGACGCTCCCGTAGTAACCGACGCTCCCGTTGTTACCGACGCTCCCGTTGTTACTACTGCTACCCCCGCACAGCCCGAGCCCACTCCTTCCACCGGCGATGCTTCCGTTATGGTAGTATTTGCTGCAGCTGCAGTACTCTGCCTCGCAGCAGTTGTCGTTATCAAGAAGAAGGAAAACTAATCTGAAGTTAAACCTTTTCTGCCCGCGGCCATTTAGGCTGCGGGCAGTCTTTTTTTGTCGTAGGTGCTCTTTTTTTGTTCAATTTTCTTGATTTGTAATACTGTATATGATACAATTGATGCATTAGATCTTGGAGGCATTATGAAAAAAACGGTTGTTTGTTGTATCCTGCTTCTTTTGGCGGCAATTTTGCTTTCGTGCAATAATGGCGGCGGCGATATTACTGTTGTTACCGATCCTTTGCCTGACGTTGGCAAAACCGTGCCTGTAGTAAGTGCCCCTGCAGACACTGAGCCTCCGGTAACCGAACCTCCGGTAACCGAGCCTCCGGTAACCGAGCCTCCGGTAATGCTCCCGGAGCTGAAGTTTTTTCTCGACGATCTTTCCGGTACCTTCGCAGTAATGGATAGCTTCAAGGGTCCATACGTGCAGGGAAGGGATGTTGGATGCTTCGGCATTATTCCGGACGTTGATATCGATGGTAAAAAGAGCTATCGCAGCTATTGGAATGCTGCAATTGCCGGGTATTCCGCTCTTGCCGACCTGCGCGTTGCGTACGTTTTGGAGTTCGAGCTTGCAAGCGGAGAGCGGGTGACCGTTCCGATCGATTCGGCGGCGGATACCGAAGGGGAATATAACAAGTATCTTGAGGTCTATATATACGATGACGTGCATCAGGTGGAGGGACAGTTTTACTCACATCTTTTGGAGTGGCAAATGAACGACAGCACTCTTATTACCTCCGTAAAGCTTACCGGCGGGCCGGAGATAGACAAGGTTGGAGATATAAGGCTGACGGTATACCTCTACGCTCCCGCAGGCGACTTGCGGTATGCGGAAACGTGTCTTCCCATTTCCCGCGCCGAATAAGTATCGTTTTTGACATTTTGTATCGTCCTGTAAATTGATTTTATTTACTAAAATTATTACAATATAAAGGAGACAACCAATGAAAAAGCAAAAGCAAGCAACAGACACCCCCGAGCAGGAGAACACGGCAGCTCCCGTCGCTGAGACCGAAAAAAAGCCCGGCAAGGCAAAGGCATTCTTTGAAAAGCTGAAAAGCATAACCACCAAGGAAAAGCGCAACCGCATACTTAAGCTTATCGGTCTGGTGCTTGTCATCCTCGTAGTTACGAATCCCGGACTTATCCCATTTATGCCCGCAGGAATTAAGCGCACTCTTATGGGCGCTCTCACCTCGCTCTTCGGTAACGTTTCCGATATTGTAAACGTAGTGCCCTTTAACTGGGTAATTATCTTCAAGCTTATCGTTATGGCTCTGCTTGTTAAGATAATTGCCGAGGTATGCAGACTCGTTCTTGACGTTCTTTCCCCCAAAAGCAATCGCGGAAAGACTCTGCTTAATCTCGTAAAATCCGGATTCAACTATCTTGTGGGCTTTGTAAGCATTTTCTGGGCGCTCACCATATTCGGTGTTGATCTCGGAACTCTGTTTGCAAGCCTCGGAATTTTGGCTTTGGTTATCGGCTTCGGCGCAGAAAGCCTTATTGCCGACCTTGTAACCGGAGTATTTATGATCTTTGAGAACGAGTATAACGTCGGCGATATCGTCGAGCTGGGCGGCTATCGCGGCACGGTATCCTCCATCGGTATCCGCACCACCTGCATTACCGACGCGGGCGGAAACGTAAAGATCTTCAATAACAGCGATATGAGAAACATCATTAACCTCTCCAACCTCAGCAGCCGCGCGGTATGCGATTTTACCATCCCCTATGAGGTAAAGATCGACGATGCTGAAAAGGCGCTGGAGCAGGTGCTTGCCGATACTCAGGCTAAGTACCCCGAGGTGTTCGTGGAAATGCCATCCTATGTCGGCATACAGGAGCTTGGCGCCCACGGTGTGACTATGCGCATCGTTGCAAACGTTGACGAGTCTGATCGCTTTAAGGCGGCGCGCCTTCTTAACCGCTCCCTTAAGGACGGTATGGAAAAGCTGGGCATCAGCTGTCCCTACAACCAAGTTGTCGTACATAAAGCCGACTGAAGGCGGTGGAAGGTATGACCGGACTTGACAATGAGTTTTATCGGGGGGTACCCGATAGCGAGCCCACTTTGCGTGAAGAATCGGTCACTGACGAGTTTGTAAAGATTTCCGACGTACCTGCAACACCTCCCGAGTCGGAAACCAGCGCAGTAGTGGAGGACAGACCTGCCGCAGATACCCAAAAGGGAAAAAGCGGTGGGCTTCGCAAAATAATAAAAATGCTTAAGCTGACCGCGGCGGCGGTGGTTACCTTTGCCATTGCAACGAACGCCATCTCCGTAAGCGGCAAGGCTCCTAATTTTTCTCGCTTTAATATGCCTCAGTGGCCGTCCTGGACCGGCGGCTATATGGAGGATGGCGATCCCGTTGTCTATGTAAACTCTATGGGCAAGGAAAGCAACGTGGTTCAGTTCGTTATAGATTCGCGCGTTTTCAGATTTGAGGATTCCACCGGTGCGATGTGCTTCATTTGGGAGGGAACTTACGGAGACACGGCAACGATAATGGTGCACAGCCTTATAGAGGATGGCTCGTTTACTATGCATTTCTCCCTTTCTCCCTTTGACAAAAAGGACGAGGCAAATGCGTACGGAACCATATCCTCCACCACAGGTGATCTGTTTTATATTGAAACCGTTTCTCATGTTTACGCAAAGACCGACGAGCTGGTTCACACCGCGCCGGAGCTTGAAAAGCTGATGTACCAGGTGGTGGTTCGCTCCTACGTCAGTGAGGGAACTGAAGACGGCTGGGGAAAGGTGTTTATCTGCGATACGCTCTATTCTGACGTAAACCAGCACTGGTTCGGCAGAGGTAATCTGTATGACGGTATCGAATGGGACTTCGTTATGGATGATTATGAATACTTGGATCTTTCAAACGAAATAGGCAGAATTACCGTTAACGACGTGCCGTGGATCATATATTACCAGGAGGATTACAGACGCTCGGTAACGAATAATTACAACACCCAGATGATAATTGCAAAGGCCGACGTTCCCGATGAGAACGTTTTGTTGATAATGGAACGCTATGGCCTTAACGAGATCTATTACGCCAAGGCTACTCCCGAGGAGATGGAGAAAATGGGCGAAATAACCGACGAGGTAGTTGTTCAATTGTTAAAAAACTATTTGCAGTATTTCCACAAATCGCCCCCTGAGTGGACGCATTGATAAGAAAGGAAGATCGAATGAAAGTTTTGAAGCTGCTTGGCTGCCTTGGACTGCTTGCTTGTATGCTTGCGGGTTGTGGCGGCGGAGGCACCGTTGTTGAGACCACGGAGGCAGACACGACCGTGGCCGACACCACGGAGGAGGTAATATCATTGACAGAACTTGAGAACGGGTTATCGCACTCTAAATCCTATTACACCAATAAGCTTTGTGACGGCACCGCCGATCCCTTCATACTTGAGCACGAAGGCACGTACTATCTTTATTGCACAGGCGGCTCCAAGTATTACGTGCACACCTCAAAGGATCTTGTTCACTGGACAAAGCAGGAGACTCCCATTCTTCAGCTCACCGAGACCGGTTGGGCCAAGGAAAAGGGTTGGGCTCCCGAGGTTTATGAGTATAACGGAAAGTTCTATTTTATATTCTCCGCAAAAGGAGAGGAGTACCACTCCATCGATATTGCTGTGTGTGATACTCCTAACGGAAAGTTCAAGACCCTTAAGCGCGGCAAGCCCTTCTATTCCCCCGAGTTCAGTGTAATTGACGCAAGCCTCTTCTTTGATGACGACGGCAGGATATACTTCTATTACTCCAAGGATAACTCCACTAACTACGTGGACGGTAAGCGAACCAGCCAGACCTGGGGTGTTGAGGTAAAGAGCGACTTCAGCGGTATGATAGGTGAGCCCATCCTCATCTCCACTCCCGAGTACCCCTGGGAGCTTAAGAGCGGAAGCGTTGTTTGGAACGAGGGTCCCGTTGTATTTAAAGAAAACGGTAAGTACTATCTGCTGTACAGCGCAAACTATTACGTTTCCGAGCATTACTCCGTTGGTTATGCAACCTCCGATAGTCCCCTCAGATTTTTTGATAAGACCAAGGATTCCCGTATTCTTGCGGGCAACGGCGATACGGTAACAGGTCCCGGCCACTGCAACATTCTCCGTTCGCCCGATGGTTCGGAGATATACGTTGTGTACCACGTTCATACCGTTCCTCCGAACACGGACAAGGGGCGCAGCCTTGCTATCGACCGCCTGATCGTCCACGAGGACGGAACCCTTTCCATCGACGGACCCAGCGAGGTGCGCAGACCCCTTCCTTCCGGTCTTAACGGCTATTACCATTTGAACAGCGGATTCACCTATGCCGGAGAAGGGGAAAAGGCAGAGTTTGCCTCAAAGAGCGATATTAAATTCCTCTTTGACGGTAACGCAATGGTACGCCTCACGGATCTCTATTCTCTTGATGAGGGCGGAAGCGTTGAGATCAAGACCGACAAGCCCGAGAATATCGTGTCCGTATGGGTGTATCCCGCGCTTTTTGAGGATTATTATCCCGGAAGCATTGATCTGGAGATAAACGGACAGTACGTTATCAAGGATATGGTATTCCGCGGAAGCAACGGTAATCCGGTTGTATTCAATCTCGGCAATCTTCCCGAAGGAACTCTTGTAGAGAGCCTGAAGGTAACCGTTCATCTTGCTGATGGCAAGCAGTACGCAGGTCTTGCGGAGATCATTATGATAACGCAATAGAATAAATATAAGGGGAGAGCAGCTTTTTTGCTCTCCCTTTGCATTGCTCAAAAATGGCAAAAAACGCACAAAAGCAATAATAATTAAAAATATATTGACAAATGAGCAGGTTTTTGTTATACTACTTGCATCGGGGCGTTAGCGCAGTTGGGAGCGCACAACACTGGCAGTGTTGGGGTCACGGGTTCGAATCCCGTACGCTCCACCAAAAGGGTTGCATAAAATAGATGCACCCACAGAAAACCCCGATTTTATCGGGGTTTTCGCCGTTTTTACGGCCGAAAAAAGCAAAGGTAGAATGACAGATGAAAACCGCCTATTTTGCCTAAACCGAGAGATATGAACTCTCGCAAAACCGAATACAAGCCACCGAGCGCATGGATAAGAACAAATCCATGCGCTTTTTTTGTACCCATTTTTAT
>JAFSCG010000234.1 GCA_017436885.1 Clostridia bacterium | reverse complement strand
CTTGCACGCCGTGGATATTATGACATATCCGAAGCGTACAAGTCTCTGCACTATTTATGATTGAACCGCCGTGTACCGATCGGTACGCACGGTGGTGTGAGAGGACAGCTGATCAAGTAATGGTTAGCTTCCTACTCGATTGTTTCGGGATAAGTCAAAGTGTTATATAGCGAGAGATAAGTGCGATAATTATCGGCACGGTAATAAAGGCAAGTATGTAGGATATAAGGCACATCCGCGCATTATCCGTGCTGTCGCGTCCGCTTGCTTCAACGAAAATAACTGCGTTGAGTCCGATAGGCATTGAAACAACGAACAGGGAAATAACGATCAGCTCCCCCGGGATGGGGAATATAAGCCCGATAAGAATAAGGCATAAAGTAAATATTGCGGGAATAATAACAAGGCGGATAGCACTTACAAGATAAGCACGTAGCGAGGAGAATATCTGTTTTATCTTTAGAGAACCAAGCACAAATCCCGTCATTATCATTGCAACGGGGGACATACAGCTCTTCAGACCGCCCGTAATACCGGTAACAAATGTCGGGAGCTTTATCCCCGTCAGACCGACGATAACACCGAGGGCAAGTGCGCAAAGAATTGGTATCATCTTCGGCGGTATCTTCAGCTTTTTAGAGCCTGAATTGGATAACAGTATAGCTCCGTAGGTATAGATCGCAAAGGAGAACGGCACGGCAAAAAGTATCATTGACGTAAGCATATCGGATCCGAATACGCCCTCCATAACGGGATATCCGACGTATCCGTAGTTTGCAAAAGCAAACATGTACATATACGTTCCGTATTCGTCCTTATGCTTGCCGCGGGAAAACAGCTTTGCAAAAACGTAAGCAACAAGAAGCACGAAAACAAGAAATACTGCTCCGCCAATGAACATAATTGAGTAAGATCTTATCTTTTCTATGCGCACGTTGGCGGATAAGTTGCTAAAAAGCAGAGCGGGCAGAAAGACGAAGGTCTCCATAAGGGAAAGGGCCTTTGAGGTGATCTCGGGCAATAGCTTGGAGCGACGAAGGACAAACCCGATGCCGATATAGATCAGTATCATCAATATCTGCGTTGATGCTCGGGTAAAATACTCGAGCATCGAGCTTGAAAAAATCGAGCTTAAAACGTTGTTCATTTGAGGGTAAGGACAACCTTTCCTACGTTTTCGCCGCGCTCAAGTATTGAGTGAGCCTCCATTGCCTTGCTCATAGGTAGTACCTTATAGACGGTTGGAACGATCTCCTTGCTTTCAAGCTTGGGCCATACCTTTTCTACAAGCTCTGCAAGAAGTGCCGCCTTTTCCTCAACGGAGCGCTTGCGCAGCATACTTCCCACAAGATGCATTCCGCGGGTAAGCAGGGGACGGAGGAGAACGTTAGTCTGAATTCCTGCGAGGGTAGAGATAACCACCCAATAACCGCCCTCCGCCATATACTGCATGCATTTGCCGAGATCGTCGCCGCAGAGGCAGTCCATAGCGCAGTTCACGGGCTCTCCCTTTTCGAACAGCTCACGGAAGACCTCTTCAAGGCTCTCTGCGGAGGTATCAACAACTATATCGGCACCAAGATGTGCAATGTTCTTTTTGATCTCGGCACTTAATACGGAGGTAACTACTTTAGCGCCGAATGCCTTTGCCATGGGAATTGCAACGCTTGCAAGCCCCGATGCACCGGCCGCTATGTAAATCGTCTGACCTGCTTTAAGGTGTCCCTCGTAAAAAAGATTGAGATAAGAGGTCGCATAAGCCTCGGGCAGGGAAGACGCCTCTGCCATGGAAAGACCCTTGGGAATGGGCATTACCATATTATAGGGAACGGCAACCTTTTCCGCATATCCGCCGCCGCCAAGGAGAGCGCAAACGGCATCTCCTATCTTGAAGCGGGAAAGCTCTGCGGCTTTTTTGCCCATTTCAAGAACCGTGCCCGCAACCTCAAGACCCATCCATTCGGGCCAGCCCTTGGGGCTTGGGTAAGAGCCCTTGCGCTGCAGTATATCGGCGCGATTTAGGGCGGCGGCGTGAATGTCTATAATAATGGAATCGTCAGCGAGGACGGGCTCTGCCACGTCGCTCCAAACGAGCTGCTGCTCGCCGTTTACAAGCATTGCTTTCATTGTTTTCTCCTTAAAGTTTAATATCAAAGCCGCAGGCGGCAAGGGTTGCCTTGTGAACGTACAGATCGTGCTCGTAGGTGTAGGGATTTTCTCCCGTTCCGCGGATCATATTCGCAAGGTCGATAAGCATGTTGTCGTATCTGTGTGCCTGCTTTTCAAGCGTGATATCGGTATGGAAAGAGCTCCAGGGCTTTGTTTCGCCTGCATACGACTCTATCGCTCTCATTGGTCCTTCGATAGGCTTTATCTCTATGGAGCCGAGAGAACCGTTGATAACGAATTGACGGCGCTCCCAACCGTTGACCTCGACAGAAGATGTGCGAACAAAGGACGTGCCCTTGTCGTAGAGAAGCGCTGCACAGCTGTTGTCGGAGAAGTTGATATCTCCCTTTCCGCTTTGGGAGATGAAGGGAACTACCTCGCGGGGCTTACCCTGGATCTTTACTATCAGATCAATGAGATGGCAACCGAATATGTACATGGTGCCGCCCTTGAAGGTGGAAAGCCAGCGACGGAAATCTGCGGGATGCTCTGTGCTCATATGAGCGTCGATGTTGTATATCTCTCCAAGCTTTCCTGCATTTATCTGCTCGAAGGCATACAGCACGGCGGGATTATAGCGGTACATATAGCCCATCTGCACGGCAAGATGCTTTTGCTTTGCGTCGGAAAGAAGCTTTTCAAATTCGTCTATGTTCTCTCCTGCAGGTTTGTCCAAATGGATATGAAGTCCGCGGTCGATGGCCTTCTGTGCCGTGGGAACGAGATTGGGCACGGAGGTTTCTATAATAACGGCATCAAGGTCGGGAGTTGCAAGCAGCTCCTCCTCGGACATAAATTTAAGACCTTCGTATTCCTTATTATTAACGCGCTTTTCAAAGCCTGCGTCGCATTCGGGGAATGCAACGCCAACGAATTCGTAAAGGTCGGTGAGTCTTCTGCAGTCGGCGCACTTCTGCGCACCGTGGTTGTGTCCTATACCTATCTGACCTATCTTGATTTTTTTCATAATGTTGACCTCGGTGGGGATTATTTTCTTTGATTTTATCATTGCCTGTGCCTTTGTGTAAATGTTCAAGTTGATATTTTTGTCATATATGATACTGCCTTTTTCGTAATTGTGTTGACATTGCGATCATTAAATGTTAAAATATTGTCAAAGCAGGAGGTTGCTATGGCAAAGGTTGATCTTTCTTCACTTGTTGTAACTCGTGTAGTTGCTGTAAATAAGATATTGTACCGCGCACGCACGTCTATCTATAGGAAGGACAGGGAGCTTTGGGCGGTTTCCGTTAAGGTCGGTGGTGTTTCCAATTATCAATCGGGAGGCAAGAGCTATCGTTCCGATCCCGATAATATCGTTGTCCTTCCAAAGGGCAGCTCCTATACCTGCGAGATAGTCGAGCTTGGCGAGTGCTATATGATCGAGTTTGAGGTGCTTGGCGAGCATGAGGGGGCGGAGATAACTTCGTATCCCATTAAACGGAAGCTGGATTTTCTTAACGCTGTTATTAATGCCGAGCGACTTTGGAGCTTTAAAAAGCCCGCATACGAGCTTTCGTGCCTTTCCGTGCTTTACGGTATTCTTGCAAAGCTGAAGGAGCGCGAGCTCTCGGCTTACATTTCCTCTGAAAAATACAATCTTATTGCTCCTGCCTTAAAGTATCTGGAGGAGAATTACAGCGATACGGACATTTCCAACGATAAGCTTGCGGAGATCTCCGGCATAAGCTCTGTGTATTTCCGTAAGACCTTCTTTTCCGTATTCAATCTTTCACCGATGCGCTACGTCAGAATGATACGGATAGAAAAGGCAAAGGATATGCTCTGCGGCGACTATTCGTCCATTTCAAACGTTTCCTCGGACGTGGGGTTCGAAAGCGTTTATCATTTCAGCAAGACCTTTAAAAAGGTAACGGGATATTCACCCTCCGAGTATGCTAAAATTAAGCGCGGATAATATTTCTTGTATAAAATAATATAGTGAATTATAATTTATTTGTGGGAACGGCGATTTTTTATCGTCGTTCCTTTCAATTTGTATCATAATGTACAAAAGTATCACCATGAACATTTACAAAATTAATGATTTTTGATATCTTTGATTCAGCGAAAGCAACTAACATCGGTAATCCGATAACATCACGAAAGGAAAAGTTATGAAAAGAACGATTGCATTGCTCATTTGTGCGGTAATGGCTATTATGTGCATTCCCGCAACGGTCGTATCCGCCGCACCCGAAGGATATACCGTAATTAACAACGTTAACGATTTTAAGGCACTTATGTCTGACAATACCAAGTGGGAAGGCAAGTACGCTCTCGGTGCAGACCTTGATCTCACCGGCGTTGCCATAACCGCTATCGGTACCGAGGCTAAGCCCTTCAAGGGCATCTTCGACGGTCAGGACCATAAGATCACCGGTATTGACGTTAAGTCCGAGGGCTATTCCGCTCTCTTTGGCTGCACCGATACTGCGGAGATCAGAAATCTTACCGTAAGCGGTAAGGCTGAGTCCCTTGGCACCAACAAGAATGCCGAGCTCACCAACTGCACTGCAGGTCTTATTGCTTATGCTACCGGTGGCCTTATCGTTGAAAACGTAACCGTAAATATGGATATCAAGGGTATAGGCTTTACCGGCGGTATCATCGGTAACGTATGGCACGATTATTGCGATATGACCATCCAAAACTGCGTAGTAAACGGTTCTATCGTTTCTACCGCGGCTCACACCGGCGGTATCGTAGGCTCTCTCGAGTCCTCCGGCTCCGACACCAACCCCCTCAAGATCACCAACTGCGTAAACAACGCAAGCGTTGATACCACAGGCTCCGATCCTTCCGTTGGATGCCCCACCGGCGGTATCGTAGGCCGTACTCTCGGCTCCTGCTACATCGAGATCACCAACTGCACCAACAACGGTAAGATCTCTGCTAACCCCGGCGAGACTAACTCCGACGGCGGTAACGGCGGTATGATCGGTCGTGGTAACAACTCCTCTGTTGCGATCTGGCTCAAGCTCGCTAACTGCTATAATACCGGCGAGATCAACGGCGGTTACTACGCAGGCGGTATGATGGGTTATCTGAACAGCACCAGCGGCGCTGCGCATGATACTGTCGTTGAGCAGTGCACCAACACCGCAAAGATCGAAGGCGCAAGATACGGCGCAGGTATAGTTGGTTATCCTCGTGCACAGGATACCTCCGAGTCCTTCCGTATTATTATCAATGACTGCCTCAACCGCGGTGATATTACCGCAACCAATAACGTTGTCGGCAGCACCACCACCGGTGGTATTACCGGTTATAACGTTCGTATTGACGTTAACAACTGTGTAAACTTTGGTATAATTTCTCAGCCCAACGTTGCCGCTGTTGAAACTCCCACCCGTATCGGCGGTATCATTGGTTATTCCTACTCCTACGGCGCTACCAACTGCTACTCTGTTGGCATGGATCCTTTCGGTTCCGTAAGAGCCGAGAGCTTCACCGTTGACGAGAACTCCAAGCAGATAACCGCTGACGAGGCAAAGGTTCAGGCTACCTACAAGGGCTTTGATTTCGATAAGATCTGGACCATGACCGCTTCCGGTCCCGCTCTTAAGAACTGCGGCGCTACCATCGGTGCCACCCAGCCCGATACTCCCGTAGTTACCGAGCCCGTTGTAACCGACGCTCCCGTAGTTACCACTGCAGCTCCCGTTGTTACCGATGCTCCCGTTGTTACCACCGCGGCTCCCACTCAGGCAGAGCCCACTCCTTCCACCGGTAGCAACGCATACATCCTCATGGTATTCGCAGCCATCTCCGCTCTTGTTGCTATCGTTGTAATCAAGAAGCGCATCAAAGCGTGAATCATTTCATAGAACTCCTTTCAAGAAAAAAGGCAGGCGATAAGCCTGCCTTTT
>JAFSCG010000233.1 GCA_017436885.1 Clostridia bacterium | reverse complement strand
TTAATGGTAGCAAGGTGTGCTACGGCGCCGATGTCCATAACTTCCTGGGGGTTGGAAGCTGCCAGCATAGCAAATCCGGTCTGACGGCAAGCGTAGATATCGCTGTGGTCACCGAAGATGTTAAGTGCATGAGAAGCTACGCAACGAGCGGAAACGTGAATAACGCAAGGAAGAAGCTCACCTGCGATCTTGTACATGTTGGGGATCATCAGGAGAAGACCCTGAGATGCGGTATAGGTGGTGGTGAGAGCACCGGCTGCGAGAGAACCGTGAACTGCACCTGCTGCACCTGCCTCGCTCTGCATCTCAATAACCTTAACGTTGTCGTCAAAAACGTTCTTAAGACCGGTGGCGGACCACTGATCGGTCACCTCTGCCATAGGGCTGGAAGGGGTGATGGGGTAAATTGCGGCAACCTCGGTAAAGGCGTAGCTGACGTGCGCCGCCGCGGTATTACCGTCCATGGACTGCTTAATTCTTGCCATTTTTTCCTCCGGAAATATATATAAATTTTTTATGCGCAGAACTTTTGGGCGCGGATACCCGCACCTTTTAATATAATAACACTTTTTTTTCGGCTTGTAAATACTTTTTCAAGGATTTTTACCGAATACCTGCCGAATTAACAGGTTTTTTATTACCCTCTGTTGGCTATTTTTGCACAAACCTCAAACACGGGCATGGCCGTGCGGTATACGTTGATGCCGACTGCACGGGCCTTTTCGGCGGCGTCCTCGTCAAGCTCGGCGTTTTCCGCAAGGATAACGCATCCCACGTCCGCAAGGGTGGCGACCGCCACAACGTTCACGTTGGACATAACGGTTACCCAGGCGCAGTCGACGGGGGCTCGCCCCATGACCCAGCTTAAAAGGTCGCCCGCGTATCCGCAGCACACCCTTCTTTCGGGGTCGGCACTTACTACCGTTTCAAGCCCCAGCTCCTCTGCCAGCCGGGCGGCTGTGCATTCCTTTATCTGCATCTCATTCACCTTCCTTCTTACCTTCCTCCGATGCCGCAAGGTCCACGTGCTCGATATCCGCAAGGCTACGGAATATCTGCTGGATTCGCTCGCGCATACGGAAGATGCAATCGCTTTCCCTTGCCTCGCCCTTAACTATATCCTCCGCAAGAGCCTTGCAGGAGGGGGCACCGCAGGAGCCGCAATCAAGCCCCGGTAAAGCCGCCGTGAGCTCCTTGATGCGTCGGCTCATCTCTATTGCCTGTGTACGGTCGGTGTTCAGACGAAGGGCGGGATTGCTTTCCACTCCGCGCTCCCATTCGATACCGTCTGTCTTTTTCAGGCTATCCACGCGGCTTTGAGAAATGGGCAGATATTTGCGAAGCTTTTGAATTCTTGCCTTGGCGATATAGGGATTTTCCACGGCCATAACTCCACCTACACAGCCTCCGCGGCAGGCGTTTAGCTCTATAAACTCCAGACCGGAGAAATTCTCGTTTTCTATCTCGTCAAGAACGTTTATCACGTTTTCGATGCCGTCGGCGGCAAGATATTTTTCGTTCAGCAGACCTGCTGCCTCGCCGCCCGTGGTTGCCCAGCTGATACCGATAACGCCGCTGCGGGAAATGAACTCGGGCTTCTTTACCTCACCCAATTTGCTGAGCAGCTTCATATATATCTCGCTCATGGACAGCACGCGGTCAACGTCGCTTTTTTCGTATCCTATGGGATTTTTAACGTAGCTTACCTTTGCGGGACAAGGGGAAATAAAGTAGATACCTATATCCTCCGGCTTAAGCTCGGGGTGCTTTTTAAGCACGTCCTCCCGTGCCATTCTGGCCGCAAGCTCCACGGGTGGCACCACGGGAAGCAGATAATCCCGCAGATAGGGGAAGCGCACCTCGATAAGGCGCACCACAGCGGGGCAGGCGGTGCTTATGTACGGGTGATCGCACTTATGTGTCTCGAGGAACATTCTCGTATATTCCGTAACCATCTCTGCGGCACTGCTGACCTCGGCAACGTGGTCGAAACCGATGAGCTTCAGCGCCGTAAGGATGTAATCCACGTCTTCGATATTGTCAAACTGTCCGTAAAGCGCAGGCGCGGGAAGCGCGACCTTGAACTTGAAGTCCGCAGGGTCGTCGAAGCGGTCGAACATTGCTTTTTTTGCATTATGGGGACAAATACGTATGCATTCGCCGCAATCTATGCATCTGTTGGCGGTAATGGCCGCCTTTCTGTCACGCACACGAATGGCCTCGGTAGGGCACCTTTTGATACAGTTGGTGCAGCCAAGGCACTTGTCCTTATCAAGGGTGACCGAATGAATGTGTTTCACGGCCGATCCCTCCTTTCATCATTCAAAGTGCATTTTTGGGGCTGTCGGAAAGTATGGTCATATAGACCGTGGTTCCCTTTCCTATCTCTGTTTCTATGCGCATATCGTCGCTGTAGCGCTTCATATTCGGAAGACCCATGCCCGCGCCGAAGCCGAGGGCACGGATATTATCCTGCGCGGTGGAGAAGCCGTCCTTCATTGCCAGCTCCACGTTTGCGATACCGGGGCCTTCGTCGCGCAGGATTATCTCTATCCTGTCCTCGCTGATAATGACCTCCGCCTCGCCGCCCTCCGCATGGATCACCATATTGATCTCGCCCTCGTACATGGCGATAGCCGCACGGCGTATTACGTTTGCGTCAAAGCCCAGCTGACGCAATTCCCTTTTCATACTGACGGAAGCCTCTCCCGCGCCGGTGAAGTTATCCCCGTGGACGGTATATTTTAAAGTAAGGAGCTCACTCAATCAGGTCTCCTCCTCTCAGGCCGGCGGCATAAAGCTTTCCGCAGGCGGTGTAAAGACGCTCGTTTGTGGTAAGTACCGTCAGCTTGCAGTTTTCCGCAAGGGCAAGCACGTCGGGCGTGGGCTTTTTGCCGCGCACGAAAACTACGCACTGCATATCCATCATCATCGCAGTGCGGATGACCTGCGGATTAAGCAGACCAGTGAGAAGCACGGCCTGATCCTTAACGAATGCAAGCACGTCGCTCATCATATCGCTTCCGCAGGCGGACTTTACCTCCCCGCCCAAATTTTCCTTGCCGCAAAGCACCTCTGCATCCAGCAGACTTGCAATTTCGCTTATTTTCATAGCTTTTTCCTTTCTTTAATCGGGTAAGCCTTTTATTTCTTGATTCCAAGGGAAATGTACTTCAACAAAGCGGAGGCGGCGCCGAGTTCGTTTATCCACCCGTCGTCCACCGTGGCAGCTCCTCCTGCCGAGCCGATATGCTCAGCCATATGGGCATCGCTGTTGTAAATTATAAGGGGATCCGGCCGCATATGCACAAGATAATCCTCGGTATTTGACCTATCGCGCATCTCGTACGCCGTAAAGCCTGCCTCCACGGGAACGGTACCGAATATCTCCACGGCGCCGTTTACCTTGCGGTCGATGTGAGCGGGCAGTGCAACGCCGCCGTAGCTTTTGACGATACCGCAAACGTCGTTGAAATAAATATCCGTATCGCCCGACAGCAGATATTTTTCCGTATGCAGTACCTCGTCCTCCTCGTCGCAAACAAGCTGATTGCCGAAAAAGGCGGGATCGTTTTCCATTTTTATCAGCCGCTCGCCCACAAAAAGGTCGAATTCCATTATTTTTTCGAGGCTGTCGAAAAGGCAGAGAACGTGCACGCCCTCAATGGTGGAAAGCTCCAGCCCGCCGAGGGGAGACAGTCCGTAGAACTCTGCCGCACGGAAGAAGGCAGGACAGTTTTTTGCGGAATTGTGGTCGGTAAGAGCGGCAACGTCAAGTCCGCAGAGCTTTGCACTTCCCGCCGCAAAGGCAGGGGTGAGAGCATCGTCGCCGCAAGGAGAAAGGCAGGAATGTATGTGAAGATCGTATCTAAGCCTCATCTCATTCTCCTTTCCGTTATTTTGCCGAGCCTTTGATCTCCTCCAGAGTATCGCGAGCTCCGTAATAATACCAGAAATGCACGTCAAGCACGTTGAAATCCGTTTCCGCCGCCTGAACTATGGTCTTCCACGCGCCTTGGGCCAAAGCACCGTACTGACTGCCGAAATTGACCGCCATGTCGAAATACGGACGCTTCATTATAAGGTCCATCATTTCCACGGTCCTCTCGTGGCGTATGTAATAATGCAGAGCGTTGGTTATATATGCCTCGCTGACCGCCTCGTAGGCTCTGACGTTCAGCGCCTCCACAAATATGCCCGACTCGGTGATATTTGCTCCGTCTGCGGGGATGGAATACATCATGGTCTCACCGGCCGTGGGAGTGCTGTACTCCGCCTGCTCGCCGTTAAGCTTAGGCACGGGAATGGGAACGATGGGATCGTCGGATATATAAACGCGGGAAAGATCGGAAAGAGTACCCAAAAGGAACACTCCCTTGCCGTCGCGCATCAGCTCTGCCTGTCCGGGCTCGAGAAGCTCCTCAAGCTCCACATCCCAATACTTATCTACGTCCTCGTCATTCATAACGAAGCCGTAATTGCCTTTATAGAACAGTTGGCGAAGGGAGTCCACAGCCGCTTCTACCCTTCCCACGGGGGAATACAGCACCTGCTCCCCATCCTCGGAATATACGTAGCGCACGCCTGTGCTCTCAAACATCATGCGAACGGCATCTCCACGCTCGCGAACGGAGGAGAACGCGGCATCCCCGACGTATTCTCCGTCGGGAGAATACTCGTAAAGCTTGATATATTCAAGCATCTTGTCGTATGTCCACAGACCGTCGTCTACCGTTGTATGTATATCTCCGAAGCCAAGGGCAGCAGCCTTGCTCATATTAACGTAAATACAGCCGAAATCGCCGAAATCCACACAGGATTCACCCGCAACGCCGTAAATATGTCCGTCGACCGTAGCGGCATCCGTTGCCAGGGAATAATAATACTCCTCATAGGGAGAAACGAAGGGCAGCTTGGAGATATCGTACAGCAGATCGTCCGCAAAGAACGTTCCCAGCTCCGTGCTTGGGAATGCAACTATATCCGCATAGTAAAGACCCGAGGTCTTGGCATCCAACAGCTTTGTTTTCATATAAACGCGGCTCTCGCGGGTAACAATAAGCTCTGCGCCGTACTTTTCACTTACCTCGTTCAGGGCGTTCCATCTTTCCTTATCAAGATATCTTGAGCTGCCGATAGGGGCGGGTATGCCGGCATCTGCCGTTACCAGCAGAAGGGTGGTTCCGTCCATGTCGAAGTTTACAAGAGAATTAAGGCGGCGTCTTGCCCTTTCCGACCTGCTTATTCCTTCATCCTCGATGGCGGGCGGGGCGGTAACGACGGGGGTCGGCTCCGTTGACGGAGCCTCGGTGGTGTGGACCTGATCCGTTTCCTCGGGACGGTTGATGATTATAAATCAAGAGGAAAGGGACAGCACCAGCGCACAAAGCAAAATAACGGAGCTGATCCGTTTTATATAAGCAAGCATGCTATCCCTCCCTTTTATTCTGAATATGTATTAAAATCTGTATCTGCGGCTCTTTCTTGCCCTTCTGCGCCTGATGGCGGCAGATGCCAACACGTAAAGAACCGTCAGAATTACGGCGGATATTGCCGTAGCGCGGAAAAATCTGCTTTTCGAGTACGCTTTTATGACCTCCAAGGTATACAGGAAGCCGTTGCGCTCCACCTCGTCTCCCGTAATAAGCTCCACAGTGCCTATTTGGGTATCTCCGTGGTATATATTTAGATATCCGACCACCGCACCCTTTTCTACCGGGGCGGCAAGGCTCTCGCAGGAAAGGCGAAGGCTGGTGGTAATATCGGTGTCTACGTCAACGTCCGACGGAAGATAAACCGAAAGTCCGCCGCCGGGATAAAGCATAACGTGATCCACCTTTGCGGAAAGAGTAACGGGCATCTCGCACACGGGCTTTTCCGTATTCACAACGTCGGTGTAAGCAAAGCCCTCTATACCGTATCTGAGCAGATCGCTTACCGCTCTCATTGCATAGTCGGTATTTGTGGCAACGTCCTCTCCGCCTCCGATAACGACGCATATGTAGGTAAGCCCGCCGTTACTTGCAACCGAGGTGCAGGTACTTCCGCTCTCCTCGGTAGAGCCGTAATTCATTCCGCGGGCGAATTCGTAATAATATTTCGTTTCCTGAAAACGGGAAACAACGTAATTGCGGTTATAAAGTGTGAACTGAGAGCCCTTGTTAGTAGCCGGAAAAACGTACTTGGTGACACTTGACATCTCAAGCAGCTTTTCTTCTTTTGCAAATTCTGCCGCTATTTTCAGCGTGTCCGCGGCAGTGGTGACCATTTGCTCCTCGTGAAGGCCGCCGGTATTAAGGTACAGGGTGTTTTCCATTCCCAGCTCTCTTGCATAACCGTTCATTGCTTCAAGAAAAGCAGAGGTGCTTCCGGACGCCAGATGGGCAAGAACGTTTGCGCTGTCATTGGAGCCGCGGAGGAGCATTGCGTAAAACAAGCTTTCCACCGTTACCTGCTCCCCTGCCTCAAGGCCGATGCGATATCCGGTAACTCCGTCAAGCATCTCCTTTGTGACCGTTACGGTCTCGCCAAGCCTGTCCTTAAGGGCACGGTAGGCAACTACCGCCGTCATAAGCTTCACAGAGGAAGCGGGATAAACGGCCTCGTTTTCGTTCAGGGCGTATATGATCCTGTTATTTTCCACGTTGTAAAGAATGGCTGTACGAACTCCCTCCACCTCGGGGGGCTCTGCGGCACAAACAACGGGAGCGACCGACAAAACAGAAAGCACGATGCTGAAAAAAGCCGCTATGATCTTTATGCTTTTTTTCATTATGCTCCTCCGTTTATTATCTGTTGATCTTTTCCTTATAAAGCTTTTTTGCAAGAGCGATATCCGCAAGCACCGCCCTTGTAAGCTCTTCTCTGCCGTCAAAAGTCGTTTCAGGACGCATAAAATGCTTTAGCGAGACGGAAAAATCCCTTCCGTACAGATCTCCCGAAAATCCTATTATATGAGTTTCCGCCGTTACCTCATCCGATCCGCCGGAAACAGTGGGACGTACACCAACGTTGGTCACGGCAGGGTACTCGACTCCGTCCACAGAACACACTGCGGCGTAAACGCCCTTGCGTGGCACAGCGGCACCGTGGAAAAAGTGCTGATTTACAGTGGGAAAGCCAAGCTCGCGGCCAAGGCGTCTGCCGCTTATTACCGGAGCGGTAACGGTATAGCTTCTGCCAAGGAGCAGCTCTGCCTTTTCCATATTTCCCTCGGCAAGAGCGGCACGAATAGCCGCAGAGCTGACGGAAAGGCCGTTTACGGTAACGTTTTGCACCACAATAGTCCTTATACCGTGACGGGCAAGGAGCCTCGTAAGAGTTTCCGCATTCCCTGCGGCACGGCTTCCAAAGGTAAAATTGTAGCCGCAGACCGCAAGCCCGCAGCCGCATTCCTCCACAAGTATCCTGTCCACAAACTCCTCACAGCTGAGGGAACACACCTCGGGGAAATCGTATAAAAACGCATAATCTATTTCGTGCTCCTTGAAAAGCGAAAGCTTTTGCTCGAAGGAGACAATAAGAGGCTTACCCTTAACGGGGCACAGCTCTCCCTCACGCGGCGGCGAAAAGGTCCACACCGCACGTTTTTTGTCCCCCGAATGCTCCGCAAGAGCGCGAAAAAGCGCGGCGTGCCCCGGATGCACGCCGTCAAAGCAACCGAGAGCAAGGGCAAAACCACCCTTGCTTACGGTCATATCGTCACCGGTCGGACGTCCCGAGGCAGTTGAGATAAGCATTCTTTGATCTTCTCCGGCTTATATGTTAAGATAGTACGCCACAAGCACGTTAAGAAGCTCGTCCCTGTCTATCTTACGGATAAGACTTCTTGCGTTGTTGTGATTAGTGATGTAGGTAGGATCCTCGGAAAGGATATAGCCGACCAGCTGATTGATGGGGTTGTAGCCCTTTTCCTTCAGTGCCTGATACACGGTAAGAAGAATACCGCGCATGCTCGACTCGTCGTCTCCGCCTATGCGGAAAGTCTGTGTTTTTGTGTTTTCGTTCTTGGAAAGCATATTTTTCACTTGCGCGTCCTTTCGTAAATTGCGCAGCAAGCCGTATATATAGATACAGCTATACTTGATAACATTATACTACATCGCTTTATCCAATTCAAGTGCAATTATGTATATTTCATAATTAATTTACAACTGATAACAGTACAAAACCCGCCCCACGGCGATATTGCCGTGGGGCGGGTCTTATTCGGGAATTACTCCTCGCGGCGCTTGCGTGCAAGTACGCCCTTTGCTATTCCGATAACGGAAGCAAGTGCCATAGCACCGAAGAGAAGTGCCTTGCCGTCGCCGGTTGCGGGATTTTCGGGAATCTCAGGATCATCGGGATCATCGGGAGTATCGGGAATCTCCGGAACGTCGATCTTGGTATAAATATAGGTGTATACCACTTCGTCAGTACCGCTTACGGTAGCGGGAGGGAAGATATCCCAGTAGCCGTTTTCAAAGCCTTCGTTAGCACTCATACCTGCGGGAGCGGTGAGAACGGCGGTTCCGTCTGCCGCATATGCGCCCTCAGCATTCTTAAGATCAAGGTAGAATACCTTATCTGCGGTGCTGCCGTCTGCCCATTTACCGTTCATAATACGGAAGGTGACCTTCTTCTGGTAAATGTCGGGAGTGCTGTCGCCTGCTCCGTCCTTATCGTAGTAGAGCTTGAGAACGAGCATCTTTGTGTAAACGCCCTCATCCTCGTTTTCGATAACCTTGCCGCTTGCAACCGTACCCTCGGCCAAAAGGTTAAGCACATATCCGTCGTAGCTCTTTGCCTCTGCGGTAACTGTGTTGCCGATAAGACCGCGCTTTACCTCGCTGTCCGCGATATCGTAAGCATTAAGAGCAGGATTCCACTTGTAATGCTCAACGCGATAGAACGCAACGGTGGGATTTACCGGAGTGGGAACGAAGGGAGTGCCCCTTATCTCGAGGATAGCGGTGAACACCAGCACGTCACCCGCGTTTGCGGTAACCGTGAAGGGAGCAAGAGTGTTCTTGGTTCCGAGCTTGTTGCCGGCCTCATCGGTCCAGTAATCAAGCTTCCATCCGCTTACGGGAGTAACGGTGGAGCCGCCAACGGTAATTACCTCTGTTGCGGAGGTAAGAGTGATAGTCTCGGTCTCAACGCTGAGAGTTCCTCTGTTATCGGGATCAACAACGTACTTAACGGTAACCTCGTAAACGGGAACGAGATCATAGTAAAGCTTCAGAACGAGAGATCCGTCAGCCGCCACGGTGCCGCTTTCAACGGTACCGGAGATGGTGTTATCAAACGTGTAGCCCGCGTAGCTTCCGGGAGTAGCGGTAACCGTTGCACCGATATCGTCGGTAAGCGTATCGCTGTCCTCCAGCTCGTACTCGCCGCTTGCATCATTGTAAAGGTAATGCTCTACTGTGTAATTGGCAGTGGCGCCGGTGTAGTAGAGGTTTATCACGTTTGCTTCATTATCGGCACCAATGGTAAGCTCTGCCACACTTGCACTATCGTAGGTGTAACCGGTGATCGCAATTACTTCATCGGCTGCCTTTACGATGTCGCCAAAGGTCTTGCCATCAACTACCTTTGCGGGATTGAGAACTGCGTTAGTTCCCTTCTCGAGGTAGTTTACGGTATAGGTAAGTCCGCTTACCTTTACGTAATAAACCTTTATCACGTTATCTGCAGCTACTGCGGTAATGGTAAGAGGAGTTCCCTCTGCCTTATCAAGCTTGTAGCCGGTCTTTACCTTATCGGTGTAAGTGGAGATTACGGAATCGAACTCTGCATTTGCGGTTACGGTTGCGGTATCGTCCTTTACGCCGTCGTAGTAGTACTCTACGGTATAACCGAAGTTATCCTTTACGTAATATACCTTGATCACGTTATCTGCAGCTACTGCGGTAATGGTTAGAGGAGTTCCCTCTACCTTATCAAGCTTGTAGCCGGTCTTTACCTTATCGGTGT
>JAFSCG010000232.1 GCA_017436885.1 Clostridia bacterium | reverse complement strand
CACGGCAAGCCGTGCCACCTCCCTTTACACAAGGGAGGCTCAAAATAATTGCCGCATTTGCGGTGGTAATGTCAATCAATCCTCTTCCAACAGCTTGGAGGGGGATATTTTTAATACCTGTGCAATTTTGAATAAAGTTTCAAGGGAAACACCGCGGATGGTGCCGGGACCTTCTACTTGACCGAGAAAGTTTACGCTTTTATCAATAAGCTCCGCAAAGTGTTCCTGTGTATATCCGGCTTTCTTTCGATAATATGCAATCTTTAAGCCTAAAGTTATATATTTATCAGCAAATTCAGTTTTCATTATTTCGCCTCCCTTATGTAAAATAGTTTACAGGGAAATAAAGAAAAATATAACTTACAACAAGTAAATGATTATTTACTTTATGTCAATAATGATATATAATATGTGATAAATCATTTACTTGAGGTGAAAGAAAATGAAAGAAAACACATGTTGTTTCATTGGCCACAGGGATATAAACGAGACTGCGGAATTAAGGGTGAGATTGCTTGAAATAATCGAGAAGCTTATTGTGGAGAAAAAGGTGGATACCTTTCTCTTTGGCAGTCGGAGCCGTTTTGACAGCTTGTGCCTCGAGCTTGTTACCGAGCTTAAGGCAAAGTACCCCCACGTCAGTCGCGTATACGTTCGGGCGGAGTATCCGTTTGTTGACGATAGGTATGTGGCATATTTGCTGACCATGTACGACGATACGTACTTCCCCGAAAAGATCATCGGTGCGGGACGGGCAGCTTACGTTGAGCGCAATCGCGAAATGATAGACCGCAGCAGTTATTGCGTGGCTTATTACGATGCCGAGCACGCCTCGCGCAAAAGCGGCACGAAAATGGCGCTTGGCTATGCTTTGAAGAGGGGAAGGGATGTTATAAGGCTGTAAGATGCGGCGTGTGACAGTTGATTTTTGCCTTGGTATGTGTTATGATAATTAAAACCGATGGAGAGGAAAAACGTATGACCGAGGTAGTAGCGGCTCTCATTTGGAGCAACGATAGATTTATGATATGCCAAAGGCCGGAGCATAAGGCAAGGGGACTTCTTTGGGAGTTCGTTGGCGGAAAGGTTGAGCCGGGCGAAAGTAAAAAACAAGCGCTCATACGCGAGGTGCGTGAGGAGCTTGGTGTTACCCTTACGGTGCAGGACGAGTTTATGGACGTTGTGCACGAATACCCCGATATAACGGTTCATCTGACGCTGTTTAATGCCTTCATCGCCTACGGTACGCCTATTTTATTCGAGCACAAGGCTTTTCGCTGGATAAGGCCCGAGGAGATCCCCGCATACGATTTTTGTCCCGCGGACAAGGATCTGCTCAGAAAGATAGCGGAAAGGTTTTCAAAAGAGTAAAGGCAGTGCTATGAAAAAGATAAAGTTTATCAACTCCGAGGGGCTTAAGCTTCTTGCAATGCTATTTATGCTTTTGGACCATTTGTGGGCAACGCTTGTAAGCGGAAACCAATGGATGAATTACGTCGGACGCTTGGCATTTCCCATATTTGCCTTTTTGATAGCCGAGGGGTACTCCCACACCTCCAACGTAAAAAAATACGCAAAAAGACTGCTTCTGTTCGGACTTATATCCGAGATACCCTTTGATCTTATGTGTACGGGCACGTTCTTTTTTCCATTCCATCAGAACGTAATGTTCACGCTACTTCTCGGACTTTTGTGCATTAACGAGATAGAAAAATTAAAAAAAGCGGTCAATGCCAAGGGCCGTGTCGTTTGCTTGCTGAAAATGGGACTGTTTCTGCTTGTCGGTACGGTTGGATTTGTGGATTACGGTGCAATGGGCATTCTGGTCGTGATCGCCTTCTACGTTTTCAGGAATTTCAAGCTTGCGCCGCTGTTTCAGCTTTTGTCCCTGGTTTTGCTTTTTTGGGTGTTTTTCAAGGGCATGGGCATCGTTATTCCCCTTGGCGGACGGGAGCTCTTCCTGCCCGTGCAGGCATTCGGCATCCTTTCGCTTATCCCAATATGGCTCTATAACGGCAAAAAGGGAAGCGGAAGCAAGGCGGTGAAGTACGCCTTTTACGCGTTCTATCCCGTACATATGGCGTTGATCTACGTTGTATATGCGCTGTTTTTCTGATGCAAACGCAATGCCAAAGCGGCTTCAGCTTTGAAAAATAAAGATCATTCCTCGTTAACGGAGCATATAATGACCAAATTCAGACAATGGATAAAAAAAGAGAAATATCAAACGGAGATCCTGCTGAAAAGCATTCCCGCCACGGTAACCACTCTGTTTGTTGTCAGCGTTATTTGTATGAATCTGCTTGCAAACAAAACGCTTTTGCAGCTTGATTGGATAGCCCTTGACGGCGGAATACTTATTTCGTGGCTTTCGTTTATGTGCATGGATATCATAACCAAGCATTTCGGACCGGGCGCGTCCAATAGGATATCCGTGCTTGCGGCGGGCATAAATCTGCTTACCTGCCTCATATTCTTTACCGCAAGTGCCATCCCCTCAAATGCGGGAGATTTCAGCGGCTTTGACCGTATATTCGGCGGAACGTGGTTCATTCTGCTGGGAAGCACGGTGGCGTTTCTTTCCTCCGCCGTGATCAACAACGTGCTGAACCACGCAATAGGCAGTGCGTTTAAAAAGAACCCCGACGGGACAGCGGCATACGCCATGCGCGCCTACGTTTCCACCTTCATCGGTCAGTTTCTTGATAATTTTATCTTCTCGATTATCGTTTTCGTGGGGTTTGCGCCCGTGTTCTGGGACGGCTTCCGTTGGACGGTGCTGCAATGCGCCACCTGCGCCCTTACGGGTGCCGTGGCAGAGCTTATTATGGAGATCCTTTTCTCACCCATCGGCTACCGCATAGTAACGAAATGGAAAAACGGTTCCGTGGGCAAGGAGTATCTTGATCTCGTTGAAGGAGGCAAAAGCAAATGAAGATACTTGTAACGGGTACGTCCCAAGGTATCGGTAAAGCTATAGCGGAGCTTTTTATCAAAAGGGGGCATTGCGTTGTGGGCATGGACAGGCAGGATGCAACCATTCACTCCGATAGCTACACGCACTACCGCCTCGACGTGAGGGACAGGGAGAATTATCCCGAAATAAGCAACGTTGACATTCTTATAAACAACGCAGGCACCCAAAATGAGGACGATATTGATATAAATCTCAAGGCGCTGATATATATTACGGAAAAATACGGTGTGCAGGAGAATATCAAGTCCATTCTCAATATCGGCTCCGCAAGCGGACACACGGGTGCGGAATTTCCCGAGTATTGCGCAAGCAAGGGCGGCGTGCTCTCTTATACCAAAAACGTTGCCATGCGCGTTGCGCCCTTCGGCGCCACCTGCAACAGCCTTGATCCCGGCGGAGTTTTTACCCCTCTTAACGACTGCGTTGTAAACGACCCCGAGCTTTGGGCGCAGATAATGGAGGAGACCCCTCTGAAAAAATGGGCAAGCACCGAGGAGATCGCCGAGTGGGCGTATTTCCTTACGGTAACCAACACCTTCTGCACGGGGCAGAACATCCTTGTGGACGGCGGCGAGTCCATAAACTACAATTTTGTTTGGAAGGATTAAGTGTTATGTTGTTTGAAAAGCAAGTGCTTGCAATGTACAAGGGAATGATGCACGTTCGTTGTGACGATAACGGTACGGCATTTTACTTTTCTTCTGAGGATTTTGAGGGACTTCACCGCGAGCCGTATGTATTTACCTCCTCCGCAGGTCATAAGCTCCGGGGCTATATTTATCATTACGCATCCCCCAAGGCGGGCAGGCTCGTGATTTTTGACCACGGCTTCGGCGGAGGACACAGATCTTATATGAAGGAGATCGAGCGTCTGTGCAGGCACGGCTTCCTCGTGCTTGCGTACGATCACACGGGCTGTATGGAGTCCGGCGGCGAAAGCCCAAACGGTATGGCGCAATCTCTGTCCGACCTTAACGATTGCATAAACGCCGTAAAGAGCGACGCGCGCTTTGAGGGTATGGATATCTCCGTTATAGGACATAGCTGGGGCGGCTTTTCAACTATGAATATTTCCGCTCTCCACCCCGAGATATCTCACGTTGTGGTGCTTTCGGGCTTCGTTTCCGTAGAGGAGCTTGTAAAGTCTTATTTTGGCGGGATCATGAAAGGCTACCGAAGGACGATAATGGCCTTGGAAAGAAGCGTTAATCCGCGTTTTGTGGAGTTCCACGGTGTGCAGTCCCTGAAAAACTATAGCGGCAAGGCATTGCTTATCTACTCGGAAAATGACAAAATGTGCGCAAAGGTGCATTACGATATCCTGAAGGCGGGTCTTGCGGGAAAGGAAAATATCAGTTTTCTGCTTGTTAAAAATAAGGGGCACAATCCCAATTACACCGAGGATGCTGTGGCCTACCTTGGAGAATACGTTGCAGCCAAAACAAAGCTGGCGCGCAAAAAACACCTTGAGTCGGAGGAAGAAAAGCGTGCCTTCGTCAGCTCCTTCGATTGGAACCGAATGACAGCTCAGGACGAGGACGTGTGGGCAAATATTCTTGCCTGCCTTGACAGTTGAAAAGAATTAAACCCTTGAAAAATCTTTGTCAGGGTGGTACAATAAACGAGTAAAGCCTTGCGAGTGCAGGTCTTCGGGCTGGCGCCTACGTGCGCTATGCGCACACGGGTTATTGACTGCCTTGCAAAAAAATATTACAACTCAACGGCACGGTACGCGCTGTGAATTAAGGAGGATAATATGCAAAAGAAGCTTTATAAATCAAATAAAGACAAGAAGCTCGACGGCGTTTGCGGCGGGCTTGGAGAGTATTTTGACGTGGATTCCACACTCATCCGCTTGGCTTGGGTCATTTTTGCCCTTTGCGGCGGCAGCGGGCTTCTGGCCTACATAATTGCCGCAATTATCATTCCCCGAGACCCTGTGATTTAAAAACGCAAAGGAGTCGACGTGCTTGCGGCTCCTTTTTAGCTATCATCCGTTTGCATTGCCTTAAGCGGCATCAACGGTATTGCTTCTCACTTGCGAGGTGAATATGTCAAAAACAAGAAAAAGATATATGGCGCGCTTGATAGGGCGCATCATCGTTTTCGTCATTTGCGCTGTGTTGTGCTTTGTCAGACCTCAAAGCTTTGACATACTTAACGGAAAGAACTTTTTCAGCGGTTTTTCTGCCTTTCATCTGCTTTGGGTAATTTGGGTAGGTGATATGCTGCTTCAGATAATACCCATAAAGAATAAATTTGCCCTCGGCTCGCAAAAGCTTTTTGCAAACCGCTTCCGCCCCATCGTGGAGAAGATAAACTACAAGGCGTTGAAGAACTACGTTGTTACCACCACGAAGGCGGCGTACAAGGTGTTCCTCATATGGACGGCGTTGATCGCTTGCCTTGGGGTGCTTTATTATAACGGCATTATGGGGAAGATAGGTCTTTTTATGACCTCGGTGCTGTTTTACGTTTGCGATCT
>JAFSCG010000231.1 GCA_017436885.1 Clostridia bacterium | reverse complement strand
CTACGGTCATAAAGCAAAAAAACGGTTGTAGGGGAGGCGTTCCGCCTCCCGTTTGTTGTCTTTAATTATGTCAGTGCTTCCACCACTTCGTGGTCTCCCGTCTCGTGCGCTCGGTCCTTTTGCGGCTCTGACAGTCCACCGGACTGTCATTCACTACCGCAAAACCTCATCAGAGGGAGGTTTCACGTTCCCGTAACTTTGTGAATTTTAATAAAGCAACTTTTCATAATGATACTTTGTCTACACTCTACGGCGGGAGATAAACCCCCGCCCTACAAAAAAGCTTGGATTGTAAAACTTATTGGCAAGTAGCATTGCCGTGGTTCGCTTTATTTAAATATCTTTCCCATTATCTCAAACAATTTGAATCTGAACTCATATTTTCCGCTTCTGTCATTAGTTACGGTCTGATAATCGTCCTTCGATAGCCCTGCGGCGATAAAAGCCTCTTCGCCCTTAGCAAGATCAAGACAAAGGGGTGGAAAAAGCACGCACCACCAATTCTGTCCCTCGCCGCTACCAAGCACCACGCGAAGCGATGTGTACGTCCCCGCAGGTAGGCTGACGTTATCATACACACGGTTTGGATAATACTCCTTATCAAGTATCGCGGTTGCTCCATATTCCACACCCGAATCGGAAAGAAAAGCATTACAGAACGCTTCAATATCCGGAAGCAGATCACCGGCATTGCTTTTTGCCTCGTCCACGCTATCTGCCTCCGCAAGTCTTGCAGAAAACTCGCAAAGAAGCGCATCACGCAGTGCAAGCTTTATCTGCTGGTCTTCCTCTCCGTCGGAATTGGCAAGAATATGCAATCGTACGAACGAATCTCGCATTTCCTTCGCGGAAAATGATACAAAAACAACGGAAATGCCTAAAATAACAGCGCAGAGAGCAAGTAATTTTTTCATAACACACCTCGTGCATGATTGTTTCCCTGCTCTATGCGCTTTATTCATTATTTTACAAAGTCGAATTCAAAATCGTAGATGTTTACCGTGTCGCCGTCATTTATGCCGTTTTCCTCAAGCATTGAAATGATGCCCGATTTAATAAGCATACGCTGGAAATAGGCAACGGACTCGCGATCGTCGAAGTTTATGCGTCCCATGAAATTATAGAGCCAATCACCCTCAACGTAGTAAACGTTATTCTCGACACGAACCACGGTGTCGGCGGCGGTTTTGAGGACCTCCTCTTCCTCGACGTAGTCGGGCTCGTACTTTATCATAGGGGGCAGCTTTTCCAGCTCGTCGGCGCAAAGGCGAACAAGCTTATCAAGTCCCTCGCCCGTAACGGCGCTCACCTCTATATAATCGTAGCCGAGATCTGTAACGTACTTTTTGAAGGCCTCGGTATCAATATCGGGGGTAAGTGCGTCGATCTTATTACCTACGACTATCTGCTTTCTGTCCATCAGCTCGGGGCTGAATTTCTCCAGTTCGGCATTAATGATATCGAAATCCTCCTTGGGATCTCTGCCCTCGGTTTGAGCAATATCCACAACGTGCAGAAGCAGTCGGCATCTTTCAACGTGGCGCAGGAAGGCAAGTCCGAGGCCAAGTCCCTCGGACGCACCGGAGATAAGGCCGGGAACGTCGGCACACACAAATCCCCTGCCCTCACCTACGGATACAACGCCGAGGTTGGGAGAAAGTGTGGTAAAATGATATGCGGCAATCTTGGGCTTTGCGGAGCTGATGCGGGAAAGCACGGAGGATTTTCCAACGCTGGGGAGCCCGATAAGACCAACGTCCGCAAGCATCTTAAGCTCAAGGGTCAGCTCCCTTTCCTCGCCCTTGGTTCCGTTTTTGGCAAAGCGGGGTATCTGCCTTGTGGGTGTGGCAAAATGCCTGTTGCCCCATCCGCCCTTACCGCCGCGGCAAATGATCTTTTCCTCGCCGGCAGAAATATCGCAAAGCAGACGACCCGTTTCCTTATCCTTTATCAGGGTTCCGGGAGGCACGGGAATGCGCACGTCCTCGCCGTTTTTGCCGTGCATCTTGCCGCCCATGCCGTTGCCGCCGTTTTCGGCGATGAACTTTCTTTTATACCTGAAGGAAAGCAGGGTGTTTGAGCCCTCGTCGGCGTAAAACACGATATTACCGCCGCGGCCGCCGTCGCCGCCGTCGGGTCCGCCATTGGGCACGTATTTTTCGCGGCGGAAGGAGATTGCTCCGTTGCCGCCGTTACCTGCCTTGGCGTAGATCGTTATAAGGTCAATAAACATATCAGTTCTCTTTATCTCCTCTTTCGCGCACCACGATCTTTATGGGAGTTCCCTTAAAGCCGAAGGTCTCACGAATTCTGTTTTCAAGATATCGTTGATAGGAAAAATGGAACAGCTCCGCATCGTTGCAGAAATAAACGAACGTGGGCGGCTGAACACCCGATTGGGTAACGTAATAGATCTTAAGGCGCTTGCCCTTATCGGAGGGGGGCTGATGGCGCGCCTCGGCATCGTTTTGCATATCATTAAGCAGACCCGTGGTAATTCTGGTCTTTGCCTGATTATCGACGTATACGATCTGCTTGAAAAGCTCGCTGTACATTCTCTGCCCCGTAAGCGCGGAAACGAAAATGATGGGCGCGTAGGTCATATAGGAAAGTGCGTCGTATATCTTTTTCTCAAACTCGCGGGTGGTCTTGCTGTCCTTGGTAACGAGATCCCATTTGTTAAGGAGGATAATGCAAGCCTTGCCCGCCTCGTGAGCGATACCTGCGATCTTCTCGTCCTGATCGGTAATTCCCTCGTTGGCGTCAATAACGATAAGGCATACGTCGGCACGCTCCACAGCTGCTTTGGCGCGCAGAACGGAAAAATGCTCGATCCTGTCCTCTATTTTGCTCTGCTTACGGATACCGGCGGTATCAATAAAATTGAATTTTCCGAACTCGTTTTCAAGATAAGAGTCAACGGCATCTCTGGTCGTTCCCGGAATGTTGGAAACGATGTGTCTTTCAGCACCGAGAACGCGGTTGACGATGGAGCTTTTTCCTGCGTTGGGCTTTCCTATGACCGCAACGTTGATAACGTCCTCGTCCTTCTCCTCGCCTTCCCCGTCGGGGCAAAGCTCGAAGGCAAGGTCCAGAAGATCTCCCGTACCGCTGCCGTGAATGGAGGAAACGGCGATCACGTCCTCGCCGATACCAAGCTCGTAGAACTCGTAGAACTCTGCAGGCAAGGCGCCGACGGAATCCACCTTGTTTACAAGGGTGATGATAGGCTTGTTGGAGCGCTTGAGCATCATTGCTATCTCGCGGTCATCAGCAAGCAGACCGCTTCGCACGTCAACCATGAAGAAGATAACGTCAGCGGCGGCAATGGCAAGCTCGGATTG
>JAFSCG010000230.1 GCA_017436885.1 Clostridia bacterium | reverse complement strand
GTGTTATTACCGAGCTGATGGAAAACGGACTCTATCCTTACACCAAGAGATATCTTGGAAGCTTTGATAATCACTTCTCCACCATTGGTCTCGTTGGTATGAACGAAGCAGGCCTGAATGCCAAGTGGATCGGCAAGGATATGACCCACAAGGAAACTCAGGACTTTACCATCAGGGTTCTCAATCATATGAGAGAGCGTCTTTCCGACTATCAGGAAATGTACGGCGCGCTCTTCAATCTGGAGGCTACCCCTGCAGAGAGCACTGCGTTCCGCCTTGCAAAGCGCGATATCGAGCGTTATCCCGATATTATCACCGCTGCAGAGGCAGGCGGCACTCCCTATTACACCAACAGCTCCCACCTTCCCGTTGGATACACCGAGGATATCTTTGCCGCTCTTGATATTCAGGACGAGCTTCAGACTCTTTATACCTCCGGTACCGTATTCCACGCGTTCCTTGGTGAGAAGCTCCCCAGCTGGAAGTCTGCAGCCGCTCTTGTTCGCAAGATCGCGGAAAACTACAAGCTTCCTTACTACACTCTTTCTCCCACCTATTCCGTATGCCGCGACCACGGTTACATTGCGGGCGAGCACTTCGAGTGCCCCACCTGCGGCAAGTCTGCCGAGGTATACAGCCGTATCACCGGTTACTACCGTCCCGTTCAGAACTGGAACGACGGAAAGAGCCAGGAGTATAAGGAAAGAAAGGTATATGATATCAGCACCGATATTATCAATTCCTACTCCGAGGTTACCGAAAATGCCGACGACAGCGTAGGCTGCTGCACCGCTACCGCCGCAGAGCAGAACGAGGGCGTAATGCTCTTTGCTACAAAAACTTGCCCCAACTGCAAGGTCGTAATGAGCATGCTTGACCGCGCGGGCATTCCTTACGAGAAGCTCTACGTTGAGGAAAACGAGCAGAAGGCACGCGAGCTTGGTCTCCGTCAGGCTCCCACTCTTATCGTTTACAGAAACGGCAAGCCCGAGAAGTACGTTAACATCTCCGGCGTTAAGGAATATCTCAACAGGGTGTAATTATGTTTGATATTATAGTTATCGGCGCGGGGCCTGCGGGCCTCACCGCCGCTATCTACGGATGCAGGGCGGGGAAATCCGTTCTGCTGATGGAAAAAAGCGGCTTTGGCGGACAGATGACCTTCTCCCCCAAGATAGAGAATTATCCCGGATTTACCTCCGTCAGCGGCAGTGAGCTTGCTGACAAAATGGTGGAGCAGGCTATGGCTCAGGGAACCGAGGTGGAATTTGCCGAGGCAAGCAAGATAATGAAGACCGACAACGGCTTTCTCGTGGAAACGGATTGCGGAAGCTTTTACGGCTCTTCGGTTATTGTTGCTGTGGGTGCCAAGCACAGAAGGCTTGGCGTGCCCGGCGAGGATGCCCTTATCGGCAACGGCGTCAGCTTCTGCGCTGTGTGCGACGGTGCGTTTTATGCAGGTCAGCACGTTTGCGTTATCGGCGGCGGAAACTCCGCATTGCAGGAGGCGGTTCAGCTTGCGGAGAATTGCTCCGCTGTTACCGTGCTGCAGGATCTTGACAGGCTTACGGGCGAGGGCAGGCTGATCGACGCTGTGCTTTCAAATCCCAAGATAAAAGTAATCTACGGTGCCCGCGTTACCGAGTTTGTGGGCAAGGGCGAGCTTTCCGGCGTTAAGTATACTCTTAACGGCGAAAACGTTCTGCTTCCCGTCAAGGGGGCGTTTGTGGCCGTGGGACTCATTCCCGAGGCGGGCAGGTTTTCTGACGTTATCGAGACGGACGAGCGCGGCTGTGCCATATCCGACGAGCGCTGTATCACCGATACCGAAGGTATCTTCGTCGCGGGCGATTGTCGCACAAAATCCGTTCGTCAGGTGTCTACCGCTATTGCCGACGGTGCTTGCGCAGCACTTGCTGCTTGCAGTTTTTTGGATCAGAAATAATAATGAAAAATCCCGAAATCATTTTCGGGATTTTTCTAAAGGAAGATTATGGACTTTACAAAACTTGATAATTATTTGAGATCAATAGGCGAGCTGTACGATATCCCGTCTTATCAATGCGCAGTTGCGTATAAGGGTAAGCTGGTCTATTCCACCGCGGGAGGTTTTTCCGACGAGGGCAGAACGGTTGCGGCAAGGAAGGACGATCTGTATTGGCTCTATTCCACGACCAAGGTCGCTACGGTAGTTGCCGTTATGCAGATGATAGAGCAGGGAAAACTTGCTCTTGAAACCGAGGTTGAAGATATTATTCCAGAATACAGAAATATGCGCTTGAAGACCGAGCGCGGCTTTACATTCGTTCGCAAGGCGATTACTGTGCACGATCTTCTGACCATGACCGCGGGACTTACCTATAACGTTGTTCCGTGCTTTGAGATGGCATCACGCTATCCTGCGGCAACGACTATGGATATAATTCGCGATTACGCAACTCAGCCGCTTGCCTTTGAGCCGGGAACTTCATATCTTTACAGTATGTGCCACGACGTGCTTGGCGCTATGGTAGAGAAGGTCAGCGGAGTGCGTTTTGCCGATTACGTTCACGCAAACGTTCTCGCGCCCGCAGGATGCAAGGTCACAAGCTTTTACGTCAGCGAAGAGATGGAAAAGCGCATTGCGGCGCAGTACGTTTACGATATGCAAAGCACAAAGTCAACCTATCGCGACAGGATATGCAGATACAGATTTACACCGAATTACGATAGCGGCGGAGCGGGTCTTTGCGGCTGTGCGGAGGACTACGTTATGCTTGCGGCGGCACTTGCGAACGGCGGCGAGATAAACGGAAACCGCATATTAAAGCCCGAGAGCATTGATCTTATCCGAGCTTACCCCGTGGAGGGAAAGGCGCGTATGGAATTTGCACGCTGGCATAATCGCCCGGGATATAATTATTCTCTTGGCGTCCGCGTGCTTACCAACAAGGAGGCATCCACTTCATTATTTCCCGAAGGAGAGTTCGGTTGGGACGGCGCGGCAGGTGCGTGCCTTACCGCATCCCCCGAAACGGGAATAGGATTCTGCTATACTATGCATATTTTGGGATGTGGTAACGGATACTTCAAAATACATCCCGAGGTGCGTAACCTTGTCTATACCGCAATACTTGGCTGAAAATAGAATGCCGCAAAGGAGCAAAGCTCCTTTGCGGCATTTCTGTTATGCTTATATTAAAAGCGGCAGAGTAATAAAAGCGCCCTCGGTAGCTGCGATAACGCCAACGGCGATCATAAGTACGGAGAATATGATGGAGAGAAGCACACCGACGCCCATCATAATAAGATGAGCTATAGCATAGTTTTTAAGGCTTCTGTTATCGTTGTTTACTGCCATAATGATGGAAATAATAAGTCCCACCACAGGAATGGAGAACAGCAGGGAATAACCTATGTATGCCCCGATGCTGACTATATTTGCATCGTTATTAACGGGCGGCTGATAATAATGCGGCTGTTCTTGGTGATAGTTGCCGGAGGAGTAGCTGATGTGCTCGGCGTTAGGCTGAGTACCGGCGGGGGTGGGGTTTACGGATTCCTTTTTTTCCGTAGCCGCTCCGCAGTTTCCGCAGAATGCATCGTTCTCGGAAAGCTCGGCGCCGCAATAATTACATTTTTTAGACATAGTTGCACCTCGCATATTTTTTATTATTTTACCACGTTTGAAAAGAAATGTAAATAGTAATCGATCTTATTTGTTTTCTTTATTGAATATTATTCCTTCGTTTACGGTAACGTGATCTCGTACCAGATCTTCAACGGCACAGATTATGTGGTATATGCCGTAACGCTCGGTGGGCTCCCACATGTATATTAATTTGCCGCTATCCCCGGAGCTGTTTTGAACGCGAATATAACACGTTCCTCCATCGCACCCCACGTAGCCCTCGGGATTCCACGTTGGGATATTATTAAAATCCCATTTTTTGAATGTGTCCTTTAAACCTTTAATTTCTTCAAAGGATAATTCTATTTCCTCGGTTTGAATGAGAGTGTATCGCGGGCTTTTGGCTTTAAAATGATAGAACTTCAACAAGCCGGTTCCGTCTTTAAATCGATAGATGTCATAAACGTAAACTCCGTGACCACCGGAACTGCCGGATAGATCAAACGATATGTATTCAATACATCTGACGGTGCTTTCTATCTCATAATACATTGCTTTATCATACAGCTCTGTACAGTAATCAGAAAAATATGGGCTTGATGAAAGACCTGCCATGTCGCAATGATACAAATACTCTTCCATTACGTTCGCATTTGCGTCTGCGATCTCCTCCGGAGAATAGTAGTCTAAATAGCAGCGTGCGGGCAGCTTATCTCCCAGAATGGCGGATGGAGTATCTTTGTCGTAAACATAACCGCTAAGATCCGTGCGAATATCGTATGCCCAGTTATGCGCAAAATAATAACGTTTGTCTAAATAGTATTCACCGTCCTCATAATAACAGTTCAGATAGAAAAGGTAGTTGTCAGGCAGCGAATAAACGGTATAGTAAATATCAGTATCTTCATCCGTATAGTGACGGAGTATCTTATTGCCGTAGAGTGAAGCTATTTGCTTGTATTTTAGAGGACCGTCCAAGTAATCACAAGCCCAATGGACGTATCTTTCTATGTCATATTCCAAAACGGTGCCTTTTTCGCAAATGATTTTGACCGTGGATTCGTCATACACAAACGGAGTTTCGTTGTCAACGATCACATTATCGCCCTTGACGTAATCAGAAGGGAGCTTGTTGCAGGAGAAAAAACATAAAACTACGGATAGCAATATCGCCAATACAGAAAACAAGCTTAACAGTTTTTTCATATCGTCTTCCTTTCCGTTTTTGTGATAACCACTCTATTTCGATTTTATCATATGCAAATGCAATTAGTCAATAAATATATACGAATTCATCTGTAAACGCAAAAAAAGACACCCAAAGTGTGCTTCTCATAAGGAAGTTTGATTTTTCCTTGTAGGGACCGGCGTCCTCGACGGTCCGAAAAAGCATAATTGCTCTGCAGTAGACAAAGATAACCCCGACAGATTTTATACGTCTGTCGGGGTTAATATTATTTGAGCATATCATTGATTTTTTTCTTGCATTCTTCCCAAGAGCCTTCTACAAAAGCATCTTTATACAACCTTAAGGCCATATTATTATTCATAAATATCATAACAACATTGTTTTTTTCTTTTATTTTCTCAATATTGCTGTATTTTAATTTGCTGACTGAAGTATGATCTGTAAGAATGATTTCATCATCCAAAAATTCTGTGGTGCGTACCCACTCGGAAACTCCATATGTAGTCGAATACAGCTTATATCTTTTTGACCAAACGAAGAAACGAGCAAGAAACAACTTGAAAAAAGCAATGATAGTAAAAAGTGCATAGATATAAATAACCATCCACTCGCTGTGTAGCGCGATAGAAAAAATAAGCC
>JAFSCG010000229.1 GCA_017436885.1 Clostridia bacterium | reverse complement strand
ATCAGCATCACGATAATACTGATAAACATCATAATGATTGTTTACGTATGTTCCGCTATTATAAGAGTTATTGAGGAATATAGCGCCGCTTATCCATGCTACGTTTGTCGTAACAACGCCTTTACCGAACACGATGCTGTTGTAGTTTGCAGCAAAGTTCATATCGTGGCTGGGAGCAACGTCAACATTTTTAAAGGTGGTATCACCGTTCATAAGATAGGTGTTGTAACCATACGCCACAGTAGTCTTTCTTCCATCGGTAGCGGAGGCGAAGTCAACATGACTCTTCATTCCCGCAGGACCGTCAAGCTTATGTCCCTGACCGTCAATAATGATGGGAGCGTGATCGGGCTCAACGAACTGAGACATACCGTTAAGCTCACGCGCTGCAAAGGTATAGTCGGTATCAAGCATTATAGTACCACCGGTGTAGGTAAGCATCGCAATTGCCTGATGCATATATCTTACAGGATCGTCCTTGGTACCGAGGGCAGTTGCTCCGGTCTCGTTATCCGCAAAGGGCCCGGTGGTGTTAACGTATACTACCTCAGAGGTTGCAAGAGGAATAACGTTGAGCTTGTTGACGGTAAGAACGGAAACGTTCTTATTCGCGCCGCCAACATTCGCAACAAAAACGTTTTTGTATTCCTTGCCGGCACTATTGGCAGGAAGGGAGAAGGCTGCATTCGGATAATCCGTCTCGTTTCTGGAAAGGTTTTCTCCATAGATAAGAGTACAAATGCCCATGGTTCTCGCGGCCTTTATAGTACCTATATGTCCGCCGGTATAGACAAGCACGCCATTATGCAGAGTGGCTTGATTTGCATCGTTACCGCCGTAATAAAGCTGACCTACCGTACCACCCTTAACGTACATATACGCCTGTCCGCCGGTGAGAAAATAAGATTTTGAGGTAGCCCAGTTACCTCCGATAAGAGTACCTACAGTACCATTTTCAATGGTGATCTTAAATGTACCGTTCTGGTTTTTGGAGGTTTTAGCCCCGGTATCTGCGTCGGTAACAAGGCTGGAATCATTACTTGCAACTCCTCCGCCTACAACACAACGCCAATTACCGCTTTTTACGGTAACATCCGTATTGCAATGAACTCCGGAAATGTTAAAAGTACCACCTGCAATTACGATTCCGGCAGTACCGTCATTGTAAACGCAGCTCACGCCCTCGCCAATTGTAAGAGGATTGTGATTTGCAAGAAGGTAGAAGGTGTGAGAAGTAACAAACTTAATGTTTTCAAAAACAACGGGACCGGCAAACTTGATCCAATGGGTTTCGCTTCCGCCAACGTACTCGATTCCAACAGCATCGGACGCGGCGGATATGGTAATAAGAGAAGAGTGGGCATCGAATGAAGAGATTCCACTACTGAAAGTGAAGTTCTCCTCGATTATAAGTCGACCACCGCCTGCAGCAGCAAGCGAATTGTACGCTTTTGTGATCGTCTTAAAGGGGTTTTTGTTTGATTCGCCCGCAAGAGTTACCTTTGCGGTAGCATCATTACCGCTGGTCGGCTGAAGATATGCAGTATTCTCGGTAACGACATCAGCCGCAACAACAAACTGCACTCCTGTCGCAGGGATAACAGCCAAAACCATCAGTGAAGCAAGAAAAAGCGATAAGAGTTTCTTCATAGTTTTTCCTCCATTGATTTAATATTGCGCGGAAATTCCGCCAATATTAGACTATTATACAGATAACATTTTATAACATCTAAAAGCGGTTGTCAACCGTGATTCGGTTTTTAAGTGCCAAAGAGTCAGGCGATATTTTGAGCAGTTTTCACAAACCGCTTAAATGGAATGCCTCTTTTGCGCAGAGCAGAGCAATTTTTTCCCCGATATTAACAAAACTTGATCCGAAGACCGCTATGACCGTGCAACGTAAAAACAATCGCTTGAATCCACATTTTTTCAAAATTCACTTGACAAAGCGCCGAGTGTGTTGTATAATCATAAGGCTGACACGACATCGACCGATCAGCAGGGTATGGAGAAGTACTCAAGCAGGTCGAAGAGGCGCCCCTGCTAAGGGCGTAGGTCGGGTAACCGGCGCGAGAGTTCGAATCTCTCCTTCTCCGCCAGAAAAAAAGGACACCAAACGGTGTCCTTTTTTTTTGCGGGAGAGATTCGAACTTGAGCGCCAACAGCGCGCCATACGACGCGCGACAGTTTTTCTTTTTCGTAACACCTCATCCACCGCATCGCGGTCCCCCTTCCCCCGCTGGGGAAGGCTTGCGCGAGAGGGACGAGGGCAAGCGCATTTAATTGAACTGTTGACTAATAAACACGGCTATGTTAAAATGAAATAAATACCACCCCACAGAAGGAGCAAAAAATGTCTAACCACCGCAAGGCGTATCTTGAAATAACCGATCGCTGTAATCTGCGTTGCTCCTTTTGCGCGGGAACTGACAGACCGCCATATTCCTTGACGGAGGCGGAGTTCTCCTTGCTTGCTGATCGCCTGCGCCCTTGGGCGGAGTACCTGTATTATCACCTTATGGGCGAGCCGACAGCGCACCCGCTGCTCCCTCGCTTCCTTGACATAGCAACGGAGATGGGCTTCAAGTCCATCATAACCACAAACGGGACTCTGCTTCCCTCTCGCGGAGATGCCATTATCGCCGCAAGACCGCATAAGATCAGCATCTCGCTTCACGCCTTTGAGGCAAACGACCTGAAAACTCCCTTCGATGAATACGTTGGCGGCTGTGTGGATTTTGCAAAAAAAGCCGCAGATAGCGGCATTATCGTAGTTTTCCGCCTTTGGAATTTAGACGGACGCGGCGAGGGCGCACTGAATGAAAAAAACGGACTTATAATGCAGCTGCTTCGGGATCAGTTCCCCACTCCGTGGGAAAAGATACGCTCGGGCGAAAAGCTGCTGGATAAGGTATTCCTTGAATGGGGCGAAAAGTTCGACTGGCCCGAGATAGACGGTCCCATATTGCAGGAAGCGGGCTTCTGCTACGCTCTGAGGGACCAGATAGGCGTGCTGTGCGACGGTACGGTGGTGCCGTGCTGCCTTGACCGCAACGGCGATCTTGCCCTTGGCAATCTTTTTGAAAGCTCTCTCGCGGAGATACTTGCATCTCCCCGTGCAAAAGCCATCTACGACGGCTTTACCCACCGCAAATGCACGGCGGATCTTTGCCGCCGCTGTATGCGGGCAAGCTATTATTGATTTACAAATGGCTTTCCCTCGAGGGGAAGCTCCCGCAACGCGGGTGATGAGGTGTTCCGCAGAATTCTTACTCTCTGCGTTAATCCACCTCATCCGTCGCGTTCCGCGACACCTTCTCCTCAAGGAGAAGGCTTACATACACAATAACAAACAAAGGAGCGACTATGGAACCTAATTACAAAAACCCGAAAAAGTACAAGACCGCAAAGTACCCCATACGCCAGCCCATTTACCTTACTTACCTTATTACCCTGCTTTCGAGAATAATGCTCATCGGCAAAAAGTACAAGGTTGAAAAGATCAATATGGAGGGTCTGAAGCCACCGTATATGATACTCAGCAACCACCAATACTTCGTTGATTTTGAGCTTACCGCACTTGGAACGCACCCACACCGTGTTAACAACGTAGTTAACATAGACGGCTACTACCGCCGCCCGTGGCTACTGGAATGGATAGGTGCCATCTGCACCCGTAAGTTTACCACCGACCTGCATCTTGTACGCTCTATCGGCAAGGTGCTTCGCCGCGGCGACGTGCTTTGCATGTACCCGGAGGCGCGCTACTCTCCCTGCGGTACTCTTGCTTATATTCCCGATTCCGTGGGCAAGCTGGTGAAGATGAACAAGGTGCCCCTTGTTATCGTCGTTCACCACGGTAATCACCTGCACACGCCCTTCTGGAACTTCCGCAAAAAGAGAAAGGTTCCCCTTCACACCACAATGACGCAGGTGCTTACCGCCGAGCAAATAGAAAAAATGACAGCGGACGAGATAAACGCTGTCATCAAAAGCTCCATGGACTACGACGAATACCGCTACCAGAAGGAAAACGGCATTCTTATTACCGAGCCATACCGCGCCGAGGGCATGCACAAGATACTCTACCAATGCCCACACTGCCTTACCGAATCCAAAATGGACTCCAAGGGCACGGAGATATTCTGTACCGAATGCGGCAAGCGTTGGAATCTGAACGAGGACGGAACACTTTCCGCGCTCGATGGCGAAACGGAGTTCTCCCACGTTCCCGATTGGTTTGAGTGGGAGAGAAGCAACGTTATAAAGCAGGTTGAGGAGGGTAAGTACTCCTTTGAGGACGAGGTATACGTTTACTCCCTGCCCCGTTGCTGGCGCTTTGAAAGGCTCGGCCACGGCAATCTCACCCACGATCCCGAAAAAGGCTTTGTGCTTGAGGGTAATTACCGCAACGCCGACTACCGCATCGAAAGAAAGCCCCTGCAGACGAACAGCCTGCATATCGAATACGATTATTGCTATATAGACCCCTACGATTGCGTTGATATCTCCACGGAAAATGATTCATTCTACTGCTACCCGAAAAAGCAGAACGTCGTAACCAAAATGGCATTCGCCACCGAGGCGATATATCAGATGCATCTCGGAAGATCAAGGAAGAAATAATGAGTAAAAACAAGCAAAAAGCAAACCGAAGGCCGCCGCTTTCCACGCTTGATAAGACAATATACACCGCTGTTTTTGTGCTTTGGGCGGTATTGTTATTTCTTCTTGTGGTAATTACTAACGTAATACAGGATGCCGTAGCGTTAAAGGACAGCACTGTTATTGCATACAGAAACAACGGCTGTGAGTACCTAGCACTCCCGCTGTTTACCGTTCTGCTGATCGGCACATTTTGGCTTTATTTTTCCACCCGCGGAAAAAAGCTTCCCATATTCGGCAACAAGGATATCCGCTACGGCGAATCTCCTTGGGCGAAAGACTGCTATCCCATTTTCGGCCCGCAAAGTACACGGATCAAGCTGAAAAAACGCGAAAAGGATATAAAAAAAGCCTTGCTCGGGCTGTGGATATTCGTATTCGTCATAACGCTTTTACTTTACCCGTTAAGCTTATTCGGAAGGACCGTACTGCACGGGGATAACAGCATAGCCGTGTATGATATGCTCAACCGCAGAAGCGAAACAGTGTACACCGAAAGCGACTACAGCGCGGTAGAATTCATCGCAGGCTACGGCGGAAAAGGTGACCGTTATGACTTAAATGCCGTAATATATATGTCCGACGGAAGATCATTTATCTTTGAGTATGAGGATTTCGGCGGTCATAAGAATGCGGACATCTGGCTTGACAAGCTCGAGGAGCTCAAAACCGCGGTACCCGAAGATGCGGTAAGCTTTGACGGAACGCATCGGTTGGAAAGGACAGCATACTATTTTTCCCTGAACGAGGAGCAAACAGCGCGGCTGTATGAGCTTTTTGAATACGTGCCGTAAAGCGGCGGAGGGTGGCACCAATGACGGATAAAACAAAATGCATCGTAAAATACATACTGCTCCGCGCGTTACCGTTTTTTCTTACGTTGGCTTCCGTTTCTGCGGCTTTTATGTATATGGCATATTTGGAAACCGATCCGCTTTATATTCCCTTGACTGTACTTTGCACCGCCGCGGCGCTTGGTACCGCCGTGTACTATGCCGCAAGGATCACGCGCTTTGCAAAAATGATAAGCGAAAGCGAACGCAGATACGGCACAGTCTTTGAAATGAACGGTTACCGCACGTTTGATTTTTTTGACGAATGGATTATTTGCACGGATAACTGGCTCATCCGTATGGGTAAATACGCTGTTTACCGCAAGGAAATAGTGAATGCCGCTGTGGGCGAGTGCTTAATAGGCAAAGGCGGCGCCCGTTATCCGTTGAGGATAAAAACGAGGTCCACAAAGACCTTGGTTTTCACCTTCAGAGATCCCGATGACGCAAATGAAGTAAAAAAATGGGCAAGAAGCTCCTATGCATACACACCGAACAAATAAAAAACGCCTTGCGAACCCCATTGGGGTGTTGCAAGGCGTTTTCTTTAGCACACAAGCAAACCTGCCAGCCCTCTCCGGCGGTAGAAGGCTATGTAGATGCTTCTCTTCCGGTGTCATTTCTTTACGCAATTTTCTTGCGTTTGAGACAAGCTTTTTATTGTATGGCAACATGGTTTACACCTCATCCACCGCTAAAGCGGTCCCCCTTCCCCCTCTGGGGAAGGCTAATTACCAAAGCCTCTTAATCACTCAATCCCAAGCTCGGCGGAGAATTCCGCGAGGGTGGTGAGGTATTTTTCCTTGTCCTGCGGGAAGGCGAGGCCGTGGCCTGCGCCCTCGATGGTAACGAAGCGTTTTTTTGCCGTGCAGGCCTCGTGCAGCTCCTTCGACATTTCCCACGGAACGAAATCGTCCGTATCGCCATGGTAGAATATTACGGGAACGGTGCTTTCCCTCATAGCCTCCAAGGGGGAATACTCCTCCAGATCAAAATGGCCGAACCAGCTTGCCGCCAGCCTTACGAAGGGGTACATTACGTCGGGGGGCAGATGCATCTCGCGGATGACCTTTTTTATTATTGCCTTGGGGCTTGTGTAGCCGCAATCCGCAATGGTGTGCACCACGTTTTTCGGCAGCTTGTGCCCCGATGCCATCATTACCGTTGCCGCGCCCATGGAGACGCCCGAAAGGATAATGGGGCAATCCTCCCCAAGGCGTTTTACAGCGTAATCTATCCACGCAAGGCAATCCTTGTGCTCGTTTATGCCGAAGGTAATAACGCTGCCCTCGCTCTTGCCCGCACAACGCTGGTCGATAACGATAACGTTTCTGCCAAGGGAGAAGCAACGGGCAACACCGCCGCAAAGGTCGCGCTCCGCGTTTCCGCGGTAGCCGTGGAACATAATCTCCGTTGGTGCGTTCTCGCGGCATTTATAGTATCTGCCGTGGAGCTTCAGCCCGTCAAAGGACGTGATCCACACGTCCTCGCAGGGAGTACTCCGCATCTCCTTCATCCATTTTATCATTCTCTCGCGGAAGGGCTCGTACACCTTGCCTGGAGGAATAGGATATTCGTCCTCCCCAAGGGGCTTGCGCGGAGGCATATAAAAGCATTTAAAAAAGCAATAAACGACTATAATAAACAGCAGCAGAGCAACGGCTGCAACCGCGCCCAATATCCAAAACAGAGTGCCCATTTTTACCTCCAAGTATCTGATGCGATAATTATACGCCTTTTGCTTTTCCGATGCAAGAGCAAAGCCCGAAAATATGTTGCAGAGTCTTTTTTTGTGCTATTTTTTTAATGTGCATTGAATATGCCGCGTTTTTGTGTTATTATCAAATAAAGACATTTTGGAGGAGAAAACCATGGCACGAAAAAACGTTAACCTCAAAAAGCTTATTTCCCAAATGACCCTCGAGCAGAAGGTCAGTCAGCTTATACAGCTGAACGCCATGAACTTTGCAAAGTCCGCAACGGAGATAACGGGGCCCGCACAGCAATGGGGGCTTTCCGACGAGTGGCTGAACACCATGGGCAGCACGCTCAACTTTGCCGACGCGGAGGAAATGATCAAAATACAGAAAAACCACATGGAAAAGGACCCCAACGGCATTCCCATGATGTTTATGATGGACGTTATCCACGGATACCGCACCATTTACCCCATTCCCTTGGGTCTTGCCGCATCCTTCGACCCCGAGCTTGTATACGAATGCACCCGTATGGCCGCAAAGGAGGCGGCGGCGGGCGGCGTTAACGTAACGTTTACCCCCATGGTAGACTACGTTCGCGACGCACGCTGGGGCAGAGTGCTGGAAACGGCAGGCGAGGACCCGTACCTTACCTCTGTTATCGGCGCAACGCAGGTCCGCGCCTTCCAGGGCGACGACCTATCGGATAAAGAGAACCTTGCCGCCTGCGTGAAGCACTACGCCGCATACGGCGGAGCGGAAGCGGGCAGAGATTACAACACGGTTGAGCTTTCCGAGCGCATACTGCGTGAATACTATCTCCCCTCCTACAAGGCATGCATCGACGCGGGCGTAAAAATGATAATGCCCTCATTTAATTCCCTTAACGGAGTTCCCTCTGCCGCCAACAGCTGGCTGATGAAGCAGGTGCTGAAAAAGGAATGGAAATTCCGCGGCACTGTCATTACCGATTACAACGCCATCGGCGAGCTTAAGACCCACGGCATTGCCGAGAATATGCGCGAGGCCGCAAAAATGGCTTTTGAAAACGGCTGTGATATCGAGATGATGTCCAACGGCTACCACGACCACCTCTGCGAATTGGTGCGCGACGGCACCATTGACGAAAAGAAGGTGGACGAGGCCGTAATGCGCGTGCTGAAGCTGAAAAAGGAGCTTGGGCTCTTTGACGATCCGTACCGCGGAGCAAGTCCCGAGCGCGAGAAAGCCCTTGCCCTCTGCCCCGAGCACCGCGCCATTGCCCGCCGTGCGGCAAACGAATCTGCCGTTCTGCTGAAAAACGAGGGTGTGCTTCCCTTCTCCAAGGACCTGAAGAAGGTCGCCGTTATCGGTCATTTTGCCGAATGCAATGAGATAAAGGGCTTTTGGAGCTGCCACGGCAAGGACAGCGAGTGCGTTACCGTTGCCGACGGTATACGCGCAAAGCTACCGGGCGCCGAGATAATAACCGCCTACGGCTGCTCGCCCCTCTGGAACGATAAAAACACCGACGGTTTTTCTGAGGCAGTTGCCGCCGCAAAGGAGGCAGACGCGGTGGTGCTTTGCCTTGGCGAGCCCCAGACGTACAGCGGAGAGGGCAACAGCCGCGCAGATATTCGCCTGCCGGGAATGCAGGAGGAGCTTGCACGGGCTGTGGTTGCCGCAAATCCCAACTGCGCTCTGGTACTTTTCAACGGTCGCCCCTTGGTTCTTACGGATATTAACTGCCCCGCAATACTCGATATGTGGTTCCCCGGAAGCGAGGGCGGAAACTCCGCCGCCGACCTGCTGTTCGGCGACGCCGTTCCCTGCGGTAAGATAACCATGAGCTTCCCCAAGGCAGTCGGTCAGTGCCCCATCTACTACAATCACCCCTCCACGGGTCGTCCCAAGTGGACCGCAGAGGACGTGCATCAGGCATACGCCTCCAACTACATCGGCTGCGGCAACCTGCCCCTCTACTCCTTCGGACACGGTCTTTCCTACACCAAGTTCGAATACGAGAGCATGGAGCTGTCGGACACAAAAATGTCCGCTGAAAAACCCCTTACCGTCAAGATAACCGTCAAAAACGTCGGCAATTACGCCGCCAAAGAAACGGTACAGCTGTACTTCAGGGATATTTACGCAAGCACCGTGCGTCCCGTGCAGCAGCTTGCGGCATTTGAAAAGATCGCCCTTGCACCGGGAGAAAAGAAGACCGTTACCTTCACGGTAACGGAGGAAATGCTCCGCTTCTACAACGCGGAATGCAAGCACGTTTCCGAGGCAGGCGAGTTCGTTATCTTTACGGGCTACGCCGACCACAGATATAAGGAAGCAAGATTTTTCCTTAAATAATCAAAGCAGTGCACGTTTTATCCTGTAACCGTAGTTCCTTTTGTTACCCGAGCGCAGAGCGCGTGCTCCGAGACCGAACGCTCACCAAGGCTCCCGCCAACACGTTCAAATCCATAAAATAAGAACAGCCCTTCCGCCGTTGTACGGAAGGGCTGTTCTCTTTCGAAAGGAATATATCATTAATGATCTCACTTGATGTCAAAACTCGAAGCTGATCACTCAATACCGGGATTTACGGATTTGCAGAAAGCCACTGAGCCTGAGTATAAGTTACGCCCTTGTAAACAATTGCGTCTACAGTTGCGTCATCCTCAATTACAAGCGCAGGAGTATAAGTTCCGGGAACAAGGTTGATAGTGCCAACGTGAGTGCCTGCACCGATGGTAAGCTTACCAAGATTCTTTGTTGTAATAGCAGCGGAATCGATCGTATCAATCTCTGCATCGTAAATAGTTACATGAGCCTGAGACCAAAGATAGATCTTACCGTACTCGCCGCCGTTAATGGTGGTGTGAGTACCATTTACAAATCCTGCATCATATGCAGTATAGCCGGCCTTGGTTCCAGTAGCACCTGTCATTACACAATCCTTCATAACAGCATTGCCGTAATGGCAGAATACGGGAGCCACATAGTTTGCGCCATCCCTAACACCCAAAGTTGCGGACATATTCTTAAGAACGAGATTATTGATCTCATAATCTCCGCCGCCTACACCGTAGTGGCCAACCTCAACAAAACCGGTTCCGGTTACCGTGAGATTTTCAACCTTTGCATCTTCGCCCTTTTCGGGAACAAATGCAAGATAGCCGTAATTGTCATCACCGGTGCCTGCAAGGGTAACGCTAGCTTCATTGCCATTAAATTCAGTCTCATTGATCTCAACGATGTCTGTGTTGAGAATAACGTCCTTACCGGAAGCAAGTGCGTTAAGAAGCTCTGCCTCATTGTCGGCAGCAACGATCACGGTGTTCTTCCAAGGATGATCGCTACCGAAAGCAGTGGTAAGAGCAGTTGCAGCATCAGCAAAGCCTGCGGTCTGAACTGCCTGAGAGAATGCGAGGATCTCATAAGAATTGCCAAGGAGTTCCATATCCTCGTTAGTTGCCTTATAATTCAGGTATACCTGGAACAAGGAGGGAGTGGACACCTCACCAGGCTTAAGTGCTTCCTTATAGGTGAAGCAGGATACAGAATACTGCACGCCGTCAATTTCCACAGTGGTCCAGGAAGTTTGCGTATAATAATCCTTATTACCTACGTTTACACCGATCCGGCCTTCAGTAAAAGGATCTTCCAGTGCGATCCAAGTACGCACATAAGCATCAGACTTGCCGGTGTTCTTAACGGTAACGATCTTATCCTGTGCGTTCTTAGAGGTAAATACCTTCTGAAGGCCCTGAGAACCTACCTGAGACATGTCGACCGTAGTGGTATCCCAGTTACCTGCGCCGTGGTTGTAGGGGTTGCCGTTAGCATCGAGCTCAGTTGCAGGATAGAGCGGCTTAGCCTGAGAGAATTCCTTAAGTACATAAGAACCGTTTTCTACCTTGTAAGCGCCGTTTTCAACAACACGCTCATACTCGTTCTGTTCAATGTAAACGTTACCAACGGTCATAACGTTCACGTCGCTGTCGGTGTCCTGAAGATATGCAACAGTTCCGCCGACAACAAGGGTTGCGGTGAGCATTGAGCTTATAAGTACAAGCGCAATGTTCTTGAGAAGTGTTTTCTTCATGGTCATTTCCTTTCTGTGATCTGCTCTTTGTAACGTAATTGTAGTTACGTTGCAAATCTACATAAGGAAAGCTCTTTTTAACTCGGATCAATATGAAAAATGGGCGCAAAAACAAGACCTTTTTCAAAGCCATCTTGAAAAAGGTTCTTTTTTGATGCAAATTTTTACTTATTTTTAAATATCTTTCTT
>JAFSCG010000228.1 GCA_017436885.1 Clostridia bacterium | reverse complement strand
GACGTCAGTTCCCTGGAAAGCTGCGGCGCAGAGGTGCAGAAAGGCAACGCGCCGGAAGAGAGAAAACTCCAGAGACTGTTTAGAAATGGAGAAGCTTCCCGCATGATCAAACGCTGCAACGACTTTGGCGCAGGCGGCGTTTCCGTTGCCATCGGCGAGCTTGCCGACGGACTTAAATAGACCTTAACGCAGTACCCAAAAAGTACGAGGGTCTGGACGGCACCGAGCTTGCAATAAGCGAGTCTCAGGAGAGAATGGCCGTTTGTATCGAAAAGGAGAACGTGGACGCGTTCCTCGCCCTTGCCACAAAGGAAAACCTTCAGGCATGTCCCGTTGCGGTGGTCAAGGAGGAAAAGCGCCTCGTTATGAACTGGAACGGTAATAAGATCGTTGATATCAGCCGCGAGTTCCTTAATTCCAACGGTGCCGATAAGCATATTACCGTTGCACCCGCAAAGCCCGCCATCAAGGCAAAGGAGATCAAGGGAACTTTTACGGAAAATTATACCGCACTTGCCGAGGATCTTAACATCTGCTCCAAGCGCGGACTTTCCGAGCGTTTCGATTCCACCATCGGTGCAGGCACCGTGCTTATGCCCTTCGGCGGTAAGAATCAGCTTACCCCCATTCAGGCAATGGTGCAGAAGATATCCGTGGAAAAGAAGCATACCGACGATTGCTCCGTTATGTCCTGGGGCTACAACCCCTTCATTACCGAGCAGAGCCCCTACCACGGCGCATACCTCGCAGTTATCGAGTCCGTATGTAAGCTTATTGCCACGGGCGCAAAATTCGAGGACGTGTACCTCACCTTCCAGGAATATTTTGAGAAGCTTGGCAAGGATGCAAAGCGTTGGGGCAAGCCCCTTGCGGCGCTCCTTGGTGCCTTCAAGGCGCAAATGGAGCTGGGCATCGGCTCTATCGGCGGTAAGGACTCCATGAGCGGCTCCTTCGAGCAGCTGGACGTTCCTCCCACTCTCGTTTCCTTCGCTATCACCACCGAAAAGGTCGGCGATATCGTTTCCCCCGAGTTCAAAAAGGCAGGCAATAAGGTCGTGCTTATTGCTCCCGAGCTTGACAGCAACGGACTTCCCGTTACCGCATCCCTCCTTGCGTGCTTCGATAAGGTAACCACCCTTCTCCGTTCCGGAAAGGCTGTTTCCTGCTACACTCCCGGCATGGGCGGCATTGCAGAGGCGGTAATGAAGATGGCATTCGGTAACTCCCTCGGCTTTAAGTATGCGGAGGACGTTACCGTTCAGGAGATCTTCGGATATAATTACGGCGCATTCCTCCTCGAGGTCGGTGCCGACGTAAACGAGGGCAAGCTTATCGGTACGGTTACCGAGGATGCGTCCATCGTTCTTGGCGCAGAGGCGCTTTCTCTCGACAGCCTGCTCAACGCTTATGAAAACAAGCTCGAGAGCGTGTTCAGCTGCAATATTCCCGACAGCAAGGGCGAGATGAAGAACTTTGAATACAAGGCAAGCTCCTATCCCGCACCCGCAGTCAAGCACGCAAAGCCCAAGGTGCTTATCCCCGCATTCCCCGGCACAAACTGCGAGTTCGACAGCGCAAAGGCGGTCCGCGACGCAGGTGCCGAGCCTGAGATATTCGTTATCCGCAACCTTACGGCTTCCGCTATCAGCGAGAGCATCGAGGGCTTCGCAAAGAGCTTGAAGGACGCGCAGATGATATTTATTCCCGGCGGCTTCTCCGGCGGCGACGAGCCCGACGGAAGCGGAAAGTTCATTACCGCATTCTTCCGCAACGGCGAGATAAAGGACGGCGTAACCGACCTGCTTGAAAACCGCGACGGACTTATGTGCGGTATCTGCAACGGCTTCCAGGCGCTTATCAAGCTGGGACTGGTTCCTTACGGTAAGATCATAGATACCGACGATACCTGCCCCACCCTCACCTTCAACACCATCGCCCGTCACCAGAGCCGCATAGTTCGCACCCGTATCGCCTCCAACAAGTCTCCTTGGCTTGCATACACCAACGTAGGCGAGGTATACAACGTGCCGATCTCCCACGGCGAGGGCAGATTTATAGCAAGCGACGAGCTTATCCGTCAGCTTGCCGCAAACGGTCAGATAGCCACCCAGTACGTTGACCTTAAGGGCAACGCAACCGGCGACGTTCACTTCAATCCCAACGATTCCATGTTCGCCATCGAGGGAATCACCTCTCCCGACGGACGCGTATTCGGTAAGATGGGACACAGCGAGCGCATCGGAAGCGGTCTTTACAAAAACGTTCCCGGCAACTACGATATCCGCATGTTCGAGGCGGCTGTAAAGTATTTTAAATAATTCGATAATATCGGAGGAAACAAAAATGGGTTACAAAACCGACATCGAGATAGCACAGGAGTGCCAGATGCAGCATATAACGGAGATCGCAAAGCGCGCTCACGTTGATGCAAAGTACATCGAGCAGTACGGTAACTACAAGGCAAAGGTAGACCCTGCGCTTTTGAATGATACCGACCGCGAGAACGGCAAGCTTATCCTTGTTACCGCTATTACCCCCACTCCCGCAGGAGAGGGAAAGACCACCACTACCATCGGTCTTGCCGACGGACTTAAGAGGATCGGCAAGGACGTTACCGTTGCCCTCCGCGAGCCCTCTCTCGGACCCGTTTTCGGAGTTAAGGGCGGAGCCGCAGGCGGCGGATACGCACAGGTAGTTCCCATGGAGGATATCAACCTCCACTTCACAGGCGACTTCCACGCCATCGGTGCTGCAAACAACCTGCTTGCCGCAATGCTTGACAACCACATCCAGCAGGGAAATGCCCTCGGCATCGACGTAAGAAAGATCACGTGGAAGCGTTGCGTTGATATGAATGACCGTCAGCTCCGCTTCGTTGTGGACGGCATGGGCGGCAAGGCAAACGGCGTTCCTCGCGAGGACGGCTTTGACATCACCGTTGCATCCGAGATCATGGCTGTTTTCTGCCTCTCCAACTCCATCACCGATCTGAAGGAAAGGCTTTCCCGCATCATCGTTGGCTATACCTACGACGATAAGCCCGTTACCGCAGGTGATCTTAAGGCAGTTGGCGCAATGACCGCGCTCCTTAAGGATGCAATAAAGCCCAATCTGGTTCAGACCCTCGAGGGTACTCCCGCATTCGTACACGGCGGTCCCTTCGCAAACATCGCTCACGGCTGTAACTCCGTTATGGCAACAAAGCTTGCCCTTAAGATGGGCGATTATACCGTAACCGAGGCAGGCTTCGGTGCCGATCTCGGAGCTGAAAAGTTCCTCGACATCAAGTGCCGCATGGCTGGCCTTACCCCCGATGCGGTCGTAGTCGTTGGTACCGTTCGCGCACTTAAGATGCACGGCGGTCTTGCAAAGACCGCGCTTGGAACCGAGGATCTGGTAGCTCTTGAAAAGGGTATCCCGAACCTCCTTCGCCACGTTTCCAATATCAAAAACGTGTATAAGCTTCCCTGTGTTGTTGCCATCAACCGTTTCCCCACCGATACGGATAAGGAGATCGACTTCATCATCTCCAAGTGCCGCGAGCTTGGCGTAAACACCGTTCTCTCCACCGTTTGGGCAGAGGGCGGCAAGGGCGGCGAGGAGCTTGCCCGCGAGGTAGTACGCCTCTGCGAGGAGGAAAAGGGCAACTTTACCTTCAGCTACGAGCTTAACTGCAGTATTGAGGAAAAGATCGAGGCAGTAGTAAAGAAGGTATACGGCGGCGCAGGCATTACCGTAATGCCCAACGCAAAAAAGCAGATAGAGCAGCTTACCGCTCTCGGATTTGATAAGTGCCCCGTATGTATCGCAAAGACCCAGTACAGCTTCTCCGACGATACCACAAAGCTCGGCGCACCCGAGAACTGTACCGTTACCGTAAAGAACGTTAAGGTCTCTGCAGGCGCAGGCTTTATCGTTGTTCTCACCGGCGATATCCTCACCATGCCCGGACTTCCCAAGTCCCCCGCGGCAGAGAAGATCGACGTTGACGAAAACGGCAAGATCAGCGGATTGTTCTGATATATATCCTGATATAATGAAGCCCTTGGTCGAAAATGACCAAGGGCTTCGCATTTTAGATTCACTTCTTGTTCTTTAATATCTTGTCGGAGAATATTGTTTTTGCAATTCGCCGACTTTTATTGTAAAATTTCAAAAAAGGGTTGATATTTGTTTTTGTTTCGGCTATAATAATATCGAATATTAAATTGGACGAAAGGGTGCAGCTGAATGTATATTAAAAGACACGCTGAAAAAACAGTTGAACAACTGTCGAAAATGTTTGGCGCAGTGCTTGTTGCGGGACCGCGACAAGTCGGTAAAACAACCATGCTTGATAAGCTAACGGGCAATATAGGCAAGGTTACGCTTGACGATCCCATTCTTCGTGCAAGTGCGGAGGAAGAAAGTGCAACTTTCTTTAAGGATAACCCACCGCCCGTTTTTGTTGACGAAATTCAAAAAGCCCCTGCGCTGTTTGAACAGATCAAGATGTATCTTGACAGAGACCGCAAAAAGGGTCAGTTTTATATGTGCGGTTCTCAGCAATTTAAAATGATGAAAGGTGTCAGCGAATCACTTGCGGGTCGTATTGGTCTTGTTACCTTGCTTGGTCTTTCCTTGAGAGAGATGTATGATGTCAGCTCAGACACTCCGTTTATCCCAACGTCGGAGTATTTTACTGAAAGAAAAATGCATCTTGCAGATATTTCCTACGATGATGTCTGGAAGATCATCCATCGCGGTTCCATGCCCGAGCTTCGAGAAAATCCGGATTTTGATTGGCAAATGTTTTACGGTGCGTACGTACGCACCTACATTGAGCGAGACGTAAGGGAACTATCCGAGATCGGCGACACGATAAAATTCACGAAATTCATGATAGCTGCCGCTGCCTCCACGGGACATCTTCTTAACTTGGCGTCGCTGGCACGTGATGTGGGGATCAGTCAACCCACGGCAGAACGTTGGTTGTCTATTCTCGTCGCATCCAATATCGTTTATCTCCTGCAGCCTTATTCCGGCAACGTTGTGAAAAGAGCCGTTAAAACTCCGAAACTGTATTTCCTCGACACCGGTTTGGCGGCGTATCTTACAAAGTGGAACACTCCGGAAGTTCTGAAAAACGGAGCTATGGCGGGCGCATTCTTCGAGACGTTTGTCATATCTGAAATTATAAAATCGTATTACAATAAAGGCGTTCTTGAATTGCCGTTGTATTTCTATCGCGACAAGGACATGAGAGAGATCGATCTGCTTATTGAAGATGGAGGAACATTGTATCCTCTTGAAATGAAAAAGCACGTCGATCCTTCAAAAAAAGATATTGACTCATTCAGCGCTCTTGACATGATCAATAATGTAAAACGCGGTCCCGGCGGTGTTATTTGTCTGTACGATAAGCTCGTTACCTTGAAGGGGGAGGACAAGGTTATCCCCATAAACTATTTGTAATAAAATATAAAAAGTAGGGGTTGCCTAAAACACTCTTGTGTGAGGCAACCCTTATTTATCCTTTAAACCAATAAAATAATCTGCGGAAACTTTATAAAATTTACATAGTGTTATAAGATCCTCTATGCTAAGATCTGCTCTGCCGTTTTCTATATGGCTATAGCCTTGTTGGGATTTATTGATAAGCTTTCCGAGTTGTGCTTGGGACAGATCTTTATCTTCTCTTAAGCCACGCATGCGTTCGCGATAATCCACAGAACCACTATCTCCGTAACATGTATTGGATTTACTTCTTGTTCTTTAATATCTTGTCGGGGAATACCGATGCATTGATCAGATCAGCCGGATCGATCTCTAAAGCATCTGCAATGTTGAAAAACACGTCCAGTGAGAAGGGACGCACTAATCCCGGTGCTTCTATAGCACTGATATGTGAACGGCTGACATTTGCTTTCTCGGAGAGCTGTTCTTGGGATAGGCCGCGCATTTTGCGTAGTGCGGCAATGGCAATTCCTAATTGAATAAATCTATCTCTATTTTTGAAATCTACTTGCTTGCTCATTTCGTTCACCATCCTTCTTAGATATTATTATACTTTTAGATAATCTTTTTTACTGTACATAACATTAAGCACTTGACTAATATACAGAGCAAAAGTGTAATAATATGAGGATATGTAATAAACATAGCGCATAATTAAGTAAAGTGAGCAAAAAAGAATGACGAAGTATACGTGTTGTTTTTTCGGACATCGGAATGTTCTTGAAACCGAAGAGTTGAAAAATAAAGTATATGGTATTGTTGAAAAATTGATCGTGCAAGAGAAAATAGATACTTTTTTATTCGGGAGCAGAAGCAATTTCAATAGTTTGTGTTTAGAAGCGGTTACTAAAATAAAGTCAAAATACCCGCATATTAAAAGGATATACGTACGAGCAGAATACCCCACGATCAGCGATGACTACAAGGCATATCTGCTTGAAAGCTATGACGATACGTATTACCCCGAAAAGATACTCCGTGCAGGAAAGGCGGTATATGTGGAACGCAACTTCGAAATGATAAGGAACAGTCGTTTTTGTGTAGTGTGTTGCGAACATTCTGAAAGTATGTCCACCAAAAAGAGCGGTACTGTAATAGCTGTGAATTATGCAGAGAAGCTGAAAAAAGAGATCATTCGGATTTCGTTGGATCTTTAAAAGTTAGTAAAAACGAAAAATCAGCGTATTCGTTGGTTTTATCTGCCTGATCGTTAACAAAACGGTATTTACTTTTATTGCTATATGTGGTAAAATGTAATCGGACCCGAGTTGGGTCTGTCACGCTTTTGCGGCGTTGTGCGCAATTTGAATAATAACTGCAAGGAGAACAAAATGAAAAAGCTTATTTCTTTATTGATGGCAACACTCATGATCACCGCGCTGTTTGCAGGCTGTTCGCTTGGAAAGGACCCCGATAACGGCGACACCGAAATAAAAAAGGAGCTTTCCCGCGGAACTATTGAGGGAACAGTTTACAAAAACGATTTTACCGGAATTCAGTTCACCAGACCCGACTCTTGGGTATATTCCACGGACGAGGAGATCGCATACGCAATGAGCCTCGGCGCGGAGTTTTTGGAAGGCGATCTTAAAAAGGCGCTTGAGAACAGCCCCACCGTTTACGATATGCTCGTTACCGATACCTTGACAAGGACCAATATCAACGTGGGCTTTGAAAATCTTGCAAAGACGCTGTCTACGAACATCACGGAAGAACAGTATTTTGAGGCTATGAAAAAACAGCTTGACAACGTTACGAGCATGACTGTTTCCTTCCCCGATAAGTACGATACCGTAAAGCTTGGCGATAATGATTATCTGCGTGCTGTATGTAACGTGTCCGCCATGGGCGTTAATATGCAGCAGGTGTATTACGTTCGCAAGGTAGATAAATACATGTCCTTTGTTATCGTTACCATCGTAAGCGGTTATACGGTCGAGGACATAGAGGCAATGTTTAACTGACGTGAAGCAAAAAGCCGTGCAATGCACGGCTTTTTGTTTTTTTCATATATTGAAATACGGGGATAATAATGCTACAATGATAAACAGCCCCGTGGAGTAGATATGGAGATAGTTTTTCTTACCGCGCTGGGTGTTGGCGGGGCAACGGTGCTTGGTGCCGTTATAGGCTTCGTTTTTAAAAATATATCCCACAGGTTCAGCGATATAGTGCTTGCCTTTGCCGCAGGGGTAATGCTTGCGGCTGCGGTGCTGGGGCTTGTTCTGCCATCACTTGAATATGGCGGACGCTTTGGCGTGGTCGTTACGGTCGTCGGCATCTTTACGGGTGCGGCATGCGTCAGCACCCTTGACAGGCTCGTTCCCCACATCCATGCCACCTTCGGACATCAGGACAGCACCGTGGATAAGGGACGGCTTGACAAGGTGATTTTGTTCGTGCTTGCCATCGCTATCCACAACCTGCCCGAGGGTATTGCGGCAGGTGTGGGCTTCGGCTCGGGGAATACGGCGGATGCGCTGTTCATTGCAGGGGGTATCGCCCTTCAGAACGTACCTGAGGGCATGGTTATCATTTCCCCCATGCTTCTTGCAGGCGTACCGCCGAAGAAGACCTTTTTCGTTGCCGCACTTACTGGTCTTGTAGAGGTGGTGGGCACCCTTGTGGGGTATTTTGCCATTACCGTTTCCCGTGCCTTGCTGCCATTTTTCCTTGCCTTTGCGGGCGGCACGATGTTGTACGTAATAAGCGACGAAATGATACCCGACACCCACGAGGGTGGTGCGGAGCGTGGCGCGACCTATGCACTGCTTGCGGGATTTTCACTAATGTTATTGTTTTAGGAGCGGACGTGAAATACGAAAATATTACCCCTGCGCGGTTTATATGCCGCCCCAACCGCTTTGTTGCGGTGGTGAGAACGGACAGCGGAGAAAAAACGGTGCACGTTAAAAACACGGGACGGTGCAGGGAACTGCTGGTGCCCGACCGTACCGTTTATCTGCATCGCCCCGATGGAAAGAACAGAAAGACCGAATACGACCTCGTTGCCGTGGAAAAGGAGAGAGCGGGTCTTTCTCCCTTGCTTATCAATATGGATTCGCAGCTGCCGAATGCCGTTGCGGCAGAATGGATATGCGGTAATTTGGTGGGTGCAACTGCAAAAATAAAACGCGAGGTGTTTTTCGAGGATTCGCGTTTCGACATCTATTTCGAGGATGGGGAAAAACGCGGCTTTGCGGAGGTGAAGGGTGTTACCTTGGAGGAGGATGGCGTTGCCCGTTTTCCCGATGCACCGACGGAGCGCGGAATAAAGCACCTGCGCGGACTTGTCCGCGCAATGGAGGCGGGATTTGATGCGTACGTTATCTTCGTTATCCAGATGAGCGGCATGAAGCATTTTGAGCCGAACGACGCCACCCATCCCGAATTCGGTGCGGAGCTTCGCCGCGCGGCGGCATTGGGTGTTAAGGTGGTTGCGGCGGAATGCGACGTCCGACCCGATAGCGTGATAATAAATGGTACGATTCCGATAAAGCTATAAAAAAGCTGCTGTGGGGCTTTCTCCACAGCAGCTTTTTTATAGTTCTCTTACCTTCTTCGGTGTAGTTCCCGTTATTTCAAAAAACACCTTGTAAAAATACGAAACGTCGCAGAAGCCCAGCATATAAGCCACCTCGTTTACCGATACCTCCGGGGAGCTTTGGAGAATGCTTTGTGCTTTCTGTATTTTTTTGAGCATTTTGTATTTTGCAGGGGATGTGCCCGTGATCTCGCGGAACACCTTGCGGAATGCCGTTTCGCTCATCAAGCATTTTTTTGCCAGCTCCGTTACGGGCGTGTTTTCGTTCAGATGGTTATCTATGTAAACTATGGCCTTGCTCACGGAGCGTTTTTTGGGGTCCTCCTGGGTTTCGGAAAGGCTGTGGGAAATAATGCGTGACATCAATCCGTAAAATACCTCCGTAACCGCAAGATGAGGTGAATTCATACTTATGCTTTGTTCGGCTATGGCTTGCATACGGTCGGAAATGCTTTTTGGCGTGTCGGAAAAAACGCAGGTTATCTTACTTGCAAAGGTGTACTCGTTTCCGCTTGTGTCATACGCGTTGAAATTTACAAGCAGGTCCGCAACGTCTCCCGAGGGGCAGAAGAACTGCACCACGTATTCGGTATCCTTTGGAATGTATATAAGATCTCCGTCCACGGCGGTAAGTGTTTTGCCGTTTTTTTCAGTAAACACAACTTTGCTGCATCTCACGTACATAAAGCCGTGCCAAGGGCGAGGACGCCCCAAAAAGCTGAATGATTCCATATAATTCCACACCTGTAACAGTCCGGAAACATGGCAAAACAATGTATTTTCGTTTATTTCTGTCATATTGATCGGAATCAATCTTATCACCTCTTTACCCCAAATGCTAACACAAAAAACCGAAAAACACAATAGTTTTGTGAAAAATTACATTGTTATGCCACGTATGTATCTGTTAATATGATATTGACGATTAAAAAACGTGAGGTACTTAATAATGTGCACCGAAAAATTTGTTTTTGAAGCTTTTGACGTTGACGGTAATTCCTTTGACGTTGTTCCCGAAATAGTCGAAAAGGGCGACACGGTCACTGTTACCGTATCCAAGGACTATCTTGCCTCTCACAGGGCGGACACTCTCCTCGTGCGCTCGTCTCTTACTACCGCAAAAGCGGGTGATGAGGGCTATATGTTCTTTCCCACCAATTTCTATTACGGCTACGCCCTCTGCTATTATGACGAAAAGCCGGACACCCTCTACAGATCCTGGCCTGCCGGAACTCCCGTATGCGGACTTTGCGCAAACGAAAGGGCGGTATTCGTACATATTGAGCAGGAGGATTTCGACGCACGCTTCTACGTTGAGGTGAAGGGCGGCGTGTATTCCATTTCCTCTCACTTCCGCTTTGACGGCGACGTTCCCGACGAGGACGTGGTAATTACCTACCACAAGATGCCCAACGCCACCTATTCCGATATGGCTCGCTTCTACCGTGCATCCCGCCTTAAGGATGCGGGCTGCGTGCCTCTCCGCCAGCGCGTTAAGCAGCGCGAGCCCCTGCGCCGTGCCGCCGATTGCCTTGAGCTGCGCATCCGTATGGGCTGGAAGCCCATTCCCACGCCCGTTCGCAGTCAGACTATCGAAAACGAGCCCGAGATGTACGTTGCCGCAACCGTTGACACTCTTAACAAGATCGTGGATCGCCTGCAGGCTCACGGCGTTGATAAAGCTGAGATCTGCCTTGTGGGTTGGGGCCCCGGAGGACACGACGGACGCTTCCCCCAGCAGTATCCCTCCGACGAGCGATACGGCGGCGACGATAAGCTCCGCGAGTTCATTGCCCGCGCACAGCGCCTCGGTTATCAGGTTGTCTGCCACACCGTTTCCTGCGGTGCGTACGAGATAGCAAATAACTGGGATTGGGAAAAGCTAACCTACAAGAAGGACGCAGATGGCAAGCTTATCCCTTACCTCCGCGACCACTACAAGGAAAAGGGTCTTAACGGCGGCGACCCTTGGAGCCTTTGCGCCAAGACCGCATACGAAGACTACGCCGTGAAGGACCTTCCCGAGGTGCGCTCCTACGGCTTTATGGGATTGCACTATATCGACGAGTTTACCGCCATAATCCCCGAAAAGTGCTATCATCCCGACCATCCCGTCAGCCGCAAGCAGGCAAGGGAATACTTCCGCAAATGCGCACAGCTTGCCACCAAGCTCTTTGGCGGTTATCAGTGCGAGGGATATATGGACTTTATGAACTCCGACGTGGATTCCATACTCTACGTAGGCGTTCAATCCAAGCTCACCCACGAGATGAATCCCCTATTTGACGATAGCATCCCCTTCTGGCAGCTTGTTTACCACGGTATCATCCTTTCCAATGCCACCTCCCAGACGATCAACTACACCATCAAGGAAGAATATCAGCATCTTAAGTATCTTGAATACGGTGCGCGTCCCGTTATGTACTTCCACAGCAAGTTTGGCGCGGATCGCAACTGGATGGGAGATATCGACCTGCTGTGCAATAACGACGAGAACATCGAAAAAGCCGCCGTTGCCATTAAAAAGGCGTACGACGAGTACGAGAAGCTGAAGCATCTCCAATATGAATTTATGGACGACCACGTTAAGGTAAGCGACGGAGTATACAAGACCACCTATTCCGACGGCACCGTGGTAACCGTAGACTATAATAACGAGAGCTACACCATAGTAACACCCGAGGACGACGTGGAAACGCCCTCCGAAGACGTATTCTGGCTGTAATAAAACAAAGGAGAAAAAGACATGAAGCGAATCGTTTCTTTTGCCCTTGCGATGCTTATGCTGGCAGGCACTCTTGTGCTTGCTTCCTGCGGCGGCACCACCACTCCCGCTGTAACCACCGACGGCGGCATTAGCGTTACCGACCCCATCGTTACCACCGAGCCTCCCGTAACCGAGCCCGTTGATCCCTGTCCAATCGAGAGGATGAGCTATGACGGATACGAGTTCCTTGTCCTTGAGGGAACCTTCAGCCTCGTTACGTCCATTTACGATTTCTCCTATAAGGAGGACAATGCAACGGTGCTTGACGATGCGGTATTCAAACGCAATACCGCAGTGTGCGACCGACTTGATATCCTTATCGATTCAAAGGAAGTGGTGTGCAGAAGCACTACCGGATCCGCCGAGGGATATGGCGTGATGATCAGGGAAAAGACAGCAGGCGACTGCAACTACGATGCGGTCATTCTCCCCGCATACGACCAGTCTATGATAACATACAACGATGCAAACCACGATATGAACAGCGTTGACACCATCGATTTCAAAAACGAGTGGTGGGATCAGATGGCAGTCGAAAGCCTTGAGATCAAGGGAATGCAGTTCTTTACCACCGGAGATTTCAGTATCGATAACTTCAACTCTACCATCGTTATCGCTTTCAATAAAAAGCTCGCCAAGGAAAAAAATATCCCCGATCTTTACAGCCTCGTAAACGAGGGCAAATGGACCCTTGATAAGTGGAAGGAATACAGCCTGCTGGTATACGAGGATCTGAACGGCGACGAAAAGTTCACAGACGAGGACCGATACGGCTCTCTTGTTTGGGACGATGCCATCTACGCCATCGTTAACGGCGCCGGCGAAAGATGCTGTGTTGTGGATGAAAACGGCGATATGGTGCTTACCCTTGGTACGGAGGGCGTTGTAAGTGCTTTCAAGGATTACACCGATTTCGTTGTGGAAAGCAACGCAGTTCTTCGTTATCAGCACACCTTCGATGCAAGCGGAAAGAAGACCTTTAACGCAAGCTCTCCTTTGGAGTTTACTATGTTCCCCCAGGATAAGGGACTGTTCCTTTTTACCTGGCTTGGTGTAACCGCAAAGTTCCGCGATATGGAAACGGATTACGGTATTCTTCCCGTGTTTAAGTACACGGAAGATCAGGATCGCTATTACTGTACCGTTGCGCCGTATAATTCCCGCTTCCTCAGTATGCCGTATCATCAGGAGGACGCTGAACGCACGGGTGTTATTCTGGAAACCATCGGTTATTATTCCCGCGAGTACGTTCGCCCTGCCTACTACGATAAAATGCTCTACGGCAGCATCATCCGCGACGAGGAAAGCCGTCCTATGCTCGACCTTATTTATGCCAACCGTGTGTTTGATATCGGATACTACTATCAGCCCGCAAACATCAACAAAAATCTGCTTTACGTTTTCCGCGACAGCAGCTCAGCTTGGGCATCCCGCTATAAGTCTATGGAACGTCCCGCAACGCTGCAGCTGAAGAAAATAAATCAATTTTTCACAGGTCTTGCAGACAAGGCGGCAGAGAACTGATAGTGCAGATATTACAATAAAAAGCATTTAAAAATATCCGCGGCAGGTTGATTACAGGCCGCGGATATGTTATATTAAAATAAAGACTGTGATCCGAGTTAAGTCCGAACGCATCGGCGAAAGGAGAATTGATATGAAGGAGCAGGTCAAAACAAGGGATTATAGGGTAATAAGCAAGGCGGACTACGTGGATAAGACCACGGCAGGCTTTGTGGCGCAGGTGGTCGGCATGCTTACGGGCTACGAGTTCGTTACCCTTCCCGGTACGGACAGGGGAATGATAGGCATGCCCGACGATTGGTTTGCCATTTGCGCGGGACCCTATGCGGGACCCAACCCCCACAAGGTTCACACCAACAAGCTGATAAAAAACGAATCAACGGGCATCTGGGAAACGTGGATAGACGACGATTTCAGCGTTGATATCTTCAATCAGTATATTCTGCAGGATATGTATCGCGAAAAGGGAACGATCTGCCAGAAGTACGTTTCCGACGGATGGACAAAATACGATATTTACGATATGGGCGGCGGCAATCGCTATGCGGGTGCCTGCGGCTATATCAAAAAGTACGGGTATCTGCCTCAATTTGCGGGCAATACGGAGTTCGGCAACAAGTACAGCTATTGTACCGAGCCGTATCTCGGTGCCGATACCCTCGGAATGAACGCCGCAGGAATGCCCGAGACCGCAGCCCGTATTTCGGGCATATTTGCCTCCGTTACGGGCGAGCGCGACAACGTTGGCTGGGCGCGGCTGTTTGCCGTAATGATGTCCCGCGCGTATTTTGAAAGTGATATTCCCGCACTTATCCGCAGCTCGGCGGACGTGTTCCCCGAGGGGGCATGGCAACGCTCGGTAATTGACGAGGTGTTCGAGCTTTACCGCCGTTACCCCGACGATTGGCGTGCCGCATATCATGCGCTGGAGGATAAGTATTACGTTGCGGGCGACACCAGAATGACAAACAATACCGTAAACTGCGCCTTTGTACTGCTTGATCTTCTTTACGGAGGCGGGGACTACATGGAGACCTGCAAAATAGGCGCGCTTGCGGGCTACGACTGCGAGAGCACCTGCGGTATCGCGCTGACGGTGGTGGCTATTATAAAGGGCATGAGCGTTCTGCCCGATAAGGTAAACGAGCTTGTATGGCAGGACGGAAAGGGCGTTATAACCAACCTCCCGCCCGAGGGGCTTAAGGAAATGTATTGGATGAATGCCCTTGCCCTTCCTCACAGGCTTACGATAACGCACATCGTCGATATGTACCGCGAGAACTTTGAGAGCATTCTTAAGGAAAACGGCGGCTATTGGGACGAGGAGAATTATTACGTTCCCCATGACCCGCTGAAGCATTACGACGCACCCGTTATAATGAATAACGGCTTTGAAGCGGGCGATCTTTCCCATTGGAGCGTTAAATGCGGTAAAGCGGAGATAACTCCCCTTGCCACCGCAGGTCTGTGCGGAGCTCGTCTTGCCGCAAATACCGAGCTTGCGCAGAGGATAACGGGTCTTACCGTTGGCAGAAAATACACTTTGAGCGCGTTTATAATGACCACACAGGGCACGGACGCATTCCTGTTTGCCCGTGGTGATGCAGGGCAGGGAAGCTGCGCTTCCGTCAGCTCCACCGAGGGCTTTACCCAATACGTAGCCCATAAGCCCGTGCTGCGCACCCTGACCTTTACCGCATGGGATACGGAAGCGGAGATCGGCATCATCACCCGCGGAGACGAGGAGGGCTACGCCATTACGGACGATATATGCATCGTTGCCGTGGAGGAGAGCCCTGCGGGTACCGCAAGCCTTACCTGCTACGAGGGCGGCTTTGCTGTGGACATCGTGTCGGAAACCGACAAGGAGGCTTATCTTAAGCTTTCGTTTACCAACGCGTCGAACGCCATAATAAACATCATGCTTGCCTGCGACGGCGGCAGGTATTGCGGTGCCGCCCTTTATAAAACGGCGAACGCCGAGGGTCTTGCCTCGGGGGACAGCGTTTATCTGCCCGTTACCGTTGGTGTGGGATGCCACAGAATAGAGGTTGCCATGAACCGAGCCGACGTTTGCATCACGGCGGCGGAATTTTTGCAAGTTAATAACAGATTTTAAATATCAAAGGAGAAAACACCGTGAAGTACACCGATATCAAGGTCAAACCCATAAACGAAAGCGATTACATGGTCTGCCCTTACAGAGAGATAGACAAGATAGGCGACCCCTTTGCCCTTTACGACAGCGACTCGGGCAAATATTACATGTATTGTACGGGAGGAAAGTACAAATGCTGGTCCTCCGAAACCATGAAAAAATGGGATTTCTGCGGCGATAGCTACAAGGTTACCGAGCGGACCTTCGGCACAAAATGCTTCTGGGCACCCGAGGTGTATAAGTACCGCGGCGCGTATTACATGGTATATTCCGCGGCAAACGATCAAACGCGCCACAGCATCGGTCTTGCAAGATCGGAAAAGCCCGAGGGACCCTTTATTGACGTAAACGATCATCCTCTACTTGCTCCCGGGTACAGCGTTATCGACGCAAGCCTGTTCTTTGACGACGACGGCAGAATATACCTCTACTTCTCCCGCGATAACTGCGAAAACTGGATAGACGGCAAGCGCGTAAGCCAGAGCTACGGTGTGGAGCTGACATCCGACCTTACCGCCACCATAGGCGAGCCTGTGCTGCTTACCACGCCCACAAATGATTGGGAGCTTATCTCCGGCAGCGTTATCTGGAACGAGGGGCCCTGCGTATTCAAGCGCGGCGGCAAGTATTATATGCTATTTTCCGCAAATTATTACGCCTCCGTCCACTACTGCGTTGGCTACGCTGTTTCCGACAGCCCTCTCGGTAATTACGTAAAGCCCGCGGACAATCCCATCGTGCAGGGCGACGGCATCACCACCTCGGGAACGGGCCATTGCAACATTACCCCATCCCCCGACGGAACGGAGACCTACCTCGTTTACCATTCTCATTCCAGCGTTACCAATACCAATAACCCGATCTCCGACCGCACCCCCTGCTGCGATAAGCTGATAGTAAGGAAAAACGGAGAGCTGGCAATAAACGGTCCCTCCATTGCAAAGCAGCCTTTGCCCTCGGGTGCAGCGGGACTTTACAAAAAGCTTGACGGTGTTACCGTAAGCAGCGAGCTTACTGCCGTCAGCGGCAACGTTGATGCTCTTACCGACGGTATAGTTGCCTACACCAAGCACACAAGGGACGATCTTTATACCTTCTCGGGAGAGGGCTGCATCACCGTAAAATACGACGCACCCGTTGACCTTAATACCCTGTGGGTATACGGAAGCTACGAGGCGGCAAAGCAGCCCCGCAGCCTGTACGCCGTAATAAACGGCAAGTATAAGACCGAGGAGCTGTATTTTACCGATTCCGTATCTGCCGACCCCGTTATCATTACGGGCGCATCTCTCCCCGAGGGAGAAAG